>NZ_JAVRCP020000007.1:0-84802 GCF_034530675.2 Nostoc sp. DedVER02
AACTTACTTTTGAGCAAGTAATTTCTGTCTCTTCTTATAACTTTATCCTAGAAGCTCTTTTCTATGCAGCTTCACATTAAATTGGTATTAGTAGCCAATACAGTTCAGAATGAGCAACAAAATATTTGTAGAGACGGCGATTTATCGCGTCTCGAAAACCCAAGCGTATTGAGTTAGTAGCGATCGCTCTGCCGGGAAGTGACAGAAGAGGGATAGATTTACCATCAAACGATAATTAATAAAAGCCTGAAACAACCTATTTTCGTAAACGCATACCATAATTAATTTGTACAGTGCGTAAGTCATAATCTACTCCAAAATATTGAAACCTCTCCCTGGTTTTACTACGCAAAACCAGGGAGAGGTTTGTCGAACTCACGTTACTTTATAAAAATGTCTGTTTACTTTCTCAAAATGACATTTGACTTATTCAAACCCCAGTTTGCTTTCCCATTTTGGTGTTTTCCGCAAGCAAAAGCCAGGACGAATAATTTCTATCATGCAAGACTTGAGCAAATTAACCCTTTCCCTATTTCCCCCTAAAAAGGGAGAATAGGGTGAAAAGGGATAGTTTAGCGTAATTACTAGTTCTCTGAAGTTTCCTGAGAGAACTTTTTATGAATGGTTTTGGTAGATTCTCCATCAGCCGCGACTGTGATCAGATAGTCCATTAAACCATCTGAAAAGGGGAGACGTAGGTGGAAAGTACCATCGGATTTAACTTTGACGGGATATCCACTAATGTTTACGTTTGTATTTGGTTGGGTTGCTCCGTGAATAATCAACTCTGCATCCGCCACAAACCAAAAATCTTCGTGGGAACGACTGAAAACGCGAACGTTAGGTGAACGGGCAATGAGTAACCAACGCTCGCTATCGGCGAGATAACCAATTTCAACCATGTAATCCCGATCGCTCACAGGAATCGCTACGAAGCGATCGCGGGCTATCTGTTCGCATTCGTACTGCTGGATAAGTTGGGGACTTTGATAACTCAAGTCAATGCCAGTTACATCATAAAGCCGCACTGCTAATTGAGAGCCACCCTGTTGTTGCAGTGCTTCGTTCTGAGTCGGGGAAATGTGCCAAGAAACATAAGCCCATTTGGGAGTACGGACTGTGAGCAGTATTTTGCTTTCTTCTTCACTACTCTCTTCTTCTACATTTACTAAGTCAACAGGTGTTTCACTTGCTAACGCTACATCTTCAAGGTTAATAGCTGTTTCGCTAGCTAAGGCTACATCTTCAACGGGGGAATCTGTATCAGCGGGACTGGAGACATGAACGATCGCAGAATGGGCAATGAACAACCAACGACCGCCATCAGCGACATAGCCGATTTCTGCTATGTAATCGCGATCGCTGATGGGAATTTCCACAAAGCGATCGTTTGCTGTCTCTTCACATTCATATCGCTGGACAAACTGAGGACTTTGATAGCTCAAGTCAATGCCAGTTGCATCATACAGCTGCACTACTAATTTAGAGCCGCCCTGTTGTTGCAATTCTGCTTTCTTGGTTTCGGATATCTGCCAAGAAACCTCAGCCCATTGAGAAGTACGAGGTGTGAGAACAATGCTGCTTTCTTGTTCAGCGATCTCTTCTTCTACATCCCAGTCAATATCTGTTTCACCCGCAATCGCTATATCATCAACGATTGGATCTGGAAGCACCGGGCTGAAGAAACGAACAACTGCTGAACGGGCAATCAATAACCAGCGCTCGCCATCAGCAAGATAACCAATTTCAGCTATATAATCGCGATCGTTGACGGGAATATCCACTAGTCCGTCATGTGCTGTCTCTTCAGATTCATACTGCTTGACAAGGTGGGGACTTTGATAACTCAAGTCAACGCCTGTAACATCATACAGCCGCACAACTAATTGAGAGCCGCCCTGTTGACGTAGGGTTGCTTTCTTGGTTTCGGATATCTCCCAAGTGACATGAGCCGATGTAGAAGTATAGGGTGTAAGTAAAATATTGCTCTCTTCTTCTACTTCTACCAAGTGAATATCTGTTGCATCTGCGTTGGCATCGCCCGTTGCAGGCATCGCTACATTATCAACTATCGGATCTGGAAGCACAGGGCTGAAGAAACGAACCACTGCTGAACGGGCAATCAATAACCAGCGATCGCCATCAGCAAGATAACCAATTTCAGCTATATAATCGCGATCGTTGACGGGAATCTCTAACAAGCGATCGTGTGCTGTCTCTTCAGATTCATACTGTTTTACAAGATGCGGACTTTGATAACTCAAGTCAATGCCAGTCACATCATACAGCCGCACTGCCAATTGAAAGCCGCCTTGTTGACGCAGTGCTGCTTTCTTGGTTTCAGAAATTTCCCAAGAGACATGAGCCAATTCATAAGTATGCGGTGTGAGCAAAATACTGCTCTCATCTTCTGCATCAACTGTAGTATCAGTTTCTCCTTGGGTATTTGATGGAAGATCGATCGCCCAGGCTCCAATCCCTGCACCTGCTGCTAAAGCCGCAACGTCTGCAAAATCTATAGATTCATTTTCAGCAGCAGCTTCTCCAATTGGCTCTGTTTGAGATTCTTCTACCACATTGGCAGGAGGTTCGGCTTCATCTGCTACTACATTAAATAAATCTTCTTCTGGCAATTCTGGTAAATCGATCAGTGAAGATTCCACTTTGCCATATTCTGGGAAAGGCAATTCATCTACTGAAGCTGTATTTTCAGTTTTGCCATATTCTGGGAAAGGCAATTCATCTACTGAAGCCGTATCTTCAGGTGAGGTGATACTTTCCAGCCAGTTCAATTCTGCCTGAAGTTCCTCATCTATTTGATCTTCACTAATTTCTGTGTCCCAATATCCCAAATTAGATGTTACTTCTGGCAGTGGGGCTGTGACTTCAGATGAAGGCAGTTGCACATCAGATATTTCTTCTGAAATGTTACCCAGTTGAGGATAGGGAGTATTTACTACAGCTGCTGGGGCTTCTATATCCCATGCAACGTCATCAGAATCAGGAGTGTTTGTCTCAGTATAATTATTTAGCTCAACCGTCTCATCAGTTAGATTTGTTTCTGTTTCTTTGTTGGTAAAGGCAGACCATGTAGCCGCCCCGATGCCCGTTGCTAAAGCTGCACCACCACTTAAAGCTGCGGCTCCCGAACCATTGGTTGCAGCAGTTGTACCTTCATAGAGGTTAGAAGTACCATTACTTGGCTCTTGTACTAAATTGGCTGTCCCTTGATTACCATTTTCATTCAGGTCAGACTCTGTTTGAGCATAGATATTGAAAGAAGTGCGATCGGGGGTTTCTTGCTCTTGGGAGTGTGGCAATGGCTGCTCTACAAGCATCGTTCCGTTAATGGAGGGAGCGGTGCCGGCATTGAGTAACGCCATTTCTCCATCTTCTGTACTAGGTGGATGAGGATTTGATTCTGGTAAGTTGTCTGTTTGATCGTTGGGCGATGGGCGTTTTCCCAGAATCCACGCTAATAAGGCTGTACCTACAGCAATAAAAAACAAAGGTAGGAGTAACCAATATGGTGTTTCCTTATTTACAATTGGGCTATTTTGTGCAGTAGCAGGAGCGACAAAAGGCTGTTCGCCAAATGCAGAAGCACTGGCGCTAGGAGAAGGTGTAGCAGCAGGTGTTATCTGGGCGCTGGGAGTAGGGGTGACGAAAGGTTGTGTGATGTTGGCTGCGACAGCAGTAGCTTCAGCCGTTCTACCTTGTTCTATAGCCTTCTGTCCTGGCGGTGCAAGGGTAAAACCAAGAAAATCTACTATGCTGACGCTGGGATTTTTTTTGTAAACGTAAACTAAAGGTTGCGAGAAGGGATATCTTGCATCATCTGGTAAAGCTTGATGTAATTGCAGAACTCGCACATTTTGCAGCTTTGACACCTGATTAGCTAACACATAGCTGATGCCGTCTTTGCCCAGTTGTTTGATAACTTCTGCGGTATTCTCATCCTTTAGTTGCGTAGCATCTGGCCCTGTAGCAAATTCAGCATTCTTGAAAGCTGGATAAGTGCGAAAAGTATTACGAGTCTCACTTGTACTAGGGTGATCGATTAACCGAATCTTTCCTGAAGGGCCTCCAACTTGTGACCAATTTGTAATTTGTCCCCGAAAAATCCGGGCAAATTGCTTACTAGTCAAGCTGCCTTTGAAAGGATTATCTGCGCTAACCACGATCGCAATCTTCTCACGGCGCAAGCGAACTTGCTCTAATCCTTGGGCTTTTTCTGCTGGTGTCAATCCACGCCCCATTGCTACGATGTCGATTTTGCCATCTAGCAACTCTTTCAGTGCCGTATCAGTGCCATTAGCGGCAATTTCAACTTTAGTACCCGAAAATTGTTTTTCAAAATTCTCTTTCAGGCTTTCGTTGATTGCACCCAAGCTACTTGAACCATCAATCCGAATTGTTGTCCCATTCTGCACTGTTTTCGGCACTGCAAAAGAAGGAGATTCAGGTTTAGATTGCGCCAGTATGGGTTCTGACACCAGCAAACCTGCTGCCATAGGAGTTGTAGCTAAAGCAACCCATAGTATCAGCCTGATTATCGAAGTATCTTTTTTTTCTTGTTGCCACATAAGCCCCTTAATTAAAGTAAAAAATAGAAAGCCTACCAGTTTTAAATCACAATCTTGTTAAGGATTATGGAGGAGACGCGCTAATTATACATCTGAGTTATCTTTACTTCTAACTTCCTTCAGCGCACTTGTATTGTTCTATACTTTGATTGAGATTGTATAGCATGATAATTTATACTCTAACTACTAGAGTCTGTTTACTATAAAATGTTCTAATTTAGATTGCAACTTATACGAAGTTGGTAGCTTATGGCCACAATTATGAATTATTGAATTACTAAAACTGGTAAAGTGTAGCAAATTCAATATTATTTAACAATATTATTTTCAGTAGTGCTAAGTACTGAGTATTTTTATGTCTTAAATGAGTACTTATTTTTCAGCAATCAGAAGAATCTCCTATATTTTTGAGATAACAATGACAATCTGGCTTATCAATGAGTGACTCCACCAAAGCATTTAAAGCTGTAGCAGCTAAAGTGCCACCTCCCAAAGTTCCTGCAACTGTAATAAAAGGTATCTTTTGTTGCATCAGTTGTCGCTTGGCTGCGGGAGCATGACTAAAGCCGATGGGCATTCCAATTACTAATGCTGGCTGGATTTTTTGGTTGGCGATCGCTTCACAAACTTCTACAAGTACTGAGGGAGCATAACCAACTACCAGTACACAACCCTGATTGACTTGCAGCAATTTCTCTCGCCATTCTCGATGTTGCCAAAAAGCAACTTCTGCTTCTGTGGCGGTAGTTATATGGGGATTATCAATTAAGGTTTCAATGTGGCATCCCAAGTGAAGTAATCGGGTTTGATCCAAAGCAGCAGCAACCGTTTGGGTATCAACAACAATTTGACAGCTTGAAGATAAGGCTTTTCGACTAGCTGCGATCGCATCTCGGCTCAATTTCACAAAGGACACTAAACTCACATCACCACAAGCCAAAACCAACTGAGAAATTAAGTGTTGTTCAATTTCCGAACGGTGAGACAAATCGGGTAGTAAGCGTTGTAGTGATTCTGAAAAAGCTTCTGAATGAGTATGAATTTCGGCATCTAAACCACTCCAGAGGTTTTCCAATCCACCCAATCCGGCTTGAGTTTCGACATCAAGTAACTTGAGTTGTGCCAAAACTTCCGCCTGCATAATTTGACAATGGCGATCGCGCCCCAATAATCCTTCTAATGCTGATGCAGTTTGTCGCAGTTGCGAAATTTGTTGCATCACCGCGCGATATTGCTGCTGGAGTTGTCCCATCAGGTTTGTAGTTGTCTCAGTTTCTGGTTCCACTTCCAAAATATTGCGGATATGGTTTAGCTGAAACCCTTGCTGCTTGAGTGCGACAATCCTTTGCAACCGCACGACATCTTTTTTGGTGTATAGACGGTAATTGCTGCGCGATCGTATTGGTTGCGGTAATAGTCCCAATTGATGGTAATGTCGCACCATCCGCGGAGTTAAACCGCCGCCGACTGCATCAGTGAGTTCTTTAATAGTTAAGCAACCAGCGCTCATGATTTACTCCAACAACGGCAAAATTCTTTGTAATTCTCCACAAGCCACCTGAAGAGATGGCGGTGCATTTTCATTCAAACCTTGGTAACACTGATTTACCAAGTTTTCTACAGATGGCTTACAAGCTGACTCATTGGTTAATTTGGAATATTCTGTTTCTTCATCAACAATTTCATCTTGTAAATAATGTATCCAAGTTTCAATATTTCTTTTGGGTATAAATATTGCGATCGCTTCTTTCGGCTGACGAATCTGCTGTGAATCTTCTATCAGTGCATCATCTAATTGTTTCAGCCTTTCCTCTACCGTTTTTTTGTCTGCATCAATTAAAACCACAAGCATTCCTGAAAGATAATTTTTACTCCGATATGCTTTCACCTCTGTGGGATAGCGTTTTCTGACAAACTGCTCTCCTGCACCTTTTGGGCAAATTTCAATTCTGAGATTTCTATCTAAAATAAAACCTCTTTTTTTCAGAAAATGCCGAGCAAAAACTTCTTGTTGCTTATCCTCACACAAAATAACAATCTGTACTCTACGCTGGCTCATAAAGCCATCCCCGTGCAATCAGTTCTGAAATTGGTAATCCAGTAGTTTCAGCAACTTCATTACTAATTTTTTTGACTCTTACAGGTGCATTACTCTGACGCTCAAACCAATAACCTATAGGTGATGCTAAAAGATAGTTAATTAATTCAGGATGATGAGAAATTAACAAAGCCTGGATTTTTTGCTCACTGCAAAGGTCATAAAGCTGAACTAGCCAAGGCTGAATTTCCGGTAGGGCTAAGAAATTCTCTGGTTCATCTATACACAGTGTGTAATCTTCAGACTGAGTGCAATAAAGAAGTGTGTACAGAGCAATTAGCACTTTTTGTCCATCGGATAATTCGCTAAAACGATAATCAATAATATTTTTTTTATCTTCACCTGTTGTAAATCGCAATTTTAAAGTTCGATATCTTTCACTAAAGTGTTCAAATTTAAAACTTATAAAACCATCTAAAACATCTTGTAGAATCTTCATAAGTTCAGAAATTTTACCTTGATCTTCTGAAATATAACGATACCAAGAAACAAAATTTTTCATTCTAAAATCTAGAGTTGTTTCTTCCTTTTCGCTGCCATCAGCCATAAGACTAGGAATAATTTGTACAATAATAAATCGCTGCATTCTATTTGTAAACCAAGCTATCTTCGTACTATTTGTATTGGCAGAAAATAACGATACTAGAGAAATAAACTCTGAAATTGAAGAAGGAAATGTAATATTTACTAATTCCGAAGTATCTTCTCGAAAAAATTGAATTTCATTTTTCTCTAATTTTAGCAATATTTGGTTATTAAACCAGAGACGTTCATATTCAACATGATTTTTATTTTGATTATGTTTAATAGCAAATTCATATTTATAATGACCATTATTCCCAGTAATTTCTAACTCAAAACGCTGAATTTGTAAAGTTTGCCAGCGAGTACAATCAGTATATTCAAAAATTTCTTCTAGGTTTTTGCGACCACTTACAAAAGTTTGAATTTTCCGCAAGGCTTCAAAAACAGTTGATTTACCCGTTCCATTACCACCAATAAACAGGTTAATCGAGTCAAAATTCATCTCGAAATTTACTAAACCGCGAAAGTTATCAATATATATTCGCTTTAGCATATATTTTTCCTCTTAGTTCAAGTTTAAAGTTAACAGTTAAATCGTCCTATTTACCCACATTCTGCTTTTGAAAAACGCTCCCAGAACACAAATAAAGATTTAACTCTGCGTACCTTTGCGCTTTCCAGCCTGCGGCAAGCCGCAAAAGCGTCTACAGCGCCCCTTTGCGTTTCAAAATCATTATAGACCTTGACATTAACATCAATGTCAAGGTTTAGCCTAAGAAAGTCCTTGTTAATTCACCTCTCATGCTCTACCCCCAACGCTTCAGCCAATTCACCAGAGAACACGCAGATACCTTAGCAGCGCTTTTGTGTGGCTTGCTGCTATTTTTTGGATGGTTCGCCTTACATCTCGGCTGGTTAGGATTAGCATTCCTTCTGCTACCGGCTGCTTATGTAATTGGTGGTTACGAAAGTGCGCGGGAAGGATTGACTACCCTTTTTAAAGAAAAAGAACTCGATGTAGATTTGCTGATGATTGTGGCGGCGATTGGTGCTGCTAGCCTTGGCTTATGGCGAGGAGAATATCATCTAATTATTGATGGGGCAATTTTGATTCTGATATTTGCTATCAGTGGTGCATTAGAAGGCTATGCAATGGCGCGAACTGAGCGCAGTATACGCAGTTTGATGAGCTTGACACCAGATACAGCAAGAATTTTGCTTCAGGGAAGAGAAGAGGAAATTCCTATCAGTCAGTTAAAAGTGGGTGATGAAATTATCGTTAAACCTGGGGAGCTAATTCCTACTGATGGGATAATTTTATCTGGTTACAGTACTCTCAATCAAGCTGCAATTACAGGCGAGTCTTTACCTGTAGAGAAAACGGTGGGTGAAGAAGTATTTGCCGGTACACTTAACGGCTATGGTGCATTGCAAATTAAGGTACACAAACCAGCCCAAAGCAGTTTGATTCAGCGCGTGATTCGCTTGGTAGAACAGGCGCAAACAGAAGCACCTCCTTCTCAAGAGTTTATCGATCGCTTTGAAAAAGGATATGCCAAAGTAATTGTAGTAGCCGGGATATTACTGGCAACTTTACCGCCATTCCTTTGGGGTTGGGATTGGGAAACAACCATTTATCGCGCCCTTACTTTCCTAGTGGTAGCTTCTCCCTGTGCGCTGATGGCTGCAATAATGCCCACCCTGCTTTCAGGAATCGCCAATGGTGCAAGACAGGGGATTTTGTTTAAGAATGGGGCACAGTTGGAGAAGATTGGCAAAGTCCGAGCGATCGCATTTGATAAAACTGGTACTCTGACAACAGGACAGTTGCAAATATCCCAAGTAATTGCAGTTAGTAAATACACGAGAGCAGATGTATTAAAAGCCGCAGCTAGTGTGGAATCTTATTCAGAACATCCTATCGGTAAGGCAATTGTGCAAGCAGCTGATAATTTGGATTTGGTTGGTGCAATCCAAGTACAAGCCATACCTGGGCAGGGAATTGTCGGAATTGCTCAAGAACAAGAGATAATCGTAGGGAATGCGGTTTTCGTGCAGCAATATGTCACAAATTTACCTGAAGAATTGCAAGAAATGGCTCAATCTTTGGAGCAAGAAGGTAAAACAGTGGTTTGGGTAGCACAAGAAGGCAGGGGAGCAGGGGAGCAGAGGGGCAGAGGGGCAGAGGTGATGGGTGTAATTGCGATCGCAGATGAAGTAAGATCGCAAGCAGCCGCAACCATTACCCGCTTAAAGCAACAGGGAATTGAGCAAATTGTCATGCTAACCGGGGATAATGAAGAAACTGCTCAAAGTGTCGCCAAAGCAGTAGGAATCGATCGGGTATATGCTCAACTTCTACCAGAAGATAAGCTAGATGTTATCCGCCGTCTACAGCAAAAGTATCAAACTGTGGCAATGGTGGGCGATGGAATTAATGATGCACCAGCTTTAGCCCAAGCATCTGTAGGGATAGCGATGGGTATATCTGGTAGTGATGTAGCATTAGAAACCGCAGATATAGTACTGATGGCCGATAAGTTAGAAAAAATTGCCGTGGCGATGCATTTGGGGAGGCGATCGCAATCCATAGTCAAACAGAATATAGTCGTAGCATTGAGTTTCATTATGTTGCTTTTGGTGGGCAACTTTCTAGGAAATATCAACTTACCCATCGGCGTGATTGGCCATGAAGGTTCTACAGTATTAGTTACTCTCAGTGGTCTAAGATTGCTGAAATGAAAAACTCCACGCCACTTGTGGGATGGAGTTTTTGGGCATGGGGAACAGGGCATTGGGCATGGGGATAAAGCACTCTTCTCTGTGTTCTCTGCGCCTCTCCGGTTCGGTAAATTAATTACGAATTACGAATTAGTTCTCGCCTTTTGTTGAATATGCAGTAGTTCTACCATCCAATGACATACCTTCTGTTTGCAGTTCTTGATGCTGATTTGGTTTGATAAAGCGCTCTGTCGTCGTCTTGATAACGATATACAAAATTGGCACTACAAACAAACTCAAGAAAGTCGCAATTAACATTCCACCAAAAACTGCTGTTCCCAAAGATTGGCGACTAGCTGCTCCTGCACCTGTGGAATTAGCCAAGGGGAAAATCCCTAAAAGAGTAGCAAAGGCAGTCATCAAAATTGGACGTAACCGTTCTTGTGAAGCTTCAATTACTGCTTTAGTCATCGAAAGACCTTGATCTCGCAATTGGTTAGCAAACTCCACAATTAAAATCGCGTTTTTACTAGCCAAACCAATCAACATTACTAGACCAATTTGACAATAAACATCATTAGAAAAACCCCGTAACGATTGAGCTACAAGCGCTCCAAAAATAGCTAAGGGAACTGATAACAGAATGATAAAGGGGTCAATGTAGTTTTCGTATTGAGCAGCTAGTACCAAAAATACAAATACCAATCCTAATCCAAAGATCAGGGGTGCTAAACCACCAGAATCTATTTCTTCTAATGCAGTCCCCGACCATTCGTAACCATAACCGGCTGGTAAAACTTCCTTAGCAACTTTTTCCATTGCTTTAATTGCGTCTCCCGAACTAGAGCCAGGAGCGGCGGAACCATTAATTTCAATCGAGCGGAAGAGATTGTAGTGATTGATAGTTTGCGCTCCTACAGTCTGAGTAACTTTAACTAAGTTGCTCAAAGGAATCATTTGATCCTTTTCAGAACGAACATATAGTTTGCTAATATCTTTTGGATTAGAACGAAACTGTTGATCTGCCTGGATATATACTCGATAATTGCGCTGCTGGAGATTGAAATCATTTACATATTGCGACCCCAAAGCAGTTTGTAAAGTATTGAAGATATCATCTATGGAAACTTGCAATGATTTGGCTTTATTGCGGTCTACTTCCACAAGCAATTGTGGTGTATCTGCTGCAAAGGTGCTAAATACAGCTTGTAATCCTGGTGTTTGATTAGCTTGACCTAGTAATTTACCCATCGACTGCACCAAATTTTCTAAGCCGCTGTTACCTCTGCGGTCTTGCAGTTGAAAGACGAAGCCACCAAAGTTACCTAAACCCTGAATTGGTGGCGGGTTCACAGGGAAAACCCTGGCTTCTGGGATTGCCATCAACTTCCCTTGCAAGCTGCCAATAATCGCCTGTACTGATTGACCGGGTTTTGAGCGCTCATCCCAAGATTTTAAAGTTGTAAATATGATGCCACTATTGGCAGTGCTACCACTAAAACCAAATCCACCGATCGCAAAAGTCCCCAATACTTCTGGAATTTGCAGAATTTCTTTTTCTACCTGTGCAATCACATCGCTGGTATATTGCAACGAAACCCCTTGCGGCCCTTGAATAATTGTGATGAAGTAACCTTCGTCTTCTTCAGGTAGAAAAGCTGTTGGTACTGTGATGTACAGCCAAGCAGTCATTCCCAAGGAAACAATAAACAACCCAATTACAATACCTTTGATGCGTGCTAGAAATGTAAGCGATCGCTTATAACTATGCTGTACCCAGTCGAGAAAGCGATTTATCTGGCCAAAAATCCAACCCAGCCAGCCTGAAGGTCTTTGTCCTTGACGCAGCAACACCCCACACAAAGAAGGTATCAGAGTCAAAGCCAAAAAAGTCGAAATCGCAATGGAAAAGGCGATAGTCAGCGCAAATTGCCGATAAAGTGCGCCTGTGGTTCCCGGAAAGAACGCCACTGGTACAAACACCGCCATCAATACCAGTGAAGTTGCAATCACTGCTCCAAAAAGTTCCGCCATTGATTCACTAGCGGCTCGCCGAGGACTAATTCCTTTATCCTGAATAAAACGGCTGATTTGCTCTACTACAATGATTGCATCATCTACCACCATCCCTGATGCTAAAGTCAGACCAAACAAAGTCAAACTATTAATCGAAAAGTTAAAAACTTTGACGAAGCCAAATATCCCAATGAAGGAAAGCGGAATAGTAATTGCGGGAATTAAGGTAGTTCGCCAGTCCTGCAAAAACACAAAAATTACAATTACAACCAGCACCACCGATTCAATCAAGCTCTTAAGCACTTCTGCCATCGACTCTTCGACAAACATGGTTGTGTCAAAAGCTACCTGATATTTCATGCCTGGGGGAAAACTTGGAGCCAATCGCGCAATTTCAGCTTTGACTCCCTTGGCTACATCCAAGGCATTACTACCAGGAACCTGATAAATCCCTAAACCGACAGCATCTTTACCACGAAATCGTAGAAATGAACTGTAGTTTTCTGCACCCAGTTCTGCTCTACCGACATCTTTGAGCTTGACTAATGTGCCATCATCTCCAGTTTTGAGGACAATTTCTTCAAATTCTGATGGTTCTTCTAATCGGCTAGCAGCACGCACGTCAAGTTGATATCTTTGTCCTTCAGGAGCCGGTTCTTGTCCAATTCTCCCTGCACCAACTTGTAAGTTTTGTTCAGACAAAGCATCTGCTACATCCTGAGTTGTTAGTCCCCGATTGGCAAGGCGACTCGGATCTAACCACAAACGCATTGCATAGCGGCGTTCGCCAAAAATTTGAGCGTTGCTTACACCTTTGACTCTTTTTAAGGCATCTGCTAAGTAAAGGTCGGCATAGTTACTTAAGAATGTATTGTCGTACTCTTTATTTTCAGCGAATAAACCAATCGCTAAGAGGATGTTACTAGATTCTTTCGATACTCGCACTCCCGTGCGTTGCACAGAGTCTGGTAGTTGTGGTTGGGCAACAGAAACACGATTTTGCACATCCACAGCCGCAATATCTTTATCACGCGATGAATCGAAGGTGGCTGTTATGGTACTAGTACCATCGTTACTGCTGCTGGAAGTGAGATATCTTAGTCCCTCAACCCCGTTGATTTGCCTTTCTAAGATATTTGTCACTCCGCTTTCTACGACTTCTGCACTAGCTCCGCTATAGTTGGAAGTTACAGTGATTTGGGTGGGACTAATTTCTGGGAATCTTGCGATCGGTAGTGTGGGAATACTGATTAATCCTATTAAAAGGATGACGATCGCACAAACCGACGCAAAAATTGGCCGCTTAATAAAGAAGTCAACGAACATAGTTTAAAAATTGGGCTTTCTTTGGGTATTTGGTATTTGGTATTGGGCATTGGGCATGGGGCATGGGGCATTGGGCATTGGGAATTGAGTATAGTTATTCTCCTTGTCCTCCTTGTCGCCCTCCTCCCAATACGGTTCGGATAAACATTTTTCATTTTCCTTGTGGTCTGGGGAATGGGTTTGCGGGTAAAGGATGTATTCAAAACCTTTCTCCTTTTCCCTTTCCCCTTTAACCGAACCGTATTGCCCCTCCTCCTCCTACTCCCCTGCCCCGTTCAGCTAAGGTTTCTGACTACCTGGTTCTTCCTTTGCTGGAGTGATAGGAGCGCCATTAGTTAGGTTGAGAATACCGGAAACAACAATTTTGTCTCCAGCCTTTAATCCTTCGATAACTTGATAATTATTCCCCTCAATAACTCCCAATTTCACGGGTTTTTGTTGAGCCACTAAAGATGGCGCTCCAGCTTTATTTTCTGCTGGTGCTTCAGCTTTATTTTCTGCTGGTGCTTCGGCTTTCTTTGCTGATGGCGCTTCAGCTACAAAGACAAAAGTCTCTCCACCCAAGCGAGATACTGCTGTAACTGGAATTAAAATTCCCGGACGTTCCTTCCAGATGACTCTGGTTTGCACTGACTGAAGATTAAGCAATCGATTTCTCAAATTGCCAAAGTTGGCTTTTACCAAAACTGTCTGCGAATCGGAACTGGCATTTGGGGAGATAAAACTGATTTTACCCGTTGTTGTGGGTTTGCCTTGGGCATCCAACATTTGCACAGGTAATCCCAAGCGCAAATTTCTGGCTTGATTTAGCGGAATGGATATATTCAGTTCTAAAGAGTCATTTTTGGTCAATGTTGTGAGTTGATCCCCTTGTGCCACATACTGTCCTACTTTGACTGGGATATCACCAACAATACCTGTGAAAGGAGCTAGGACTTTTGTGTATTGCAGTTGGACTTGAGCCGATTGGACTTGAGCGGCTGCTTGGCTTACTTGCGATCGCCCTTGGGCAATATCTTCTGGGCGGTTGCCGTTCACCTGCTGATTATAGTATTGTTTCTGTTGTTCTAAGGCAGCACCTAGCTGCTGGATATTAGCATCTCTGCTTTTGCGGAGTTGCTCTAGGTTTTTCTGGGCTGCAACTAACGCTGCTTGGGCACTATCTTTGTTTTTGATGTATTCGTCTAGGCTATCTTGGGAAGTCGCCCCTTCTTTTGTTAATTGTGCGTATCGCGTTGCTCGTGCTTGTGCTAATACTAGATCGGATTTGGCGGAATTAACTTGAGCTTCAGCCTGCTGAATTTGCTGTGGTAGCGATCCCGATACGGCATCTTGATATTTTGCTTGGGCCTGATCTAGCTGGGCTTTGGCTTGGGAAACTACTTCTGTTCGAGTCCCTGCTTTGAGTTCAGCAAGATTTGCCTGTGCTTGTTGTAGTGCTGCTTGTTTTTCTCGTAGCAAGGCTTGGGCATCATCAGTTTCTAAGCTAATAATTACTTGCCCTTGTTGAACCCGGTTGCCCTCTTTGATAAAAACCTGGCTAATTCGCCCTGCAATCCGTGGTTTGATTGGTACAGACTGTGGAGCTTCTAAAGAGCCAATAAACTCTGAACTTTCTTGTACAGTTTCAGTTTCCACAGTTGCTAGCTTGACGGGAATTGCCATCGGTTTTCCAGCAGCTGGCCCGCCTGCTGGTGGATTGCTAGCACTACTAGTTTGCCACCAGCGCCAACCAAAACCAATGCCTCCAATTAAGAGAATAATTCCCAAAATTAGAGGCCAACGACGCTTTTGAGGTGGTTTAGGCGATCGCTCTAATAATGGTTGCGACTCCTGGCTAGCATCAGTAACAGCAGGCTGTTCTATTTCAACTGGAAGGGGAGAATCAGGGAACTCAGAATGGGACATCTTCACTTTCTCGTCTTGTGGATTTAGACTTGGGCAATCTATTCTTCGCTAAAAAAGCATTATTTTGAATAGTTTTTAGCCCTTTGTTTTTGATGTTGATGACAAATATGTATTTGGGCGATCGCTTACGATGTCTAGCACCTAAAACAAACAAATATTTTTCAGCACATTATGGCTATTTTGTACATCACTTAACTCCTATCAATTTGTAAAGTGTAATTTATAAAACTTTTTTAGTCAGTATGAACCCATTACTTTCGCTCAGAGAGAAAACTCGGTTTATCTTGTTGCAATGGAATTAACTAAATTTTTTGCCTCCTCTCAATGGCAATTGATTAAGCAAATATCCTCAAAACTTATGTACTATTCAAAACTTTAGTTTTATGTAGTAATTTTGCTAAAACGCAGAATACCGTAAGGCAACCTACCTGTGGAACTATCTACAGATGCTTTCAAATCTATACCTGAAGATACTGCGCCCTTATCTTGACTTTTTTGCAAGTACACAACCAGTTGTTCGCGCAGTTATTTGATAGATTGGTATAAAATTAGACAGACTGTTTGAGAGAGTTGTTCATGAGCTTTGCAAAGGCTTAGTTGCACATGTAAGTACTTGCTTGCATTATAACCACATAACATACTGGATTTGTGTAAGTTCAAACATGAGTTTATCCCTCTTGAGTTGTATTGAATACTAATCTTAAGGAGGAAAAATCTATGGAGCGATGCCTGCGGCTGGCTACGCCAATGCTGATTAATTCAGCCTTATTAACCAAGATTGGGGCTTTCATCAAATTATCCTCACAACGAACAAAGTGCAATCAATCAGTGTACTCTAGAGTCCTATTTTTCAGCATTCTCATCTTCCTACACTTAGCTCACCCGATCAGATGATTTTTAAATCACCCAAATGGGTGATTCCATTTATCATCATCAGGGTTATGAATAGGACTCCTATTTGATTTTTACGAAGCTAGGTATGTTTTCAGAGCAAATAAATTTATTTATGGGGATTGTAATGCAAGAATTTTGTTAGCGCAGTGTAAAGCCTGCGGTATGGCAACGCTATGAGCGAGTCCACGTACTCTGTAAGAGTTGCAAGCTACGCTTTTAGTATCTCGTAGAGAGCGTCATTTTGAATTTTGAATTCCCCGTTCGCGTAGCATCCCGCAGGAAAGGGGTTGACTTACACAAGTAATTTAAAAAATTAAACCGAATTTTTGTCTAGTCAAAAGCCCTTTAACCATCCACAACTGATTCCTTGGAATTGAATTTCGGCAACATACCCACAGTTGATTTTCGATTAGTAACAATATGAGAAAGCAATCCTTCATAGCGATCGAGTGCTTGCTCCAAAGAATAATTTTCTTCAGCAAAATGTCTTCCTGCGTTACCTAATCTTTTTCCTAGAGAAGGATTAGCATATAAATCATACACAGCAGCAGCCATTGCATCGGGTGATTCTGGCTCCACAATTATTCCACCACCACTGAGTTCGATTGCTTTAGCCGCAGTACCCGTAGCAGGAACTGAACCCACAATTGGGCGACCACTTGCTAGTAGTAGTGGTATTTTTGAGGGCATATTGAACGAAATCACATTGCGTTTTTGCACAATTAATCCCACATCAGATGCAGCTAGCATTTCGGGTAGTTTTTCTCGTGACTGCAACGGTAGCAGCAAAACATTCTCTGCTCTATGTAATAGACAATATTCTTGCAAGCTTTGCAATGCTTTTGATTCACCAACAATGACAAAGACTATATCTTTGATATGACTTAAACAAACTGCTGCTTCTATTACTATTTCTAAACCTTGCGTTAGGGCAATATTGCCCGAATAAAGGACTACAAATTTACCATCAAGTTGATGGCTAGATATCCAGGAGTTGTTCTGTTTCGGCAAAGGGTGGATGAAATTTACATTAACCCAATTAGGAATACAAACAATTTTATTAACAGGTACTCCCTTATTCACTAAGTTCTCACGAAACCCATCGGCAATGACGCTAATAGTGTGTGCAGTCCGATATGCAAATTTCTCTAAAGCTGCAAGAATTCGGATCATCCACTTATTTTTCAGTAGCCCGATACGCACAGCGGCTTCTGGTAAGATATCTTGCACATTTAGAACTAATGGGCAGTTGTATAACCAACCAAACATTGTTGCTGGCAAAATACCTAATAGAGGTGGAACTGTTAAGATAATCACATCTGGACGTTCACCTTTAAAGGCTTGGGGCAAGCTTGTGAAGACAAAGCTTAACTCTAGTAACAGCCGATCTACAAGGTTAGGTTTAGACTTGATTCTCAGGTAGCTTCTCTGAATAGTGACACCATTTTTTTGTTCGTTAATATACCACTTACCTCGATAACCATCGTAAATTTCGCGCTCAGGATAGTTGGGCATTCCAGTAATCACCCGCACTTCATGACCTCGCTTTACTAGTCCTTCTGCCAATTCAGTCATTAAGGGAGCAATGCCAATTGGCTCTGGATGATAGTTGTAGGAATATATCAGAATGTGCATGAGCTATATATAAGTTTGGTGAAGACAGCCTAAGATAAGTGAATTTATCGCTAACTTCATTTGGGGCTGCAACTTTGTATTATTTAATTTAGGTTGTGATTAGATTATGACTTTTGTAAATCCCAGTTGTGAGCAATACCACTTAAGAAGTTTATATGTACATTTTAAAAGTTATTAGTTATTAATTATCAGTTTTTGTGGTTGGATAAACTTACTTAATTGTATATTTAAATTTTACCAGTATTAACTAATAATTTTTGAATGTTCACTTTAAATTTCTTTCCATATATTATGATAGTTGTTCACTTATTTAAAAGTGAACTTAGTCATGAAATTTACACTTAGGGGATTGTAGCATGAGATTTAATATCATGCATATAACCTACATTCCGGCTTGTGAACTGGCACATTAAGTATTTTTAACCAAGTAATCAGTATTGTATTTATGGGTAAGCATCCGATTTTTCCAGTAACTCAAAAGTACTAATTTTTTAAACCCAATGCCCCATTCCCCAAGTGGCGGGGCGGCTATCCCTCTCCACGCCACTTGCAGGATGGAGTTTCCCGCCGCCTTCGATGAAGAAAAACATTTTTTTAAATTTTTGGAGAAAATGCCAAGTCTATTTAATAAACCTAATGCGTACTCGATCTATAGAATTACTATTTGATTTTTGAACGAAATTAGGTATTGTAGAGTGTGTTAGAACGAAGTTCGTAACGCACTATTCTCAATGTTTGATGCCGTACTCTCCGCGCTCACATCCTACGTATATTTTCATAAATCAAACTTGATTCCTATATATCTCTTTTGATATATGTGTAGCAATCCAATTTGATTTATAAAAAAATCTAAATATCTGTAGTGGCGTGTTATCGCCGAGAGTACGGCACGAAAGCCTTCGGCTGATGCGTTATGCCTCTGGCTAACGTACCCTACGTATATTTAAAATTAAATATGAGTTTTATAGCAAGGTTTATGACTTATAAAATCATCAGCGATCGCCTGATAATAAATGATAAATTTGAGCTATGCAAAGTTGAAAACAGAAATACTGTTACCTAGAGTTTTCTAAAATTCTTAATAGGCTTACGGCGATCGGACTCAAAGCTACCTTTAGGACAACGGACTTCAAACATTACTTGTTGTTGAGACAAGCGCTATGGAAGCCATAGAGCCGACAATGTTAAATACAATAATCAAAAATGCCTGTTTCAATAATTCCATAATCTTTTTTCCAAGTGTTGCTGAGGCTGAGTCTCTACCATAAATCGGCATAAGTTCCACTTGTAAATGTATTTAAATTATCTTTTGATTCAAGTCTGAGAGCAATATATAGAGCCAATCAACTTTCAATATCCAACAGATATATAATTTTGGTGGTACAAAAATTTGTGTAGATAAGTATTCTATTATACTTAATAATTAACGCTACACATTTAACTAGTCTAATATCGTATATCTTTTGTATAGTATTATGATGGCAAAGGTTAAGAGTGTTGATATATCAGGAAATTTAGCGTTTCTATTAGAAGTTGGTACAGAAGAATTACCTGCAAGCTTTCTCAGTGATGCCTTAATACAATGGCGAGAACGCATTCCCCAAAGTTTGGAAGCAAACAGCCTTCAAGGTGAAAGTGTCCAGGTGTACGGTACTCCCCGGCGTTTATCGGTATTGATTAAAGGTCTACCATCACAGCAAGCAGACCGAGAAGAAGAAGTTAAAGGGCCCCCCGTCCAAGCCGCCTTTAAAGATGGTCAGCCGACTCCTGCTGCTATCGGCTTTGCCAAAAAGCAAGGTGTAGAACTGGATGCACTCTTCCTTCGCCCCACTGACAAAGGAGAATTTGTCTTTGTGCAAAAAAGAATTCCCGGTCGTCCGGTGGCGGAAATTTTGACAGAACTTGTTCAAGAGTGGATTTGGGGTTTAGAAGGTAAGCGGTTGATGCGTTGGGGAGATGGAGATGGGAGATTTTCTCGACCAATTCGTTGGTTAGTAGCTTTGTTAGATGAGACGGTGCTACCGTTGGAATTGGTAAATGGTTCTAAAACGATTCAGAGCGATCGCATTTCTCAAGGTCATCGTGTCTTACATCCTGAACCTGTGACAATTCCCCAGGCTACTGATTATGTTACCGCCCTCAAGTCTGCTTATGTCACTGTTGACCCAGAAGAACGGGAAAATCTGATTAAAGAGCAAGTAAAGGCAGTAGCAGAGAGTTTAAGCGGGTATACAGTCATTTACCCCGATTTGTTAGCGGAAGTAACCAATCTTGTCGAATATCCTTCTATAGTTGTTGGTAAATTTGAACCAGAATTTTTGGAATTACCAACTGAGGTAATTACTGAAGTCATGGTGACTCATCAACGTTATTTCCCTGTATTTAAACCAGATAGTTCTGAGCAACAATTATTGCCTAATTTCATCACCATTTCTAACGGCGATCCCAAAAAATCAGATATTGTTGCCGTCGGGAATGAAAGGGTAATTCGTGCCAGATTAGCTGATGGCAGATTTTTCTACGAAGCTGATTTAACTAAACCAATAGATAGCTTTTTACCGCAGTTAGAAAAAGTCACTTTCCAAGAAGAATTGGGTTCGGTGCGTATCAAGGTAGATAGAGTAGTTAAGATTGCTGAACAAATTACCACCCAATTAGAATTAGCAGAAAATCAAAGCCAAAAAATTCAACGTGCTGCTTTATTGTGTAAAGCAGATTTAGTAACTCAAATGGTGTATGAGTTTCCAGAATTACAAGGCATTATGGGAGAAAAATATGCCTTAGCCAGTGGCGAAGATGCCGAAGTAGCAAAAGCAATTTGTCAACATTATTTGCCAACGGGAGCCGGTGACAATTTACCCGAAACACTCACAGGTCAAATTGTCGGTTTGGCAGATAGATTAGATACCTTGGTAAGTATCTTTGGTTTAGGTTTAATTCCCTCTGGTTCCTCCGATCCCTTCGCCTTGCGTCGGGCTGCTAATGCTGTAGTTAAAATTACTTGGTTTTACAATTTACCGATAAATTTAGATAGTTTATTGGCACAAATAGCAACAGATTTTGCAGAGAAATATCAAAAAGATCGGGCATCATTAACCACAGCATTACAAGAGTTTTTCTTACAACGCATCCGCACCTTATTGCAAGAAGAAAAGATTGATTACGATTTGGTAAATGCAGTTTTAGGAGATAATGACCCAGAATACACAGAACGGACGTTAAAGGATTTATTGGATGTCCGCGATCGCGCCTTATACTTACAACAAATCCGTAACGACAGTACCTTAGATAACATCTACGAAACCGTTAACCGTTCCACACGATTAGCCGCTCAAGGTGATTTGGATACAAAACAGCTAGAACCGACAACGGTAGTTCGTCCAGAATTATTCCAGAAGCCTTCAGAGGAAGCTTTGTATAATGCCTTAATCGAATCAGTACCACAAACTCAAACAGCACAGCAGACACGGAATTATCAACTGTTAGTAGCAGCACTAGGAAAAATTGCTCCGACAGTTAGTAACTTCTTTGATGGGCCAGATAGCGTTTTAGTTATGGACTCCGATCCAGAAATTAAGCGTAATCGATTGCACTTACTGGGATTAGTTCGCAATCATGCCCGTGTTCTAGCTGACTTTGGTGCGATCGTCAAAAATCTGTAGCGTAGGTCAACAAAAAGTTGTGTAATTTTTACCAAGAAAGGCTACTATAGGGAGTGCTTAACCAGGGACACTCTGCTGCAATCTATGCCTAGAGCTACTGTTATTGGATTGGGAAAGTCCGGTGTTGCTGCGGCGAGATTGTTGAAAAGGGAAGGTTGGGAGGTAGAGCTAAGTGATAGCAATACCTCCGAAACCCTCCTCCAACAACAACAAGAACTCGTTGCCGAGCAAATAACCGTTAAACTAGGCCAATCCCTAGAATTGAATGGTGATAATTTACCCCAATTAATAGTTGTTAGTCCTGGCGTGCCTTGGGATATTCCCGTATTAATCAAGGCACGCCAATTAGGTATTGAAACTATTGGCGAAATGGAACTCGCTTGGCGAAATTTGCAATCCCTACCTTGGGTAGGAATTACAGGTACTAACGGCAAAACTACTACCACAGCTTTAATTGCTGCCATTTTTAAAGCAGCAGAATTAGACGCACCCGCCTGCGGTAATATTGGCTACGCCGCTTGTGAAGTTGCGCTATCCCAGGCAGGGAGCAGGGGGCAGGGAGCAGGGGGAGTAGAAGAAAAATTCAATCACTCTTCACTCGATTGGGTGATTGCGGAAGTTAGCAGCTATCAAATAGAATCTTCCAGTTCCCTTGCACCACGTATCGGGGTTTGGACAACTTTCACACCAGATCATCTGAGTCGCCATAAGACTTTAGAAAATTATTACAACATCAAAGCAAAGCTGTTGCGTCAGTCCGAGTTGCAAGTGTTCAATGGCGATGATGCCTACTTGAGGCAACAAGGTTTAAGTGCTTGGCCTGATGCTTATTGGACAAGTGTCAAAGGAAAAGATTTCTTGATTAGCGAAAAAGGCTTTTACATCGAGGACGACTGGGTTGTGGAAAAACTGACTGCAACCTCAGCACCAGAAGCGATTGTAAAAGTATCTACTTTGCGAATGGTGGGAGAACATAACCAGCAAAATCTCTTAATGGCAGTAGCCACGGCACGATTAGCAGGAATTAATCGTGATGCGATCGCACGGGCAATTAGTGAATTCCCCGGTGTTGCTCATCGTTTGGAGCATATCTGCACTTGGGAAGGTATTGATTTTATCAACGACAGCAAAGCTACTAACTATGATGCTGCCGAAGTTGGTTTAGCATCTGTGAAAACTCCAGCGATTTTAATTGCTGGTGGCGAAGCTAAAGCAGGCGATGATACTGGCTGGCTAGCACAAATTCAAACCAAAGCGGCTGCTGTATTATTGATTGGCTCTGCTGCACCCGCATTTGCCCAGCGTCTCCAAGAAGTGGGGTATTATTCTTACGAAATTGTGGAAACTATGGAAAGGGCAATCCCAAAATCGGCGGAATTAGCCAAGGAATATCAAGCGCCTGTGGTGTTGCTATCTCCGGCTTGTGCGAGTTTCGATCAGTACCCCAATTTTGAAGTGCGGGGCGATCGCTTCCGTGAGTTGTGCCTTGCTTGGGCGGCAGGAGGGAAGCTTCAACACAACTTGATGCTTTCATCCTCCCTATAATTTCTTCACTGTGTGGCTTGCAGTTGCACAGTGAATAAACTATGTAAAATTATTAACACTTTTTGTACTGCTGAAAAATAATTCTTTTGCAACTTCAACCTCATGAGCGATGCTTGTAGGCTGAGGAATAGGTAAATTATCTTCTAGCATTCCTTCTAGATGAAATTCAATAGCTTCTGCAATCATTAGCTTGACTTCTTCTAAAGTTTCACCCACAGCGACACAACCCGGTAAATCAGGGACATAAGCGCTATAGCTAGTTTCTCCCTTTTCAATCACAACTGTATAACGCATTAGTCTTCCTCATTTTGGGAACATCTTAATCGCGTGCATTAACGAAGTATAACGCTTGAAACACAGCCCAATCAAACCGTTGGGGGAGTTGAGTTTTTGGTAATGCCTGTGATAATTTAGAGAGAAATTGGCTCGGAAACGCTTCAACGTAAGTCGCTGTTTCGTTAAAACTTTGCTGTGAAAACAGCAAGGTTATTATTAATATCTAGCAACCTGGTGGCGTATAAAGACTTGAAAGTGCAAAATATGATGAGTTAAACGCAGTTTTGTCAAAAAAGATACTTTTACAAACGGCGTGTTGATTTTTTATTTCTCTTCAGAATCTCCAGATTTCTAAAGTGAATAATCAAGGTTTTCCAGAGCTACATTCCCTCTCTCAAAGATAAAATTTATATATGAACGCTACACAAGAAAAATTAAAATTTCAGGTTGAACAGGCAATAGTTGCGGCTTTTGGCGCTGATTTCGCGGGAGTAGATCCAATATTGGTTTCTGCTAGCAATCCTAAATTTGGTGATTATCAGGCGAATGTGGCTTTATCCCTGAGTAAAAAATTAGGCAAGCAACCAAGAGCGATCGCAGGTGCGATCGCTGAGAAACTAGATGTATCCGAAATCTGCGAACCGCCAGAAATTGCTGGGCCAGGATTTATTAATCTGAAATTAAAAACGGCATATCTAGAAGCACAATTGAACAATATTCAAGCCGATCCCCGGTTGGGACTTCCAGCGGCGAAAACACCGAAGCGGGAAATTGTGGATTTTTCCAGTCCGAATATTGCCAAAGAAATGCACGTTGGACACTTGCGTTCTACCATTATTGGTGATGCGATCGCCCGGATTTTAGAATTCCAAGGACATGATGTGCTGCGGTTAAATCATGTGGGTGACTGGGGTACGCAGTTTGGGATGTTAATCGCCTATCTGCGGGAAGTTTACCCAGAGGCGCTTACCACCGCTAATGCTTTAGATATTGGTGATTTAGTCACTTTTTACCGCAAAGCCAAACTGCGGTTTGATGCAGATGCAGCTTTTCAAGAAACAGCACGGCAAGAAGTTGTCAGATTACAAGCAGGTGCAGAAGATACACTCCATGCTTGGAAACTGTTATGTGAACAGTCACGGCAGGAGTTTCAAGTAATTTATGAGTTGCTGGATATCAAGTTAACTGAACGCGGGGAATCTTTCTATAACCCCCTGTTATCTGGCGTTGTGGAAGATTTAGAAAAATCTGGCTTACTGGTAGAAAACCAGGGCGCAAAATGCGTTTTTCTGGAAGGGTTTACAAATAGAGAAGGTGAACCTTTACCCTTGATTGTGCAAAAATCTGATGGCGGCTATAACTACGCCACAACAGATTTAGCATCTCTCCGCTACCGGATTCAGCAAGATGAAGCAAAGCGGATAGTTTATGTAACCGATGCTGGACAAGGAAACCACTTTGCCCAATTTTTCCAAGTAGCACGCAAAGCTGGGTGGATTCCTGATGATGTGGAATTAGTGCATGTTCCCTTTGGGTTGGTGTTAGGGGAAGATGGTAAAAGAATCAAAACTCGTTTTGGGGACAGTGTACGGTTACGGGATTTATTAGATGAAGCTGTTTCTCGTGCCCATGCTGACTTAAAAAGTAGATTACAAGAAGAAGAACGCCAAGAAACTGAAGAATTTATTAATGAAGTTGCTAAGGTAGTTGGCATCAGTGCAGTTAAATATGCAGACTTAAGCCAAAACCGTACCAGTAACTACATTTTCAGCTACGACAAAATGCTGGATTTCAAAGGTAATACTGCACCTTATATGCTATATGCTTATGCGCGGATTCAGGGGATTAGCCGCAAGGGTAACATTAATTTTAAAGAGTTGGGAAACAATGCTATTTTGTTGGAGCATGAAACAGAATTAGCGCTAGCAAAATATTTACTTCAGCTAGATGAAGTTATTAGTAATGTAGAGCAAGATTTGCTGCCCAATCGTTTATGTGAGTATCTGTACGAACTGAGTAAAAAGTTTAATCAGTTTTACGATCGCAATCAGGGAGTTCAGGTTTTGGAAGCGGAGGAACCGCAGCGAACATCTCGCTTGATTCTGTGTGATTTGACTGCTAGAACTTTGAAGTTGGGGCTAGATTTGTTGGGAATTCAGGTTTTAGAGAGGATGTAATATTTTTTTAACGCAAAGGGACGCTGAGGTAACGCAAAGGTGCGCTGAGTAAGAGTTAAATTAATTTCTTCTTGGTGTCCTTTGCGTCTTCTCTAACGAGACGCTACGCGATGGCGGTTCGTTAATCATAATTTTTGGAATTGGAGGCGATCGCTTATGGTACGGACACCATCAAAAAATATAACTTTGGCAGAGTTTCTAATGTTACCGGAAACAAAGCCCGCTAGTGAATACATCGATGGACAAATTATTCAAAAACCTATGCCACAGGGAAAGCACAGTATAATTCAAGGTGAAATGGTTAGCACTGTAAACTTAACGGTCAAGCCCAAGCGAATTGCTCGTGCTTTTCCAGAACTGCGGTGTACTTTTGGTGGAAGGTCAATAGTGCCAGATGTTGCTGTATTTACTTGGCAAAGAATTCCTCGTGATGAAAATGGTGAAGTTGCCAACGTCTTCCAAGCATCTCCCGATTGGACTATTGAGATTCTATCGCCTGACCAAAGGCAAACGAAAGTTACAAAAAATATTCTCCATTGCTTGAATTATGAAACACAAATGGGTTGGCTGATCGATCCAGAAGAACAAACGGTATTTGTGTACATTCGCAATCAACAGCCAATCATGTTGGATGAATTAGAAGCTTTAATTCCTGTGCCAGATTTTGCAAGTGAGTTGAGGTTGACAGTAGGAGATTTATTTGGTTGGTTGTTGGAGTAAACCAAACCCTAACGAATTTAATCAGGAAATACACCAAGTGCAACAGGTTTTATGGTTAGGAGTTGGTTGTAAACGGGGAACCTCATGGCAATTGATTGATTGGGCAATTGAGCAAGTCTTTCGAGAAAATCAACTTTGTCAAAGTGCGATCGCAGGGATTGCTACCATTGACACTAAAGCCTCAGAAGTTGGCTTAGTAGAACTTTGTCGTCTACGCAATCTACCCCTAAAAACCTTTTCTGCGGAAATTCTTCGTTCTGTGTGTGTGCCCAACCCTGCCACAAATATCGACTACAAAGTGGGTACACCTAGCGTAGCAGAGGCGGCTGCTATTCTTGCAGCTAATTTAATTGCTTCCCCTTTTAACAGCACAGAAGCATTGAAAATGAACCTCTTGCTTCCTAAACAAATTTTCCAGCTACAAGGGCAACCAGGAGCGGTAACGCTAGCTGTTGCCCAAGCCTCAAATATGATTATTACAAATTGCTAATTTTTTAGTCAACAACTCTCAAAAAATAGTTAATTATGCTGGAAACAATAGCTAGCACAATTGAACCTAACAAAGCAGGTAAAAAGCCCTGAATCTCAAAACCATAACCAGGAGTTAAGGCACTTGCCAACCAAAGGGTTAAAGCGTTGATTACCAATGTAAATAAACCAAAGGTGAGCAAGGTAATGGGAAAGGTCAAAATCTGCAAAATTGGTCTTATAAATGCATTAACCAGACCAATAACAAGGGTAGCGACTAAGGCAACCACAAAATTCTTGATATAGAATCCCGGAACAATATTAGCAGTAATAAATAACGCTACCGCAGTACCAAGCCAAGTTAATAAAAAGTGTTGCATAAGTTCTTTTAGAGGAATTAGCAGTAAGTTTAATTAATTTCACTGTTGCCAGTTGTGATTTGTAACACTGTCAGGTGTCTTTGTGCTTGACTCATATTGTTGCCATTATCTTTTGTCAGCCCAAAAGTAATGTAATTTTTCTGTGCTGGCATAGAGATACTTCTCATGGGTGTATCTTTATCGTATTGCAGGATGTACCGTATTAAATTCATAAAAATTTCTATAAGCGCCAAATCCCTACAGAGGTTTATTGAAGTTGAGAAAAACCTCTGTACCTTGGAAATTTCCAAAAAAGAAATAAGTTCAGAACTTTGAAGCATCTTGTCTGCACCTTTGATTAGTGCCAAAGTAGATGCTCCTTGACAAGGCTAACGGCGTAAAAGAACCTCCCAAGTAGAGCCACCAACTACACCGTCAGCTTCTAAGCCATAGCGCTTTTGTGCTGCTTTTACAGCAGTCTCGGTTGTCGCGCCAAAATCTCCATCGGCATCGCCTTTCAAGAAACCAAGCTTTTTCAGTTGTTGTTGCAACTTAACAACTTCAGAACCACGTAATCCTATACGCAAAATTGGCAATCCTTCTGAAGTGTATTGAATGCCAGGGGTTCGCTGAGTACTTGTTTTTGGCTGAGTTCGAGTATTTTGCCCAGTCCGTGTAGTTGCTTGAGTTCGAGTAGTTGATGTAGTCCGATTCGGTGTTTTCTGTCTGCTTGAAGTTGTAGTTTTTCTTGGGGTAGCTGGTCTTGGCTCAGGGCTAGTCGTCGCAGTTTGTCTGACGGCTTTTTTTGGGGTAGTAGGTCTTGGCTCAGGCTTAGTCACCACTTGGGTTACAGCTTGCCTTGGGGGGTTCGGGTTAGGATTTACAACGTTGGTGACGTTGCTAGCCTGGGTTGGCACAGGAAAATTTGTAGCTGAGTTAAATCTTGGCTGAGATGAAGGGACGGTGGATGCTACTGGTTGATTGGGGAAAAGTCGTTGCCACGTGCTAGCATCAACAACGCCATCTGGATTTAAACCAGCTGCTTGTTTGAACCGGGTAACAGCATTAGCTGTATTTTCACTGTATATACCATCTACAGCACCAGAATAAAAACCCAAAAGTTTTAAGGCTGCCTGAAGTTCAGATACACGTTCGCCTTGGCTACCAACTTTGAGGGTAGGGCGATTGATACTATCACTAGGATTGACTTGAGCAATTTTTTGTGGTGCTGCAATTGATACTACAGGCGTTGAGGCAACAAGCAGAGGTGTAGCCCAGAAGAGTATTTCAATGGCTGATAAAGATTTAAACCTCTTTGGGCAGCAAACCTTTTGCAGTTTTTCCATTCTACAGCGATTTACAGTGGGGTCTAGTAATTTTAAGTAACTCAAAATACTTGCTGTCAGGCTGCTTTGCATGGAATTTACTCCCAGAATATTCTCATGCTAATGGTACAACCGCTTGGGCTAAAAAACAGCTGCTCTATTATACGATGTCTACGACGGGCGTAGATGCAGCAAATTTTCAGTTACGCGATCGCCCGATTAATTGCTTCTTCTTGACCAACTAAAGATAAATAAGGTGATTTTAAATACTTACTTGCGGCAGCGATCGCATCTTTGGCACTCACCGCCGCAATCAATTCTTGAAACTTGGTGTCAAAATCAATTCCTAAGCCTAAAATTTCATACCAGCCGTATATCTGAGCAATTTGCCCGTTTGTTTGTTTACCCAAAGCGTACTGCCCCAAAATCTTATTTTTAGCAGCCTGGAGTGCGCTTTGGGAGACTTCGGCAGTAGACAATAAATCTACCTCTGTCCGCAGTCCTTCTAGGGCAATGCTGGTATTCTCCGGTGCTGTACCCATGTAAACCACAAATGAGGCTGGAAATAGCCTTGTAGAGTAAAAAGCGGATACTTCGTAAGCTAAACCGCGTTTTTCCCGTAATTCAACAAATAAGCGGCTAGAAAGCCCATTTCCCAAGTAAGTACACAGCAACTTCAGGGCGGCATAGTCAACAGAATTCACCGATGTTCCCAAATAACCAAGCATCACGATTGATTGTTGTGTCTGTACTGGCTTAATCCTTACCTGCGGTTCCACTTTAATCTCAGGTAAATTTAGTATTGGCAGTGCTTGGGCTGGCGCTTGCCAATCACCAAAAACTTCTTCCACTAAAGCTGCTGCATCTGTGGGTGTGACTCTCCCAGCAATGCTAATTACTACATTATCTGGGCGGAAATAAGTTTGATGATACTCCACTAAATCTGCGCGAGTTAAGCTACTCATAGTGGTTTCATCTCCCAGCACTGACATAGAGTAGGGATGATTTTGGTACATTACCTGCCGCATTTGTTCAAAGGCGACATTGAACGGTTGCTCTTTTTGGGAACGAATATCTTGGAGTGCTAAACGGCGTTCTAGTTCAACTTGAGTTTCGGGAAAAGTAGGCGATCGCAAAATCCGCCCTGCCAATGCTAAAATTTCCCCAAAATCGGATGTTACCGTCTTGAAAGACAGCAAAAAATAATCAGTGCCAGCATCCGCACTTAAACTCGCCCCTACAGATTCGACTTTTTCCGCAATTTCCAAACTAGAAAGTCCATCGCATCCCTTTGTCATCACTGCTGATAGCAAATGTGCCAATCCTGCTTGCTCGCGGTTTTCGTTACAACTACCGGCACGCACAAAGATTCGCGCTGCAATAATGTCCGCAGCCGGATTTTCTGCTGCCAACACGACAATGCCATTATTTAATACGGTGCGATGTATGGGCGCTTTTTGCAGCAAGGTTGTCATTTGTTCTTTGTCATTTGTCATTCGTCCTTTGTCATTCGTCATTTGTCATTTGTCCTTTGTCCTTTGTCATTTGCCAAAAACTAATGCCCCATTCCCAATTCCCAATCCCTAACAAGATTTAAGGACAGTAACCGCATAATTTTCCAGTGATAGATACTGTTTCGCTAATTTTTGTAGTTCTTGGGCATCAAAAGACTGAATCTGGTGCGGATATGTCACAGCTAATTCAGCTTGGGCGATGGTGTTGTAATATCCATAAAGCCCCGTCAGTTGATTTGGCGTTTCAGTAGAAAATGCATACTCGTTACACAGTACCCTGCGTGTACGAGCAAGTTCTTGTTCACTAATTTCTTTAGTCTGTAAATCATCCAAATGAGCGCAAATTAAAGACTCAACTTTTTCTAGATTTTCTGGTTCTAACCAGGCAGTAATTGTAAATAAACTTGATTCCCGTTGTAGAGAAAAACTACTATAAATTCCTTGTACCAATTGCAAATCTTCTCGTAAATCACGCACTAAACGCGAAGTTCGCCCTTCTGCCAATAACACTGACAACAAATCTAAACCATAGCCAGTGCGGATTTCTTCTACTCCTGGTACTAGCCAAGCCATCAACAATCGCGCTTGCTCTATGCGTGGTAAACACAGTTCTTGACGCTGAATTCCTGTTATTACTGGCTTTGCCACTTTCTCAAACTGCGGACAATCTGAGCGTTCACCAAAATCAGTAAATGAACGATTTACTAATTCGCAAGCTGATTGCTGCGCTATACCCCCAGCAATTACCACTGTCATGTTTTCCGGCTGATAGTGAGTGCGGTGAAAACAGCGCATTGCTTCTGGCGATTGCTGCATCAGTTCTTGCTCAGTACCCAACACCGAACGTCCGTAAGGGTGATGTGGATAGATGCTTTGAATCAAAGCTTGAAATCCTATCCAGTCGGAATCGTCTTGACAAGAGCGAATTTCCTCTAGTACAACGTCTCGTTCGCGGCTAAATTCATCTTCTGGAATTGCCGCATTTAGCAGGAGTTCTCCCAAGTAGGGCAGAGTATCTTTTAAATAAGGGGCAGCTGTAGTGAGTGAATAATGAGCATAATCATAGCTTGTCGCCGCATTACTTACGCCACCCCGGTTTTCAACTTTGGAATCGAACATTCCCGGGGGTAGCGTCGCCGTCCCTTTAAAAATCATGTGTTCTAAAAAGTGCGCCATGCCGAACCACGGTTTTGGCTCTAAGCTGGCTCCAGCACGCACCCAAACATCTGCCACAACTACAGGAGTAGTGGGAATCTCTTGATGAATAAAAGTTAAACCACTCTCTAGTCGGAAGACTGAGGCTGGAAATACGGTATTAGTTAGTTGTTTTAACAATTTTTGTAGCTTTAACCACAATTCAATGCAATTGTGTAATCTTAACTCTGAACGATACCTCATTTAGAATCAAGTTATACAGATTTTGAAGAATTGTGCTATTACTGTCCTCCAGATTACCGAAAAATTAGAAACGTTATGCATTGAGAGGAAAATCGCAATATTACAGAGACGCGATAAATCGCCGCCTCTACAAAGAATTTAATTCCTTGACAGACTACTATTTCCGACTTGTGTGTACACCGTAGCCCTTTATCAACAGGAGGATTGGGTAGGGGTTATGTACCTTATGTACTTGCAACACACTGTAGTTAAAATACTGGAATCTCAATGACAAATTCTGTTCCTTCGCCAAGCATAGAATTGCAACTCAAGCGCCCATTATGGGTTTCTTCGACAATTTGACGAGCGATCGCTAATCCTAATCCTGTTCCTTTGCCAACTTCTTTAGTTGTAAACAGGTGGTCAAAAATCCTTACTCTAACCTCTTCTGGAATCCCTCGTCCGTTATCTTTGATGCGAATTACTACCGTGCGTTGGTTACTGGATACTTCGGTGTGAATCAGTATTTGCTGATGATTGGCTCGTACTTGATTAAAAGAAAGCCCTTCAATGCATGTATCTAAGGCATCAATGGCATTAGCAAGGATGTTCATAAATACTTGATTTAACTGTCCTAAAAAGCACTTGACTTCTGGTAACTTTCCATATTCGGTAATGACTTCAATTGCTGGACGTTTTTCATTAGCTTTGAGGCGATACTTCAAAATCAACAGCGTACTTTCAATCCCTTCATGGAGATTACAAGCAACTTTTTCGGCTGTATCGGCTCTGGAGAAGGTGCGGAGGCTGGTACTAATGTCCTCAATCCGATCGCTTGCTACCTTCATTGAGCTTACGAGCTTTGGTAAGTCTTCAGTCAAGAATTCTAAGTCAATTTCTTCACCATGCTCAATGACTGCGATCGCCGGATTGGGATAATATTCTTGGTAGCATTGGATATGGGCGAGTAAGTCTTGAATATACTCTTCGGTATTGTTGACACTGCCTTTCAAAAATCCAAGGGGATTATTAATTTCATGTGCCACCCCAGCAACCAAATTACCCAAGGTTGCCATTTTTTCATTTTGCACCATTTGTAATTGGGCTTGTTGGAAATTTTGCAGCGCTTCTTCTAAATCCTGAGATTTGTGCCGTAAATCAGCTTCAGACTCTTGTAGTGCGGCTTCAGCAAATTTGCGTTCGCTAACATCTATGATTACGCCATCCCATATAATCGAGCCATCAGCTTGTCGCTCTGGTTGGGATGCACCTTGAAGCCATTTTACGGTTCCTGAAGATGTGATAATTCGCCATTCGTGTCGAAATGGTGTGATGTTTTCAGCAGAGTAGCTCATCGCCTGCTGAATACTGGTAAAATCATCTGGATGTTCCATAGAACGAAGACTCTGCGTTCCTGTCATTATTTCCTCTGCTGTCACTTCATAAAGGTTGTAGCAGCCAGAACTGACGTAGGGCATTGAAGTCGAACCGTCAGCATTTAAACGTATTTGGTAAATTGCTCCAGGAATATTATCAGCGAGTTTCTGGAAGCGGGCTTCGCTAGCGCGAAGTTGAGCGAGCGATCGCTCTAACTCTTGGGCATAATTTTGAGATTCTTGATAAAGACGGGCATTTTCTAGAGAGATGGCGGCTTGAGCGCATAGCAGTTGGATAACTTCGGTGCGATCGCTTGTAAATGCGCCAATCGTCAACTTATTTTCCAGATATAGTAACCCGATTAATTGGCCATGATGCAAAATCGGCGTACACAACACACTTTTGGGTTGTTGCTGCATCAAATATTGGTCAGTAAAAAAATCGTTTTTTGCTGTTGCATCATCCAGCACCACAGTTTTTAAGCTGTGTTTGACATAGTTTACCAATGCGATCGGAATGTTTTGGCTGCTTGACAATGGTACAGATACTAGAGTCACCCCTTCATGGATGGTGGCTACAGCTTTAACCACTAAGTTGCTCTGTTCAAGTACAAGTAGGGCAGCTTTTTTCGCTCCAGCATTTTCCATCACCACTCGCAAGAGGGTAGTGAGCAATTGCTCTAATTGAATTTCACTGGAGAGAGCTTGCGAGACTTTAAAGATGGTGGCAAAATCGAGGGCTTGAGAAATACTGTTGCTAGAAAGATTTGTGTGGATGGTTTGATGTGGAAATGATGATCCATCAACAGTTGAACTCAGTTGAAAGTGATTAAGTTGCGCTAGTAAGATGGGAGCAAGAAGTTGAGGATAGCGTTTTTCTAAATCCTCAGTTTTGGCTTTAGCGCCCCAACGAGCATAGCAGTAATAAGCTTCTTGCATATAAGCTTGGGCGATTTTTTCTTTGCCCCAGTCGAGGTAGAACTTGGCAGCTAACTCATTGCTCAAAGCTTCTTCTTGGATATATTCGTTTTCTTTCGCTAGAGTTATGGCGCGATCGTACAATTCTATTGCTGCTATTTTTTCGCCTAAAACCCGGTGGCGTTCTGCTTCCACCAAATCAAATTTGTGCTGGAAATTCATCGGTGCGAATTTGGCTTGAAACTGCAATTTTTCCTGGTTTTCGCCAACCTTCAAGAGTAATTTCTCCTGTTGAGATGGTTCAGCCGTGGGATAGACAGCAAGCCGAGATAAAGAATCGTAATAGTAGAAGACAGGCACTGATAGCATTCCGGCGCGACCGTTGAGGTATTGCTCTCCCTGATTTGCATTCTCAAGTGCCGCCGGAAAATCCTCAAACAGATAACTGAGTGTTAATTTACTTAAGAAAAATATATGGAGTGTAAATTCGTCGTTTTCTTTAAGGAGTGTAGATAATAGTTGTTTATATTGACAATCTTCACCAATAATTAACTCTGGAGTATTGCTATATTCGGTTAGATTTTTAATGCTTTGACAGATTATAATCGACCAATTTAATAAGCGCTGAGTTTTGGCAAAATTAGACTCGTAGGCTTTAATATCTGCTAACAAGATTTCCAAAACTTCTGTCCCACTTAAATAGACATAGAAGAACTTGAAAATCATGGATGTAATCACATGAAAAAAATCGCCTGTCTCTAATCCAATATTATGGGATTCCTGTAATAAACTTATAGAGGTGCGAATATGTTGTTTATTATATTGATTTAATGCAGCTACCTTAAATATAGTCATGCTTTGAACAGATTTTGCTTGAAATCTATCTAAAAGCATTAAAGCTAGCTTACCAAATTCATAGCCTGACTCGAGTTGGTTACAAGCATTAAGTACAATTCCAAAATCTGCATAACCTGGTGCAGAAAGTGTTGCATTGCCGTATGTAAGAGATAAATTCACTTCTTCGCAGGCCAAAATTGGAAACAGATACGAGCAATCCTGATGGATGGCGGGAGCAATGCAAGCCATAATCCGCAAGGCAGCTAAAGCTTTGGTATCATCCATCAATGGCAAATCAACTAAGCTCTCAATACTTCTACCTGCTAAGGTGGAGAGCGTGTTTACTACATATTGCTGAATGTCTGAAGGTGTTACTGATTCAGGTAATGTTACTCCAAGTTGAGCAAGAAGTTCACGCCCAGTTGCGATCGCTCGGAATGGTTGACCTTGAACCTGATAAGCTTGGAGTTGGACTTCATAAACTTTCACTCTATCCAGTAAGGTAGTTGTTTTTTGAATAACAACCTGGATAAGAGATTCCATCTGCTCAAACTCATTGTTTAGAAAGCTAGCTTCGGCGGCTTCTTCGTATAAATTTCGAGTCAGTTCGTAGGCAATTTCCCAACTATTAATTGTCAGTAACTGTATTCCATAATTGAGGTAATGAATTGCTGCACTATAAGCGGTAGCTTCTTTTGCTTTTTGACCAGCATTCAGATTTAACTGAGCTAATCTTTGGCGTTCATTTGGTAGGGTAATTAATGCTATTCCACAATTTAACTGACTGACAATTTCAAAAATTCGATCTTCCTGCTGAGAATCAGACGTATTTTGTAAAAGTAATTGACCAATTTTAAAATGGGTAAATTGTTTCTCCTCATCTGGAATTAGAGAGTAAGCAGCTTGTTGTACTCGGTCGTGTAAAAATTTGTAAATAGGAACTTGGAAATTGGGGTTTAAAGGATTTAAATAAGAATCATGCCCATTAGTTTGAAATAATTTATAAACTTCAGTAGTAGGTAAAACTAATCCTTCTTGCAAAGCTTTCCATAAAGATGCTGCGGTTTCGCCTTCAGATTGTTCAGAAACAATTGCTAAGGTTAGCAAATCAAAATAATTGCCAATGCACGCGGCTAATTTCAACATATTTTGCGTTGCTTCTGGCAACTTTTGTAACTGTTGTGCCACAAACTCTACTACATCATCAGTGAGAGCAAGTGCTTTAACACCAGCAATATCACATTGCCAGTATCCTTGCTCAGAATTAAAAACAATAAGTTTATCTTCATATATAGCTTTAATAAATTGCGTTGTAAAAAATGGATTTCCCTGAGTTTTTTGATAAACGAGCCGCGTTAGAGGTTGGGCAATTTTGGCTGAACAACTCAATGTATCAACTACTAATTGATTTAAACTAGCTGTAGTTAATGGAGCTAAAGTAATAGAGTTAATTGTGGCATTCGCTTTGCGAGCATCTGCTAAAGTCAACATTAATGGATGTGTTGTAGATACTTCGTTATCTCGATAAGCCCCAATTAAAAGTAAATATCCATTTCCTGATTCGCTGATCAGCAACTGCATTAATTTGAGCGATGCAGAATCAGCCCACTGCAAATCATCGAGGAAAATTACTAATGGATGTTCTTTTGTGGTAAATACCTGAATGAATTTTTGGAAGAGTAAATTGAAGCGATTTTGTGATGCACTTGGTGAGAGTTCCGTTGCAGGTGGTTGTTGACCAATAATTTGTTCTAGTTCGGGGATTACCTCAAGAATGACTTGCCCCTGATCGCCCAGCACTTGTAAAATTTTATTTTTCCAAGTTGACAATTGAGTATCACTTTCACTGAGCAATTGTTCTATTAAGCCTCGAAATGCCTGTACAAAAGCCGAGAAAGGAATATTACGATTAAATTGGTCATATTTACCTTTAATGAAGTAGCCCCTCTGCCGGACAATGGGTTTGTGAACTTCGTTGACCAAAGCAGTTTTACCAATACCAGAAAAACCAGCCACCAGCATTAGTTCTACCCCCCTGAGTCCCCCCTTGGTAAGGGGGGACTCAGGGGGGTTGGTAACGCGGTCAAAGGCTTTGAGCAGAGTTTCTACTTCATGCTCACGACCATAGAGTTTTTCTGGGATAATAAAGCGATCGCACACATCCCGTTGAGCAATTGGAAAACTTACAATTTTTCCTATTTTTTTGAGTTGAGTCAAACAATTTTCTAAATCATATTTCAGCCCAAATGCACTTTGATAGCGGTCTTCGGCATTTTTTGCCATCAATTTGCTGACAATAGATGATAGTACAGGCGGAATTTGCGGATTAATCTCATGTACTAAAGGCGGAAGTTTGGCAATATGACAATGCAACAATTCCATCGGATCGTGCGATTGAAATGGTAATTGCCCTGTTAGTAATTCGTAAAAAGTTACACCCAGAGAATAAAAATCAGTCCGGTAATCAATTCCCCGATTCATTCGCCCAGTTTGCTCTGGAGACAAATAGCCAAGTGTCCCTTCTAATACATTAGGACTTATGAGGCTTTGAGTTTCTCGTGGTAATAAAGATGCAATACTAAAGTCAATTAACTTAACTTCTTTAGTTTCTGGATTAATTAAAATATTGGCGGGTTTAATATCTTTGTGAATGATCCGATAACGAATTAAAATATCTAATGTATTGCACAGAGCGATCGCTACTTGTAAAAACTCAATTAGAGTTTGTGGTGTTTCCCCTATTGTCCTATTCTCTCCTGTGTCTTGCCACTGCTTTAGAGAAATTCCCCCAAAGTCTTCCATCACTAACAAATAGCCATTCTGATAGGGTTCCAGACTATAGGTTTGGATGATTCCAGGTAGATTCAAATTTTTAGCAATGGTGAACTGGTTGCGAAACTGTACCAATTCGCTGAAGCTGGGATAAGCAGTTTTCATCAGCTTAATCACCACAGATTTTTGGTCAGTTTCTCGATTAGCGCGATAAACCAAGGTTCTTGAACCGTTGTAGAGTTCTTTGCTAATTTGATATCCGAGAATGCTGACCATACGACTTAATTTTTGAGACCTCAGTATCTAGGTTTCCCAAAAACATGGCAATTTTTACTGTCAGTTCGCTTATTTTAAACTGATTGAAATAATTAAAGCTCCCAAATTCTAAGTAATTTTGGGAGCTAATAATTTTAAGTTCACCGCGACGCCGTTTTACCTAAGTTTATGACCTGGGTTTATCCAGGTGGGAACCTAAATTCCTCGTTTAAAGTTTCCGGGTACATGCCCGGTATACTGCCACGAGAACAGTTGATTCCCTTGTCATTAAAGGCATAGATCAAAAAACTTGATGGCAGTCACCAACGTCGTAGTGCAACTACCTCATTATAGCTTTTCAAAAGATGTTGTGTGTTCAACATCAAAAGTTTCTGATCAATTTACCTGGGATACCAGATAGATTCTATGCTGTGGGCGATCGCGATCGCTTGCTCTCGATTTTGATCGTCCAGCAAAACGGTAACATGTCCCAACTTCCGCCCAGGACGTGATTCTGTCTTCCCGTACCAGTGAATATGCGCTTGGGGAATTTCTGCTATTTGTTGACGCTGGCTTTGGTAGTCGCTGTCAGAATTTTCATACCCCAGCAGGTTAACCATCACAGCACCAGCGCACTGCAAAGCCGGATTCCCTAAAGGTAAACCACAAACGGCTCGAAGATGCTGCTCAAACTGAGAAGTTTCACAAGCGTCAATCGAAAAATGCCCAGAATTGTGAGTACGGGGCGCTATTTCATTTACCAGGACTTTGCCATCAGCCCTGAGAAATAGCTCAATTCCAAAGATTCCTACTACTTCTAGGCTATTTAATAGAGTATGTGCGATCGCTTCAATTTCTGCTACTTGATTGGGTGTAATATTAGCAGGCGCAATTACCCGCCGACACACTTGTTGTTCTTGTTGAGTTTCTACCACAGGGTAAGTGACAATTTCTCCCTCCACAGAACGCGCTGCAATTATTGCTAGTTCTCTTTCAAAAGGAATAAATTCTTCTAACAAGAAAAGTGATTGATTTAAAGTTTTTGTTGTAGTTTCATAACTTAGTTTTTGCTCTAAAGTCACAAAATCTTGAATTATGAAAGTACCCTGACCATCATAACCGTGGCGACGGGATTTTAAGACTGCTGGAAAACCTAGATATTCTATTTTTGATTGAATATTTTCCACCTCGTCAAGGGCAAAAAATTGAGGAACTGGTAAGCCCAAATTCCTTAAATAGCAACGCTGATGATATTTATCTAAAAGGGGAGCTAAAGCTTCTAATCTGGGACGGAAACAAACACCTTGTTTCGCTAAAAGAGATAAGGCATCTAAGTTAACAAATTCGTTCTCAAAGGTGATGACATCGCATTTTTGAGCTAATATTTCCGTAGCACTTGCGTCATCAACTGGCGCGAAAACAGTTTCTTGAGCGATTGACACGGCCGGATCGTGAACGCTTGGAGTTTGTACTACTAACTCTACTCCTAACTTCTGTGCTGCATCCGCCATCATCCAGGCAAGTTGTCCGCCACCAATTACACCAACACGTTTCATTGACATCCTAAAGAATCACGAGTTTGCACGCCTGTTTTGGAATTCACACCACTGGCTTTTTGACACAGTTCTTTGATTTGCGCCCGATCCAAAATTGCATCTGTAAAATCTGCACCGTCTATATTCACATCATCAAAGATGGCGCGGAGCAAAAGAGCTTCTTTGAAAACTGCATCACTCAAATCTGCCTTAGTCAAGTTTACCTGATCGACCATTGCATTAGTTAAATCTGCTCCGTGGAGATTCGCTTTTGTCATCACAGAAGCACTCATAACTGCTCCCCGCAAATCAGCGTTTGAAAAATTAGCCAGTTCCATGTTGGCGTTAGAAAACTCCGCAGCTTGCAAACTGTCACCAGAAAAATCACGTCTTGACAACTCTGCATTACTAAATGACAGTGGATGAGTCCAGCTTACCGCCAGTGCAGGATTAGCCACGCACCATATAATAATTCCTAGTAGGAACGCCAACCATTGCCGCCAAAATATGCTGAGAGTCAATTTGGTGTTTAATTGCTGCATTTAATTACCGTATTTGAATATTAGCAGGGCTGACTGATTCTAATTAAAACTCGCAGCCTTGCTACTGGATTTGAGGGATGTGTATTTCCCTTACTTAATATTTTGTAACGCAAAAAGGACAGATGCGACTCTTAAAATCTCTGCGTCTCTTTTGCCTCTGCGGTTTAAAAGTATTTTATTGAACCACAAAGGCGCAGAAAAGTCAGTGCGTTGCGGGGGTTCCCCTCGTCGTAGCACCTGGCGCAACACAGAGAAAAGAGGAATTATTGTCCAGCTTGAAAGGGCTAGTTATGAGTCAATACGGCTCAGTTAAGGGCTATTGGTAAAAATTTTTGGTTTTTGAGACGCGATAAATCGCCGTCTCTACAAGTGCTTTGGTCTTATCTGAACTGTATTGAGTTATGAGTTGAAATTTCTGATTGGGGAGTTAAGTAAGTAGGTCAAATTAAATACCTCACCCTGCCTCCGGCTTCCCTCTCCTTAATAAGGGATTGAGGGTGAGGTTTGATCTTATATTTAATTACGCCTACCTACTTATGACTGAACGATCTTATTTGAAGAATTACGAGTTAAAAGACCATCTTCCATTTCGACGATGCGATCCGCTATGTCTAGAATGCGGTTGTCGTGTGTAACTAATAAGATAGTGGTTCCCTGATTTTTAGCTAGACTCTGCATTATTTCGACAACATCGCGTCCTGATTGTTTGTCTAATGCGGCTGTTGGTTCGTCTGCTAGTACCAGTGGAGGGCGATTCACTAGGGCGCGCGCGATCGCAATTCTTTGTTTTTGTCCACCAGAAAGATTGTCTGGGTAGTAATCTACTCGTTCTTCTAGACCAACTGACCCCAGCATGGCTTTTGATTTAGCTACTGCTTCTATTTGAGATATATTATCATTTAACTCTACCGCCATTTGCACATTTTGCTTTGCAGTCAAAAAACCTAGCAAATTGTGAGCTTGGAAAATATAACCAATGTTACGTCGCATTTGTACCAGTTTGTTTTGACTGACACCAAAGAGTTCTTCACCTAAAAATTTTAAACTTCCTTCTTGTACAGAGCGCAAACCACCAATTAAGCTCAGTAATGTAGTTTTACCTGAACCTGATGGCCCAGTCATAATTACAATTTCACCCGGATATATTTCTAGGTTGATGTCAAATAATATCTGTTTTCTCAGTGAGCCTTTACCATAGTAGTGATTGAGATTTTTAATGGCAATTACAGGTTCTTTTTCCATCATATTTTTGTAAGTTATAAGTTAGACTTTCCAAAAGTGAACTGTAAGTTGAATCGAAAATTAGATTTTTTAACCATAAATTATAAGTTATATTTGATAATATTAAATTTTAATTAAGATTGAGTTAATTAAAAAATATCTGCTGGATCGGCAGAACGTAGTTTTCGAACTGCGATCGCACCGGAAATAATGCACATAATCATAGTTAAAACCAACACCATCACGGCCCGGTCAAAACTCATAAAAACTGGTAATAGAGTTGCATCTCTGGCGCTACTATACATAAATAATGAAAAAACAATTCCCGGGAAATATCCTAATACTGCTAATAGTAAAGCCTCCTGAAGAATAACCATCAATAAATAATTTTGTGTATAACCTATTGCCTTGAGAGTAGCGTATTCAGCTAAGTGATCTGCAACTTCTGTATAAAGGATTTGATAAACAATCACAGTTCCTACAATGAAACCCATGACAGTCCCTAATGTAAAAATAAACCCGATAGCTGTACTGTTTGCCCAATAACTGCGTTCAAAATCAATAAATTCTTGCTTAGTTAAAACATTGATCTCTTTAGGTAAATACTTTCGTAATTCTTGGGCAACTACTTGAGAATCTGCTCCTGGCTTTAATCTAATCAGCCCAATATCAATTAATCCCGGTTGACGATTACTAAATATCCGTAAAAAGTTAATATCACTCGTAATTAAATTTCCATCTGCGCCGAATGATGCACCTAATGTAAATAGTCCCCCTACTTTAATTTGCCGTCTTCGTACTTCTGCTGTTACAGTCTTTCCTTGGCTAAAATTAGCAGCAATTGGCCCATATTCTACTCTGGAAGAACGGTCAAATAGAACTACATCAGGTAGTTTAAGTTTATCTAAGTTCTCTTGAACTCCAGGTAAGTTAACTATATTAGTTTCTGGGTTCATTCCAAATATCAGGATACTACGAGGACGACCTGTAACAGGATTTTTCCAGATTGTAAAGTCTAAATATATAGGATGTACTGATTGGACTGCGGGTAAATCCAAAGCTTTATATAATCGTCTTTGAGAAAAGCTTCTCATTGCCAGAACAGCACTAGATTGACTATTTATTAAAACAATATCGCCCTGTAAGCTGTTATGAAATCTAACGTTACTATAATACAAAGCATCCCGGAAGCCGAGTTGCATAAACATTAAAATATCGGCAAAAGAAATTCCTGCCAAAGCCACAGCTAGGCGAGTTTTTTCTCTTGTGAGTTGTAGCCAGGATAAAGGTATTTTTTGACTCATCTTATAGGCATCCAAGCACAGCTAAAAAATTCGTAATTCGTAATTCGTAATTCGTAATTTAGTTTTTTAGAGAAAATTGAGTAAGAGAAAAAGTTAACGGTTGTATCGAATTTACAGAATGCTTAAAAGTGATTAGACAGGCTAATTAAGAAGATTCCCAATCCAAAATATCAAATTACCAATTGGTAATACTGTTCACCTATAACTTGGTTAGTTATTAATTTCGACCAAAACTTTAGCGTAAGTTAAACCAGATACTTTCTGGCTATCTTCTGGAGGCAGAGCAATTTTAACTTCTACAACTCTGGCATCTACATCTGCTGCTGGATCTGTATTTAGCACGTCCTTTTTACCAATTTTTCTGCCAATTTCGGTGACAGTTCCCTTTAGTTCGCCGCTAAATGCTCCATTGTCGCTGCTGATAGTCGCGTTTTGCCCAATCCGCACTTTACCAATGCTGTCTTCGGCGACTTCGGCAATTACATACATTTGGCTGGTTTGGCCGATTTCAGCAATACCATTTGCACCTATGGCTTCGCCTGACTTGGTGTAAACCTTTAAAATCTCTCCAGCGATTGGTGCTTGAACGTAGCTTAACCTGAGTTCTGCTTCGGCTTTTCTGACATTTGCGATCGCATTACTAACTTGGGCTTGCGCTACTTGCACATCGGTAGGACTAACATCTAAAATTCTGCTCAGTTTGGCCTTTTCTTCATCAATTTGTCTTTGCAAAGTTGCTAAAGTTTTGTCACGGTTAACTTTGGCTTCGATTAGCTGCTGTTGCAAAGTTGCTAAATTTTGTATTTGGTTAGCTCTAGCCTCAGCAAGTTGCTGTCGTACAGTTGCTAATGTCTGCTTTAGGGTAGCTTGGCTTTCAGCTACTTGCTGATTAGCGGTTACTGCACTCAAACGTCTACTATCCCGCTCTTGCTGAGAAATCGCACCTTCTTTGTATAAAAAATCATAGCGTCCAGCATCAACTTGGGCATTGCGCTGTTGGGCTTGAATCCGTGTAAGGGTTGCTCTGAGAGCTTCTCTTTGCCCACTGAGTTCAGCTTCTAGGCGATTTACTGTTGCTTGTTGAACAAGTTTATCTCCACTTAACTGGGCTGCAATCCGCGCGATCGTTGCTTGTTGACCATCTCTTTCGCCAAGATACTGCGCTTGTAGACGGGCAACAACTGCTCTTTGGGCTTGAATATCTCTTGGAGATCCAGCCCTAACTTGCGCTAAGTTGGCACGAGCTTCTTGCACTTTGGCTTTTGCTTCTTCTAATCCGGCTATTTGGCTATCGCGGTTATCCAAAATTGCCACAATTTGCCCTTGTTTTACCTGTTCACCCTCTCTCACTAAAAGTTGCTGAATGCGTGATGATGGCGATAATCCTGATGATGGGGCAGACAATTTAACAACTTCGCCTCGTGGTTCCAAACGCCCTACAGCACTAATGCTATTAGTAGATGGCATTACGGGGGCAGATGTAGTTAGTTTTCTCATCTGCTCAATTTTTGCTGTACCTAGTATCCCCGCAGCGATTACTACTGGCACAGCTATAGCGATACCCCACCAAATCTTAGGTTGTTCTTGATTAACTGCCTGCTCAGTTGGCTTTGGCTTTTCAGTCACCCTTGACATAGTATGTTGCCCATTTATCTGAATTGTGCTGATGGAAGTAGAAATAAAAGGGTTTTTAATCAACAGCCAGCTGCTTAGTTAGAACAAACAAAAGTAGTTTAAAGCTGAGTATGGCTTAAAACTCATTGGGTGATGAACGTTCAACACAATGGTTTTATAAAATGGTGTTTTCTATAGCAATGTCTGACGACAAGGTACTGATGCTCCTTCTCTGCGAGACGCTACGCGTAGCTTGCTTCTCCGTAGGAGTACGTCGCTACCGCTTTGCTAATGCGTCTGTGCTGGTTTGTATGCAATACACTTTAACTTCACTTCCATTACTCTTTCTTGAAAGGCTATCGTTTACACACAAGTATTTTAGAGTTGCAGCTTAACGTTGGGTGGGTTAATCTTAGCGATCGATACAATGCCATTGTTAGTTGATACAATGTGATTGTTAGTCGATACAATGCGATTGTTAGTCGATACAATGCCATTGTCAGCCGATACAATACTATTGCACCTCAAGAGACTTGTGTGTACACCTTAGCTCCTAAAAGCAGAGAGGCTTTGAGGCTTACTTACTCCCTAACTCTTGTAGCGTCGGGGCTGTTTTTGTTAGGTGTGTATTGAAATCGAGACAATAACTCTGAGTATTATTGAGACATGAGTGCAATGGGAGTGAACAGAATTTGCAAGCAGTATAAATCTAGTAGTCTGTCCCATTAATTTTGCTAGGTTTGTAGTAAGCACTTTAGTGCTTGAATATTTGAGGACTAAAGTCCTCACTACAAGCGTATTTACCCTTTAAATTTAATGAGATAGACCATACTAGATGTAGAGACTGGACATATCACATCTCTACACACCCAAAATGGTATGATGCGGTACTTTACTGCTACATTCACTACGCCTACAGTTAGTCCTAAAATTGAAAAGAAACATCAAAAATAGACTGTTACCTTTGCCGGATACAATCTTGCTACAAAAGTTAGTCTTCCTTAAGTGAATGAATGATTAACTAACTAAAAAATATCTGTCAACTTGAGCATTCTTAACATCAGAGTTTCCTTAATTTTCTGGTCAATGAGTTAGCTGTCTCTAGTTGCTTGCATTTACCAAGACAACAAACCATTTTGTGATATTCGCTTCAAAGACCTGATTATTCTCCCTGTTGCTATTTTGGGACTCCATTAAACTATCGTTGAATGAATTCTACATTTATCTGTTACGCGAAAACGTAACAGAACCTACAGATAGGTGAGATGGGGAGATGATCAAGTTGGGAGATCGAATAAAACTGTGGTCATATAATTTTCTGCCCAAGCTGGGCCAAAGGCTTTTTCGAGTACGCGGCGGGTTTTATCGTTTTGCTGCTGTTTGGTGCAGTAGTTGTGTTGTCCAGCGAGGTTTTGTGTGACTTGTTCAACTGAAACAGGATGTGAAGCGATCGCTTGGGTACAATGAATGTCTAAAAATTCTCGCACCCGCGACAGAAACATTGCTTCTTCTTCTGGGGAACCGGGACGCACAAAGATGCAAAAATCCGAAAAAATATTTCCCCATTCTGGTAATTCACGGGGTTGGGAAAAGTTAAGCACTTTTAGCTGTGTCAGTGCTGTAGTATAAGATTCTGGTAAGGTGCGCTCTGCTTGGATAGGAGAAAGGTCTGCGATCGCTGCACTAATTTGACCTCTACCGCCAACTAAATCGCAACCAAACATCGGCAGGTTGTATTCGGGACGGGGAAACATGACGCAGTGCAAAATATCCAGCATATTTCCGATTTTCGCCAGTTCCAAATGCATTTTGCGAAACTGGGGCGTTTGATAGCAACGGTTTTCAATCGTTAGTTTTTCGCCTTCTAGTCTACCTTCCACATACCCCAACTCATCAGGCAAATGGTAGGGCGATAGATCCAGGTGCTGATGCCAAGCTGCCTCAATACAATCAGCTAACTGACGAATTAGGGGATGTTGTTGCTCACGCAGCGAGGGCATAGAAGTAAATGACATAAGCTAGTTGGGAATGCGGTCTAATGCCAGTCTACAACCTGTCGTGCCACACCTGTTGTAGTCTGCAATATAAGCAAACACTTGCACCCAGGCAACGTAAAGAGTGATGAGTAATGAGTAATGAGTAATGAGTGATGAGTAATGAGTGATGAGTAATGAGTGATGAGTAATGAGTGATGAGTGCTGAGTGCTGAGTTAAAACTACTTGGCACTCAACACTGAGCAACGTAAAGTTATACGACAGATGCTTTTCACAAAGATTATTTATTTTGTAGTCTAGGTTACAGAAATAATTTTAAATTAGCCCATTTGTGAAGGCTAATAGGAAGCTATGAAACTAGATTCTCGTAGACCAGATTTTGCTGTGCAACCAAGAAGGCAGAATGTGGAAGGCTTTCAGCAGTTAAGGGCTTCTATTTGGGTGAAACTTTTGCTACTTCCCAACCCCTTTAGTTTTGACGAAGCACTTTTATTGTGTCCAGTTTCAGCTGATGAATGGCTAGCCTGGATTCCAGATCATGGGGAGGCAATACTTAATATCAGGCAATTTAGTTATTAGTCATCTGTCATTTGTCATTGGTCATGCCAGAAATCTGTGGCATCGTATCCCAGTTCTGCGAGCATGTGCCGGAGTAGGGGTAAGCTGAGTCCTATTACATTGGTGTGACAGCCTTCGATTTTTTCGACGAAGAAACTACCAAAACCTTCAATGGCAAAGGCTCCAGCACACTTTAACGGTTCACCTGTGGCAACATAAGCAAGAATTGCGCGATCGCTCATTTGAGCAAAGTAAACTCTTGTAACTTGAGACTTGACTATTGTGCGGTTTTGGTCTAAATCAATTAAGGTGTGACCTGTGTATAAGTCACCAAAGTTACCTTGCATTATCTGCCAACGAGCGATCGCTTCAGAAATGTCTGCTGGTTTGCCATAAATTTCACCATTTATAGACAAAACTGAATCACAACCCATAATCAAAGCCGATTCAAACTGCGGGGCTACAGTTTCCGCCTTATATTGGGCAAGAGTTTTGACTAATTCTGCTGGTTCACTTAATTGGATTTGCGACTCATCAAAGTCACTAGCCCGAACTATCGGTTCAATACCAACAGTTTGCAGCAAGCGGCGACGGGCTGGAGAAGCTGAAGCAAGTACAAAAGGTGGAATTTTCATGAGATTTATAAAAAACTTGTTAATTGGGTATTGGGCATGGGGCATTGGGCATTGGGCATTGGTGATTAAATTTCTTGTCTATCCCATTCCCTATTCCCCATACCCCATTACCCATTCCCAATTAATAAACAGAAAAAGAATTTACAACCTCATCAATCATTCTTTTAACTTTTGGCCAGCGTTTTTCAGGAATTGAGGCGTTGAGGGTAAAAAGTTTACCACGGCTTACAGCGACGCTGGCGATATTGTGGCGTTCCTGTTTATTGGCGAGTTTAACCTCATACTCTAAAAGGTAGTATGTTTTACCGTCTACTTCTCGCTGGGCAGCATTGACTAATTCAGCCGAACGACCAGAATCGGGAGGCGCAAGAGCAGCTTTTCCTAACTTATATCCTACTTCTGTTGGCGTTCCCAATTCTGACAAAGTTTTGCCTTCTGGAACTGGGCTAATCACAACAGAAACATTTTCAGACACCTCAATCAAATCGTGGAAAACCACATCTGGGCCGTTAGCAACTTTAACTTGCAGCCAGCCGTTAGGATATAAAAACTGATAGCCATCATTAGAGTCTATAAAGCTTTTGAGTCCAGCCGCAGCCGCCACATCAGAATTACTCAGGCTGAAACTCAACATTAGTAGCAAAATTAATACAATTCGTTTCCACATTTATACAGATTCCTTTGGGCTGGAGACAACACCAGGCTTGGATCATTTATCGTTATTATTCTCCCACCAACAGGGACGCTTCGGATAAGGCATTAGATGTTGACAAATACTCTCTGGTGTATCACCTTACTGATAAAGCGGTGTGAACTTGTCTCCCTTGCCTCTTTTTTCATCCATCTTTCTTGGCCGGAAACTCGCTCAGGCTGGACTTCTATATACACGGTAGAATTTGTAACCAAAAACGCAAAGGATACAGAGCAACTGAATTGATTTATGGAGAAAGCTTTAAAATGTATTTCGATAGCACATCGTAAAGCCTATAGCATGGCAATGCTTAAAGCGAGTCTTACGGCACGCTGGCGCGAACGAGCGTCGACGCACAGCGCATATTTACTACGTCCAAGTTTTCAGAGCAAATAAATTTATTGATAAGGATTGTAATGCAAGAATTTTGTTAGCGCAGGGTAAAGCCTTCTCTACCAGAGGCTGCGCCAAAGGCATGACAACGCTTAGAGCGAGTCCGCAAACGTCAATTTTGAATTTTGAATGCCCCGTTCGCGTAGCGTCCCGCAGGGAAGGCGTTGACTCTTGCAAGAGGTCTATTTTATCAAAAACAGCAGCATGGCTCTGTTGCGACTTAACTATCATCTTATTTGGGCAATAAAACAGGGACAGCCACTAATTGCCTGCGAATATGAAACTCAATTTTACGGTTATATTTTTGGCAAAATCTTCTATGCTTAATGTACTTAAATACGTTGCCTTTTTTATTATTACTACCTATATACTATTTGCTTGCCATGCTTGGACACCGACCAACTTAAAACGCCCTCCCTTGAAAGTAATATTTGGATCTTTTATTGGTGAATGTCCAGGCATTATTGCTCAAGAGAAAGGATTCTTCAAAGCACAAGGTATAGATGTGAAACCATTAGATATGAAACAAATTAATAAAAAATACATAAAATTAGAACAAGCAAATTTTAATGCGGGTAAATATGATGGTATTTCATTATCTTTAGGAACTTTTATAATGTTAAGTGCCACTAATCCCGATATACAAAGTGTGGTTATTATAGATGAATCAACAGGAGCAGATGTGGTAGTATCCCAATCACAAATTAAAACTGTTGCTGACTTGAAAGGCAAAAATCTGGGTGCAAATCTAGGTGGTTTTAGTGAAGTTTTCGTGACTGAGATGTTGAAAACTGCAAACTTAACCAGCGATGATGTGAACTTGGTTAAGTTAGAGGCTTCAGAAATTCCTCAACGCCTAAAAAATAATGTTATTCAAGCCGGACACACTTGGCAACCCCATCTTTCTGAAGCTATGAAATTAGGAGGAAATATCCTATTTACCAGCAAACAAACCCCTGGCTTGATTTTAGATATGATTGTCTTTCGCGGTGATATAATCCGCGATCGCCCCGAAGACATTCGTGCGTTTGTGCGAGGATGGCTACAAGCCGCGAACTACTGGAAAGAAAATGTTCAAGAAGGAAACGCTATCATCAGCAAAGTTTTAAAAATTTCTCGTAATACAATCTCTCTGGAGGGAGTAAACCTAACTGATTTAGGTGAAAATCAAAAATTATTTGAATCTAGCAATCCTAACTCCATTTACAAAACTGCCAAGATATATGCAGATTTTTTTATTCGCTCTGGAAACGTGTCGCGCATTCCAGAGCTAAAAAGTTTATTTAATTCTTCCTTCTTAAATCTTGCTCCCTAGTTTAAAGACATGCAGCAATCTCTTTTGGACAGCATCCGTACAAAGTTGATCGCTTCGTTTCTTATTGTTGCTTTGATTCCGTTGCTGTTATTAGGATTTATTAACAAACATACAACTGAAAAAGTACTAACTGAGAACGTTCAACAAGCCCTATTTGCAGCAGCTAGCGAAACTACTAACAGAATAGATGCTTTTATTGATAGAAATCTCAACGCTGTGCGAGTAGAAGCGCTTTTACCAGGTTTGGCAGGCTACCTCAGCCTAACTCCAAAAAAGCGAGATGACAGCCCCGAAATGCAATTGGCGACAGAAACATTAATCAGTCTCAGTCGCAAAGATATGGTTAATATTATCTCTTATGCTTTACTCGACTTAAACGGAAAAAATGTATTAGATACATATACATCAGATATTAGCAAAGATGAATCAGTTCAAGATTATTTTAAAAACCCGATGAAGACTGGGTTTTCTTTTGTTTCTAGCATGAAGCAATCACCAATAATTCCTGATCTTGTTACCCTCTTTTTTAGCAGTCCGGTTCGCAATGCCAAGGGAGATGTATTGGGTGTATTACGTGTTTCATATAATGTTACTGTTATTCAGCAGTTAGTAACTAGAAAAAGTCAGCTAGCTGGGGATAAATCCTTTGCTCTTCTTTTAGATGAAAATAATATTTATCTGGCACATAGTACTGCACCAGAACTACTTTTTAAATCAATTGTACCTTTGCCTTTGAATGTTGTAACTCAACTACAAAAACAGGGGCGTTTGCCTAATTATCCTGTTAAACAATTGGCAACTAATGAGCCAAAACTTAAGCAAGCATTGGATAATAAACAGTCATACTTAATTGCACCTTTGTCAGCAACAGGTAATCAGGTTAATATGATTGCGATCGCTCGTTTAAAATATCAACCTTGGTCTGTGTTGTTCGCACAGCCCCTTGCTGTTGCCCTAGTACCTGTAGAAAAGCAAATTCGTGACACAATGTTTCTCTTTGCAATTATCGCTTCAGTGGTAACAATTATCGCTTTTGCTATTGGGGAACTGCTAACAAAACCAATAATTTATCTTACCAATATAGTTTTCCAGTTTACCGCAGGTAACTTAGATATCCGCGCCAAAATTAGCTCACAAGACGAGATAGGTCAACTAGCTAAATCGTTTAACAACATGGCACTTCAGTTACAAACATCTTTGGAAACTTTGGAACAACGGGTACAAGAGAGAACAGCAGAGTTAGTAATTGCGAAAGAAAAAGTAGAAGATGCAAATCAGAAATTAGAACAACTAGTAAATCTAGATGGTTTGACTCAGGTGGCTAACCGTCGCTGCTTCGATGGACGACTACAAGCAGAATGGAAACGCCTTGCACGAGAGCAAAAACCCCTATCACTGATTTTATGCGATGTTGATAAATTCAAACTTTACAACGACTACTATGGTCATCTGGGAGGCGATGATTGTCTAATTACGATCGCGCAAACAATGCAACAGATGGTTCATCGTCCTGCTGATTTAGTAGCGCGTTACGGAGGAGAAGAATTTTCAGTACTCCTCCCCAATACTGACTTACTAGGAGCAATCAAAGTAGCAGAAAGTATTCAGCAAGCAATTCACAATAAAGCCATTCCCCATGCACAGTCTGATATTAAGGATATTGTCACTCTTAGTTTGGGTATTAGTTCTGTTATACCCACTTGCGACATCAAGCCACATACACTTATCCTTTCCGCCGATCAAGCCCTGTACAATGCCAAACATAAGGGGCGCGATCGCTATTGTACTCATTAAGCCCATACTATCGAGAAACAAAAAACCCCGACTTGATAGCCGAGGTAGATGGGAGAATTCCAAATGTCGATGAGATACACCGATACCTAAATCTTTTTTTCTTAGCTAACACCAGTAAGGTAGTTAAGTTTGGACTTTGCTAAGTTATATAAATAAATTTAACAAATATATTACAAATAGTCAATTTAACTTGACAAAAAATATTTATAGCTCTCATAAGAGCTACTTATCAAGGCTTTTGGAGGTGTGGTAAGTGAATTAAGGAAAATAAATCAAGGTACTAGGAATTAAGCCAGAGACTAGCTACTAGATCGCTAAAGTCTTTACAATTCCTTTGTTAGCTCAAAAAGTATTTCTTGACCTATGACGAATCAAGCTCCTATCCCGGTTATTGTCAATGGTGCTGCTGGTAAAATGGGTCGTGAGGTGATTAAGGCGGTGGCACAAGCGCCTGACTTAAACCTAGTGGGTGCAATTGACCACAGTTTGGAACATCAAGATAAAGACGCTGGAGAGTTGGCGGGTTTAAGCGAACCTCTGGAAGTGCCAATTACCAATCAACTGGAACCAATGTTGGGGTATGTAGCTGGCGATAGACAATCTCCTCCAGGGGTGATTGTAGACTTTACTCATCCCGATTCAGTTTATGACAATATTCGTAGTGCGATCGCTTATGGTATTCGTCCAGTAGTTGGCACCACTGGGTTAAGTCCAGAACAAATTGAAGATTTGGCAGACTTTGCCGACAAAGCTAGCACAGGTTGTCTAATTATTCCTAACTTCTCCATTGGCATGGTACTGTTGCAACAAGCTGCGATCGCAGCCTCCAAATATTTTGACCATGTAGAAATTATCGAACTGCATCACAATCAAAAAGCTGATGCTCCCAGTGGTACTGCCATTCAAACGGCGCAGTTACTAGGAGAATTGGGTAAAACTTTCAACCCTGCTCTTGTAGAAGAAACGGAAAAATTAGCAGGAGCAAGAGGCAGTATAGCAGATGAAGGGATTAGAATCCATAGCGTGCGCTTGCCAGGATTGATTGCCCATCAAGAAGTTATTTTTGGCGCAGCCGGACAGATTTATACTTTACGACATGATACGAGCGATCGCGCTTGCTATATGCCAGGAGTTCTACTAGCAATTCGCAAAATCTTAGCGCTAAAGTCGTTAGTATATGGATTAGAAAAGATACTTTAAACTTTAACTATTCAGCATTCATGTTAGTACCACTGACTCGCCAGAAATTTGAACAAGTTATCCCCCTAATTGCCACTGGTTTGCAGTACAAGTACTATTGGGGAAAGTTTTCAAATTTTTTGCAACGGCTGTTAATTTCTGTAGTTGCCGTAGTTGTTATATTACTTGTGACAGTCGTTTTTAAACTTGAGTTTGCTTCAATAGTATTTGTGCTAGGGATAGTTAGCGCTTTTTTTTGGTTGTGGTATCCAGTGTTTCAAGCAAGTATGCGGAATTTGCAATGCCGCCGTTATAAATATGGCGGCTTTTTCCGTGGTCGAGTACTAGATTGGTGGATTACAGACCAATTAATGGGTAAAACCGAAACAGTCAACAGCAAAGGCGAATTGGTGATTGTAGAAAACCGAGAAAAACAAATTAACTTAGAAGTGGGTGATGAAACAGGATTTACCATTGAGTTCGTAGCACCGTTACGTCCTGCCCACAAAGTTATTACTCGCGGTCAAATTGCCGAAATGGTAGTGTTATCAAATCGTCCAGATTTGAGCAGTATTGAACAATTTAGCGATATATACATTCCCAGCCGTGACCTGTGGATTAGCGATTACCCTTATCTGCGGCGTGATTTCTTTAATGAAGTTGGTCGTCGCCTGCGCGAAGACCAACAAGAAAAACCACGTCGTCGGCGGCGTAGAGTAGAGGATTAAACCAATTCGCAATTCGCAATTCGCAATTCGCAATTACGTTTTGTGACGGGGATTTAGCTGAGGCATCAAAACGCCCTGTCCTTCAAATGCTAGGACTTAAACCCCTAAAGTTTATTGAAGAAGAAGTGTTCGGGTATTTGAATTCGTTGATAAGTCTTTTCTGGTATGTACCTCACACTTTCTTAACGAGAGCATCCCACTTTGATGAGCTTCCCATTTAAACGATAAGTCACTTGACCACAAACAAAACCCGCCGACTTAGGCTCTACATAAGTCCGTGTGGGTGGATTTTGTTTATCTAGCTGCGATTTCCAGTTGCCAGATATTTTCTTTAAAGTAGGATATTTATTGAAAAATTGAGAATTTGTAATAATATCGTTAGGGCCCTTAACAGTTATCTTTGAACTGTTAATGTATATATTATAATCATAAACAACGTTGTTATTTTTAGTATTATTATTAATATTCTTTCCAGGGAAAGCATAGAGAATATTCCTTAAAATTCTGACATCAGATGACGTATGGGCAAATATTTGTCCTCCATTAATTTCTGGACTTTGATTATTTAAAACAGCAGTATTATTGACAATATCAACATGATCGCTTAAGTATGTATGAATGCCCGAACCACCATTATTAAATGTAAGATTATTTTGAACTAAAGTACGTCCTATATAGGGAGTCAATTTCGAGTCTTGCCGCTCATTTTTTGAGCCATCAATAATAATGCCATTACCATCTGTGATCTTGCTAGCTTCAATCCAAGGGATGTACATGCGATTGTTGTAAACCTTGTTGTTGGTAACAAACATTTTGTATCCCCGATTGTTGTCGGAATTCCAATTGTGCAACATTGAAATACCACTAGCACCATAAATACTATACCAGGCATTATCGAACACAGTGTTATTATCCACCGTCACATAATCGGACTCCATCGCTACGATCCCTACCCCTCCGCATTTGTGTACTTTGTTATTCAGAATACGAATGTGATGCACATGACCATTAGCTCGTCCGTCAACGTTTATACAGTTTCCATTTGTAAGCTGATTTGTTCTGTTAGTCTTCTGACTTAATGCATAATCAAGGGTGATATTGTCATTGTTTCCGATGACCTCCAACCCGTTGATCTCGATATATGAAGCTCCATGTGAAATCAGAACACCGTTCCATGTATTGTGTTTAATTTTTGGGAAATGACCAGGATATGCTTTATACCTAATCCATGCTTGTGCAGTTCCAGAACGTTTAATATCTACTACACTTCCAGCTTGGGCTGAATTTGTGTATACTCCGTTCATAATCAATACTGTATCGCCAGGATTAGTTATATCTGCTGCCCTTTGAATTGTCCTAAAAGCAGATGAAGTAGAGACTCCGCTATTTTTATCGTTTCCATTGCCGCTAACATAGTATGTTTTCGGAGCCGTCTTAGCGGTGATTAGCTCGCGGCTAGGTTGGCTAATTTCCTTATTAATAGATATTTGATGAACGTTTTCAACTGAAGATAATTTTATCTTGTTTCCCTCAACTAAAAGACCCAATGCCACTGGAATTGCAAGATATGCACTTAATCTAAAACCTTGAATTACCACAAGAAAAGGCTCCTTTATTACTAGTACTTAACAGAAATATCAGGATATTCAGTAATTTTAAATACTATTTTGTATTAAGGTTATGATACGGATGACTTTCCTAATTTCCCCGATTTCTATCTTGTCCATAGGCTTGCCAAGCCAAATCTACCAATCCGTCAACGATCGCAGCTGCAACAACTGCATTACCTTTGCGACTCTCTATTGTAATATGGGGCACTAGGGAGTCTTGTAAACGTCTCTTCGCTTCATCAACATCGACAAATCCCACTGGGGTCGCAATTATCAAAGCAGGTCTAATTTCCTCAGCCTCAATTAACTCTAGCAGTGCTGTTAGCGCTGTTTGCGCTTGACCCACTACAAAAATGCCCTCTGGATAACGCTTTGCTAAAGTTTCGATTCCCCATGCTGCCCGAGTTTTTTCTTTTTGAGGGCGTGTCAAAGCTTCCATGCTGCAATACACCGGGTTAGCAAAGGTATTTTGAATCTCAGATGCAATACCTACTTGTACCATTGGCACATCTACCACAATGGTAGTACGTGCGGCTAGTGCTGCTGCTCCTGCTTGCAAGGCACGCTCAGAGAAACGAATCAAAGACTTATACTCAAAGTCAGCCGTAGAGTATATTACCCGACGCACAATCTCATATTCTGCGGGTGAAAATACATGGTTTTCAATTTCGTTATCAATAATTGCTAAACTTTGAGCATCAGTTACGTGCCATTCCATTTTTGTTGAGCTTCTTAAATATTAGCTTTCAGCTTATCAGCTTCAGGGAGTTAGGAGTTAGGAGTTAGGAGTTAGGAGTTAATTAAAAACTCATAACTCAGCACTCCTAACTCAGCACTCATAACTCACTGCTAGAAGAAGACCGACTGAAAATAGGAGATAGGTAGGCAACCAAGACACCAATAATAAAGCCAGATATATTGCGAACTAGAGGTAGCCAGTCACTTGTGCGTGTCACTACTGGCCCAATGCCAAAAGCGAGAAATAAGATTCCCCACAACGGTGAGAAAATTAAAGCCCATTGCCAAGCAAAAACTTGTCCTTTCTCACGGGGTTGAGCCGCAAACCCACAAATTATCCCACCAATCACTGAGGTAATCAAGGTGAGAATCCATTGCTCTCGTGGCAATCCGGGGACAACATTGCAACCACCTTTTAGCAAACAGCCTTTAACGGATTCTAAAGCTTGCAGAATGGCTTGGTCTTCGCCTTGTTCGCGGACAAAGTATAAATTACCAAAGCGGGTTTGCAGTTCTATCCAGAATGTCCTGGGTAAAAGTTCATAAACAGCATCGCCAACGCTAAAACTGAGGATGTTACCGCCACGAGAATCGGCAACGAGTAAAATGCTTTTGTCATCCAAGCCCCAATATTTGATAACTGCCCGACCTGGAGTGCGGTCATACTGAGTCAAGACTCGCAGTTTCCAGCCTGTATCGGCTTCAAACTGTTCTAAATCTTTGACAAGCTTTTCTTCTTGCAGCACAGGCAGAGATTTAGCTAAGTCTACAACTGGAGTAAAGGTGTCAGGGAGTAATTCAGGATTGTCATAAGCCAGGGCCGGGGGAGAATGCATCACCCAAATTGACCCAGCCAGGAAAAATACTGCAATAGATACGAGAATTCTTCGCCAAAAACAAGATTGCATGGACGTTTTTATACAAATATCAACGGTAGAAGTGAACAAGTTGTTTTAAAAGAGTATGGGAAAAATGATAGTTCTTTACACTTGTTTACTTTACTCTAATCTAAGGGATCAAAGCAAAACGTTTTTGGGAATTGGGAAGGGAATTTTTAGTACTACATAAAACATTTTTGTCAATAAGTAAAAATACTTAAATAGACTAAAGCCATAGTGGAGTTCCGCATACAATAAAAGCAGAACAATTAGAGGTGAGAAATGACTAACAAAGAATTATTAATCCAAGAAATAGAAACTTTACCGCCGGAGTTATTAACAGAAGTACTCGATTTGATACGTTCTATTAAGGTTAACTATACAAAAAAGGAGTTGAAACCAGGTAAGCTTGAATCTATACTTTTCAACGATCCTATAGAAACTTCTAGCGATCAAGAGCAACTTACATATCGTCCTGCTTCGGGACGCTCCATCCTTCGACACGCTGGCACTTGGGAAGGTGATGACTTTTTCCTACCTCTGGATATAAATATTTGCCAAATTCACACAAATTGACAACATCACGGGTGCGAATGTAGCTTTTATCAAAGCTCCGATATCCGCTACGTTTTGCAAATACTTTTAAATCACCTATTCCACTGTCCCAAGATTCATCATATTGGCTATTAAGAATATCTACAAATTTACGAACAACTTTGTATGTACTTGGTTCTTGACAAAAATTTGGGAACAAGCACATTTCTCCTAAAAAGACTGCTTCATTAAAATATGCTTCACCCGTTCTGCCAAATTGATCAATACAATGCCAAAGTTTATCTATAAACAAAGCTCGCTTTTTTAAGCTGATAAAATAGCAAGTTTTGATATTGCATAAGGAAGATAAGCAATACGCCATACCATTTTTTGGTCAATCTTCGTCATCGAAATTGGTTTCCCAGCTAGCAGCGTCGTTGTAACCGTCATTAACGCGGTATACTTCTGCTTTTACCCGACGATTTTCTTGCCTTAGCACTTCTCGTTCTCGCAACGTTAGTGGTGGTTGTTCATTGGTAGGCAAGCGATCGCTATTTCGTCTCGGAGGTTTTGGGCGTGTGAAGTTTCTCCAAGCAGCTTTTGCACCAACAAAGATGCTACGTGTACTTACTTGCAGATTTTGAGCCTGAATTCTTGCACTATCAAGACTTTGATCGACTTGTTTAGCTACTTGACTGGCACTTTTTACACCTTGACTGACATCATCAGTTAAATCAGTTATTTCCAAACCAGTCACACGGATAGCTTCTAGAGTAGGCGGTAACTCCCGTGAGAGAGTATCAAATAGCTTTTCTGCACTACGAGCCGCCCGTGCTAACTCCTGCAAAGCCGGTATTGCCGCCACTAAAACCGCAGTCAAGCTTGTGGCAACTAAAAGTAAGGAGAGTCCCAACCAAAACAGGGGATCAATCACGGTAATGTCATTTATGAGCGTTCTAATTGCTGGGGAAGATAATCTGAGTCTTCAGGTGATGTTTGCCGCTTTAAGATTTGGCTTTCCTTCTGAGTGGCATCTACACCTGCTGCGATCGCTTCCCGTAATCGATCTAAAGTCTCATCCCAGTTCCTTAGTGCGCTAGCAGAGAGACGATCTGCTTGGATTTGCACACTCGTTGATAAATCTTCAGCCAATTCTGGGATAGCATTGGCTGATTTCTTCAAAATTTTACGTGTTTCGCGCCCTGTACGTGGAGCTACGAGCAAACCGGTTAAAGCACCGATAGTAGCTCCCAGCATCAAACCGCCAAAAAATACTCCGGAACGGTTATTAGACATATTGTTGTTTCTCTCTTCTTACACCTATTTTAGGCGGGTTTTCTCTCCTTGCAAGACCGACTGATTTTATTCAGTTAATCTATCTGACAAAATATCAGCCAAAAATGTTGCTTTTATTCATTAAACATTAGAACCATTAATTATTTATAATTCAAAACTCCCTGCGTTCCTGTCCCACCGTATCTTTGTGCCCTCGTGTCAGCCATAATTATAAATGTTCATGTGAACTTGACATAACTCATTTTGCAACAATTTTTTTCCCGGATATTAACTCTAGCCTCCGAAAATAACGCTGCCAGATTTTCTGTCCTTGCAAAAGTAGACTGATAATTTGCCGCACTTGTTGGATTTTTATTTGTAGCGCTTGATTTTTCTGCCGGAAATTATAAATACTCTCCTGACTGAGATAAATATTTTCAGGTGCTTTATTCAATGCTGCATGAGTACAAGTTTCATAAATGGTTAACCTATCTGCTATATATGCTAGCTGCTGCTTGAGTTGCCATACCCGCCAAGCCACATAGAGTAGTATCACTGAAATGAGAATATTAACGAGGATAACTAAAATTACCATTTTTTATCTTTACCAATATCAGCTTTGAGGAATTTTTCTATATACTTGACTACGAATTTTAGATTTTAAATTTTTTGGGCATGAACCAAAAAATCGCCAATTCGCCAATTTTGTAATAACTATATGCCCACACCTCGCAAAACCACAGCTACAATTGCCTTAGATTCACGACTCGGTTTGCGAAATCAACCCGTATGCTCAAAAAGCCCCAGCGTTACTACGTTTCACTTCTTAAGCTGATAATCCTAGTCAATTTGCAACCTTTGCGGAATCTAAGCATAATGGCATAGCCCTTGAACATCGGGAAAGAGAACTACACTACACTGGCGATCGCAAGCTCCCCAGCATCACCTTTATTATTGTGCTACTGCCTCTACCAGTTTTCCAGTTTGTCGCCTGAAGTTCACTAAAATTTTGCCTGCAAAATCTCACCAGTGCTTAAATCAGCAAAACTTGCTAGATGTGTACTGGGGAAAAGGAAAGTGGGAAAAGAGAGAGAGTCTATCAATTCCTCTTCCCTTATACAATTTTCCTAGCCGATGGCTTGCCTCTGGTATTTTGCAATTCGTTACTAATAATGATTATTTTTTCTATATATCCAGTAGGACGTGAGGATGTCAAAAATCTTACCATCAACTAATTTATTTCGAGTCATTTTTGTTGCTTTGACGATTGGATTTGTTGGGTGTGGAAATCAAGCTGCAAGAACTACATTTACTGAAACTACCACCCAGGTAAATGAGAATCTTCCTAAAGTTGTAGCAACGACAAGCGTATTATGTGATTTAACCAAACAAGTTGCTGGGAATACAGTTAACCTCACTTGCTTAATCGATCCTAATGCCAATCCTCGCGTTTATAAACCAAAGTCAGAAGATCGTAGAGCCATTGAGCAAGCTAATCTCATTCTTTATAATGGCTATAATTTAGAACCAAATCTGATCAAATTAATTAAAGCAACTAAAAACACTGCACCGAAAATAGCTGTCGGGCAACTTGCAGTATCTAAGCCACAAAAATTTGATAAAGATGGTAGAAATGTAATTAATCCTTATCTGTGGCACAATACCAAGAATGCTATCAAAATGGTGGAGGTAATTAATAGTAATTTGAGGAAATTAGAATCTAATGATGTAGCGAATTATAACAGCAACACCAAAAAAATCAAAAATGAACTAACTCAACTAGATAGCTGGATCAAGTCAAGAATTACGAGTATTCCTACTAAAGATCGCAAGTTAGTTACAAGTTCTGATGCACTGAGTTATTACGCCAAAGCATACGGTATTCAATTAGCAGGCGGATTACAAGGTATTAGTAGTGAAAAAAACTTGACAGCTACACAAGTGCAAAATTTGGTTACAAATATTAAACGGGCTAAAGTATCAACAATTTTCCCTGAAGCCGCAGTTAATGAAAATTCACTTCAATCTGTAGCAAGAGTTGCTGAAGTGAAAATTTCTGATAGGAAGTTATACGTTGAGGGGCTTGGTGAACCAGGAAGCGAAGCAGAAACTTATCAAAAAATGATGATTGCCAATACACGCACAATTGTAGAAGGCTTAGGAGGGACGTATTTAATGTTTCAACCGAAAGCTGCAAATTAATTATAATTCCATTAATCTGATAAACCGAAGTATTTTGTTTAATAAAAAAGTCGGTTTATCAGCATATTTTGGAAAACGAAAAGGTGAATGCTATTTGTCTTTTAATCTGATATCAATAACAGTTGCATTGAAGTTGTAGTTAAAACCTTCCAACTCAAATGGCATTCCAATTTTAACTTTACTGTTACCTAGAACTGGGCCATTATCTGTTACCTGGGCTTTACCATCTAGAGTTAAAAGCAAATCTGTACTAAAATTGTTGGTTTTAGGATCTGGTAATTCTTTAACAGTGCCATCAGGTTGGGAAACATTGATTGTTCTAGGTAGCTGTTGAATGGATTTAATCTCAATCTGTCCATAAGGTTGATTGCGGATAATCACATTAGTCTTTCCACCTTTTTTTAAACCTTGGTTAAATAATTGCTCTGGGTCACGGACATTCAAACCACGAACTACTAAGTCTACTTCTATAGGTATTGTTTTCGCACCAACTTGGGCAACAGAACCAGAAGTGCCAGGAAAGATAAAGATGCCAAATATCACTAGCAGAATTACCAGTGCAGCACCTAAATCTAGAAGATTGATTTTGCCGAACAAGCGACCTTTTGAATCTAAAATAGCCATAAAAAATTTTCCGAGGTAATAGCGAAGTAATTGATTGTAGCAAGAAGGATTTCGATGAAAACGGCAATTTTTCCTATTTGGTAATAACTCAAAGCGGCTAGGCGTTGCGGTTATGCGACAGTTTATCACGAGTTTTGTAAGTTCGCAGGGGTGGCAGTTGACCCCCAAATTTTTGCCCGTTAAGATTGACACACCTAGAAAGTAATATCTAGTGTTTCAGCCTATCTCTAGAGGGAATCTCTAGCGCCACACAATTCGGTAGATTTGCGTAAGCGTTAGCTGTATCACAACTCATTTGCTTTTGAGTGAAGAATGCAACTTAGAATACTCTAAATCCGTCTCATAATTTGTCCCATCATTTTATGTCCTTCCAAAATAATATTCAGAGTTTATTATGTTCAATTGGAAAATTTTTGTTGCAAATTACCGGGTGTGGCGGCGTAGCTGGTTTTATCCTTTAATTTCATTGGTAGTTGCCCTGAGTCTGTGCCTGAGTACACCAGTACCTGGAAGGGCTTTAGATTTCTTGCCCCTTTTACTCCAAGGAGTTCAGGCATTTCAGCTTTCTAATATGTCCTCTAATCAAGAAGTCGATCTTGGTAAGCAGATTAATCAGGAATTAGTCGGCAGTCAAGTCCGACTTTATCGCAATCCCGAAGTTAATCGCTATGTCGAACAAGTTGGCCGGCGTTTAGCAGTTAATAGCGATCGCCCCAATCTTCCTTATACCTTTCAGGTAGTTGAGGATGACGCTATTAATGCTTTCGCTACCTTGGGCGGCTATGTCTATGTCCACACGGGTTTGCTGAAAACCGCAGACAATGAAGCAGAACTCGCTAGCGTCCTTGCTCATGAAATTGGTCACATTGGCGGTAAACACGTAGCCAAACAGATGCAACAAAAAGCGCTCGAAAGTGGGCTATTAACAGCAGCAGGCTTAGATAGGAGTACGGCGGTGAAAATTGGTGTCCAGTTAGCACGAGACTTGCCCCGCAGTCGTAACAATGAATTTGAAGCCGATCAAAGAGGACTACGAACTTTGACACGTACTGGTTACGCCCAGTCTGCAATGGTTTCCTTTATGCAGAAGCTATTGAAAAAGGGTGGTTCTACTCCGACATTTTTGAGTACGCACCCCGGAACTAGCGATCGCATTGAGGGTCTTAGACGTGCAATTAACTCCCAACCTAGTAATGCAAATTATGGGTTGGATAATGCTAGTTATAAAGCCAATATTCGACCATTAGTAAGGTCTTGAGGGAATTGGGAATTGGGAATGGGGAATTGGGAATTGGTTATTTCCTCCTTACTCCCCCATCTCCCATATTGTTTAATTTTTATTCCGGCGATCGACTTTAATTTTGGCTGGATTAACAGTAATTACAGCCTCTTCTAAGGGCAGGGTACGGATATAATTTTTAAAAATATTAACTTGATAAACCAGGTTATTCGTAACATCTAGTGCGGTCAACCAACCACTGCGGGGATGATAAGCGCCAGTATCTATGTCTAGCCATCCCTGTCCTTGTGCCAATTTGCCAGGAGAAACATCAGGCAGAGTAAAAGTAATAGTGTGACCGATGATAATGAGCTTATCTGGAAAGTAGGGTTTCTCGATGCTGTGAAATTCCTCTCGTATCCAGCAGAGTTGATCGGCAGTTTGTTCTGTTACCGATTTGCAAGGGTCAACACCAGCATGAGTTAACCAAATATCCCCCAAGTCGATATATGTAGGCAAACTCTTGAACCAATCTAGATGATCGTCAGGGATTGAAGACTCATGATAACTGGCTACAGTCGCTTGCCCCCCACTGTACAACCACGCTTGCATTGTCGGGCAGGAAGTTCTTTCATTTGTCAGAATGTTTAATAACATCTGCTCATGATTTCCCAGCAAACATGGGTAGTTATGTCGTTTGACAAAATTAACTACTTGTGAGCTATGAGGCCCGCGATCGATTAAGTCCCCCAAAAAATAGATTTGATCGTCTGACGTGGGAGCGATCGCCTCCAACAAAGTCATCAAACCTTCATAGTGCCCATGTACATCCCCAATTACGATTCGTCTGGGGCTAGTTTCGCTCATTGTCTCTTAGCTTCAATAGTTTGGCTAATACTTCTGCTACAGTTTAAGCTGTCTGGTTTCCGTAATAGAAGGTAAAAATACTGAATAAGTTGTATTTTAATTTAATTATTCTCCCAAAAACTAATTTAATTATTCTCCCAAAAAAAATATCTTGATTATTTTCCCAAAAAGAAAATATATTTATGATGAACATAGAGTAAAGTTCATATTTCTTAATGCTAAAGAATAAAATCGGCCAATTTCACCCGCGTTAGCTTAGAATCAAAGCTGTCGCTGTATTACTCACTTTATACCCCAACAATGTCTAACGATTTCTCTGCTGAGATTAGTTCGCGCATCTGCAAACACATGAATGACGATCATGCTGATGCCATAGTGATTTATGCTAAAGCTTTTGGTGGTGTAAAGGATGCGATCGCAGCACAAATGCTGTCAATTGATGCACAAGGCATGAATTTAACAGCACAAGTTAACGGTGAAGCTGTACCAGTTCGCATTCAGTTTGATCATGTTTTAGTGGATGCAGAAGATGCTCATCAAACTCTCATTGCGATGGTGAAGCAGGCTAGGCTGAAAGCAAACTAGAAATTGAGATAAGTAATTACCATCTTTGAATTACGAATTACGAATTACGAATTACGAATTATTTATTGGCTACTGCGGCATCAGGCTTGGTTTGAATAATGTCAAACTTCCAGCCTGAAGAATCATTAGGCAACTCATAGCCAACACTCTTAACATGAGCCAGCATTAACTCATCTCGTTGATGCCAAACAGTAAATATTTTTTCCCTGCCATCGTAAAGCATTTCTAGGTCGATTTGATAAACCTCATTTACTCGCTTTAGTTTCAAGCCCAATAAATTTAAGAGTCGGCTAAGTATTTTTATTGCCGAAACCTGCTCTTTTTCTCCGACTAAGTTAATACCAAGCGCCCTTTTAATATGCTTACTATGCTGAAAAACAATATTTTTAAGCATAATTAAATCTGGATTACTCTCGGTAAACTCTCGTTCTGGTTCGAGAAACTGAAGCATTCCCAAAGCTCTCATCGCTTCAACTTTAAGGGTATAAGTTTTTAAATCTGGTAAAAAAACTTTTCCTTCACCCCAAGACAATTGCTGATGCCATTCTTGCTGATCTCTGACGTGAAAATACTCGCTCTCATGAGTTAGATAATAATGAATTAAAAGTTGACGATAATATCCTTGCTCATCTTGCAATTTCAGCCAAGGAGTGACTTTTACACCATACCTTTGTCTGAGAACATATTTATTAATTTGGTTACGCTCTGCATCAGTTAGAGAATGCTTTCCTAATAGCTGCTCATATTCTATATAATCGATATCTTTAGCATTAGCTACAGCAGTTGCTATCGATAGTTGATTTTGCTGCTTAATATCCTTAATTTTGCGTTTAATATCTTTAGCTTTTTGACGGCTCTGCGCCCAATCTTTTTGAACTTTGACAATTTCTAAAATTAATCTTCTGCGAGTAGCTAAATCATCAGCATCGGTTGCCAAAAATGCAAGGCGTAAATCTCGAATAATATTATTGTGAACAGCATTACTCCGCATCTGTATTTGATGCCCATCAGCAATCAAACCATCTTGCATTGATTGACGATAGAGGCGAATAGAAGCATTTACCCGTGCAGATAACTTAGCCCAAGTTCGCAAATGAATCGGGTCATGAACTAAAGGCAAATCCACATCTATTTTATGTAGTGGACTAAGCAAAGCTAAGTTTTCTTTTTGATTTTCTTGATACCAGTCAGATAGCAAGCGATAATTTGTACTACCACTACCAATTAAGCCAATACCTCGTTTCGCGCACCAGACAACACGCGGCACATCATCGCGCACTCTTGCTAATGCTTGTCTTGCTTCCGAGTCTGGAATTACCCCCTGAAAAATACCATAAACTCGATCAAAATGTTGGACATCAATACTAATTCCCGTACCCAGACTAGGGGTAACAAAAACGCCATCATATTCAGATATTTTTTGATTAATTGCTGCTATAAAATCAACTGCTGCATGGCCAGGTGTATTTGTAGTATGACTACTAACTACCAGAGTTTTAGGAAATTGTCGTCGTAATTTTTGTAGCCTTTCTTTCAGATAACGTTCAATTGTTTCACAACTATAACGCCCAGCCCGACTATCGGTAGTAACATAACATTTACGTCCAGCAAGTAAATCTAATTCCAATTGGTGAATTAACGGTGTTGGGTTGGGCGAATCATAAAAAGTTACATCCCAACCATGCTGAGGCTTCCATTGATTGAGAACTACCCAAGGCGTTAATTTAATTCCTGCTAATCCCTGCAAATATTCCAGAGAAACATCTGATAAATCAGCATCTTGGGCAATGACTAACCCACCAGTTGTTAAAACTGTAGAAATTAGTTGCTGGAATAATCTTAATATTTTTATACGCTTGTGTTTACAAGTATTACTGTTTAATAAATGCCACAAAGATTGTTCTACTTCATCTAAAATGACTATTGCTCCATGCCAATTTTCAGGGTTAAGTTTCCAAATCGAATCAACGCACAATCCAAGGGATTGCTGAGGAAAGGGTGAGCGGAGGATAGGAGGAGCGGGGGTAAGTTTTTTCTCAATCATTTTATCCCCATCTGTTTTATGGGTTCCCCATTGAATACCAATTTTTTCACACAAAAATCTTCCTAATAGGATTCTGTGAGTAATTAATAAAACGGGTTGGTTTCTAATTTTTGCTTGTTGAACAAGAGCTTGTAGTGATGTAGTTTTACCTGTCCCTTTTGCCGACTTGACTCCTACTAAACCAGAAGTTGGGAAAGGAATTTCACCTATATAAGGACGATTCAAAGTGAGAGCAGCAGGAATGGTTAACTCTGTGTGGGGTTTGGTTTGAGCCAGATAAATTTCTAAATCAACACTTTGGCGATAAACTTTCTCGAAACTAGTTGCACCTTTGGCAACGATAAACTCATCAACTCCTTTTTCAATTCCTGGAAGTTCGATTACTTTAACAGAGCAATTTTCTTGCTGGAATAAACAACCAAGTTGAGAAATAGCATTATTTACAGCAGCAATTGTTTTTGGTTGAGTTTCAAAATCAAAACAAATATAAAAGCTACGTTTTGTAATTGCAAAAACTGCTAAGTCAGGAATTAGCTGACGACGGGTAACTTTGCCAAATTCATCTTTAACGACCCGATAACCACTAGTAATTCCGGGAATAGCAATAGCCGCATATCCTTGTGTCAACAGCGTTGCTGCTTTTTTTACACCCTCGCAAAGAATCAGGGGAATGTTATGTTGCATCACCCATTGCCAAAAGCCTTTAGCTTCACCATCAGCAGTAATGGTGATATTGTCAGGCATGACCAGATTATAACGTCCAGCAACTTGCTGCCATACTTGCAGCGTTATCCGCAAACAAAACACCCGCGTTGGCGTGCTGGGAGGATGCTCGTATTTTATAGACTTACCATTATGATTCTGTCGGGGTTGATTTGGCTTAAAGCATCCCCATTCCATCATCTGCCAATTATTCAAAGGGTCTAGCCCCGAACACCACCAACCACCTTCAGTAATATGAGCATACCGCTGCAACCATCCAGCTTTCACCATTCCAGTATTGGTGCGGGGGAGTAGCTCAGAAATCAATAGGTACTCATAAGCGGTTACGCCTTGGAGTGACCTAAAATTGAGTTGCGCTAGGTGTAAGTCTATACCACTACTATTGACTAATTCTTCAAGGTGTTGGGGATGTAAATAGTGCAGATGCATAGGGAAAGCCGCGAAGAGAAGACAATGAGATTAAAACATTAACATGCATCTGCTTTTTTTCTATAAGAGAGATTGCGAGGCTTTTGTGATGCTTTTTTTACTTCGTTATGCAATACACATCGGTTCGCCCTTTAGTAGATTATTCTGCCTATTAGATCCCCAAAGTAATAATTTTGTATTGTGATATTTGTTCGATTTTAATTTTAATTTATCAGTAAATCTCCGCGTTAAGGAATGCGATCGCCATAGGGTAACATCTTCATTGACTTCAGCAAAAACTTTACACCGATTGTCTAGCTGCGATCGCACCTCATGTTTAGGATGTGACATATCTCAATGAATCAAGTCATGTAGGGATAATTCATATAGACGCAGCTTCCCGCAGGGTATGACCCCTACTGCGTGTAGTTTTGTGTAAGTTCTAACTTTTACTCAAGTAGCACGGTAACTTCAAAAGCTGATTAGAGCTAAAATAGACAACAATTCAAACAAGTTCAATTCGCTTTATAAACCTTTTGCTTTTAGTTCCAAATGTAGGAATATGGCTTTGTACCTTGTGATTTTACCGTGTACTTTTTTCATCACTAGCTATTTTTTATTAAAAAAAAATAATGAAATCTCGCATTTATTAACTGTATTTGCGGCTATCAGCTTGATTTTAGGGTTAATATTAGCTCCTTGGCAGATTTTACTTCTACTATTAATTATTATTCTTATCAGTACCAGCTACGAATACTACACAAGCAAGGTAGTCAGTAGAGAAATACAATATCCACAACAGCTAGTTACCAAATCTGAACCAAATTATAACTTAATCTACCGTGGGGCTTCCTATTGTGCTGATACTAATGCCAAACCGAATGGAATAGCCATACCATTAGTAACCCATAAATTGAGCTTTCGGGGATGTACTTATTTTGTTTGCGCTGATCCCAATACACAATCGGCTGGAATAATTACACCACCAGTAACCTATAAATTGAGCTTTAGGGGAAGCACCTATTCTGTAAATAGAAATGCACGTAAAGAAATTAAAGAGCAAGTTAGCTAGTACAAGTTTGGGTAAAACCAGCCACTATCTTAAAGCAGAGAAAGAGCTTAAGTCTTTTATTTAGAGCTTATTTTGCCTAGTTTGTACAGGAAAATTTATTTCGTAATAAGCAGAAGAGTGTTTTTTCAAAGAACACTCTTATATAGGAATCATATTATGTCCGCTTGATTACTTATTAAAGCCGAAGAACCCCACCCCCAACCCCTCCCCGCCTGCGGGGAGGGGAGACAAAGCACAGCTTTGGCGGGGTGGGGTTCTTTTATTATGGGTAATTTGGCGGACATGATATCATACTTAATTTCTGAAAAATCTAAGTATTTGTAGGGTGTGTTAGGCGTAAGCCGTAACGCATCATTCTTAAAGCTTTGGTGCCGTACTCTCCGCGCTCACACCCTACGTATATCTTTTCAAAAATCAAATAGTAGTCCTATATGGAATTCTAGCTATCAGTTTTATAGCTGATAGCTAAATTCTCATTAAGCCCCGACAGCTTCCTTGGCGGCGTACAATACCTCGGCGTTGATTTCTTTGAAACCGCGATCGCGGGCAAATTTTTCAGTATTACGCTTTACTTTACCGCGCACAAATCCAGGAATCTTGTTCAATTCTGCTTGACCATCTTTTGTCCAATTTAAATCAGAATCAGCAGAAATTCCCCTAGTAATAACTTCTTTGGTATCGTGACCACCGAAGATTTCTAATAAGTGATCTTCCATTCCCAAAGTGAAGGAATTGTAGATCAAATCTGTAATCTGATTCGTACCTTCGTAACCCATAAATGGTTTGTAACCAATGGGGAAGTTTTGGACGTGGATTGGTGCTGCAATTACGCCGCAGGGAATATCCAAACGCTTACCAACGTGGCGTTCCATTTGGGTTCCGAAAATGGCAGAGGGTTCGACACGAGCGATCGCATCTCCAATTTCACCATGATCTTCGGAGATTAGCACTTCATCGCAATATTCGCTCACCTGTTCGCGGAACCAATCTGCATCATATTTGCAGTAGGTTCCAGCCCAAACAACATGAATCCCCATTTCTCGCGCCAGAATTTTGGTAATGGCGGCGGCGTGGGTGTTGTCACCAAATACTACAGCTTTTTTGCCAGTCAAGTTTTGACAGTCAATGGAACGGGAGAACCAAGCAGCTTGAGATACATGCAAGGTTTGCTCGTTGATGAAGTCTTCGTAGTCAACTTCTGCACCTTGAGCGTTAATTACCTGTTGAATCTTGCGAATACAACGGGCAGTTTCCACTACACCCATCGGAGTAATGTCTATATAAGGCGTGCCGAATTGTTCTTCTAAGTAACGTGCTGTGGTTAAACCGAGTTCGCGGTAAGGTACGAGGTTAAACCAGGCTTTCGGCATTTTCTTCAAGTCATTTACCGAAGCACCTTCAGGAATTAAGGTATTTACCTCAATTCCCAAGTCAGCCATTAGCCGTTTTAGTTCGGTGCAATCATGATTATTATGGAAACCAAGGGTGGTAGTACCGATAATGTTAACCGAGGGTTTCTCAGTTTTGCCCTCTGCTAATTCGCCCCGTCTTCGTGCTTTTTCAATGTAGTATTGGACGATTTGATCCAAAGTGCGATCGGCGGCTTGGAGTTCGTTATAGCGGTAGTGGTTCACATCCGCCAGCATTACATCTCCTTTCGCTTCCAGTTGCGCCCGTTCAACAAAGTTGTGCAAATCTTCTTGCAAAATGCTGGAGGTGCAGGTGGGAGTTAAAACAATCAGATCGGGGTGTTCCTCGGCATCTTTGCGGGTGATGTTATCAACCACCTTCTCTTGGGAACCACGCGCCAGAACGTTGCGATCGACGACACTGGTTGTTACCGGAGTAAAATCCCTCTCCCGCGATAGCATGGAGCGCATGACGTTAAAGTAGTCATCGCCAAGTGGGGCGTGCATGATCGCATGGACATTTTTAAAAGAACTAGCGATTCGCAGAGTGCCGATGTGGGCTGGGCCTGCATACATCCAGTAAGCCAATTTCATGTTTGTGTTCTCCCTTTTCAACAGAAATAACACGGAGTCCGATAAAAGTGGACTATAAGTGCTTGATTATTATTAAATCGTTTCTGATTGTCTCAAAACTTGTATCCCTCATGAAGTGAAGAGTTGTAAGGGTTTTATCTGGAATGCATAGGAGTAGATATCCCTCAAACCTGCTTACTGATTGGGATCTAGCTTCTGATTTTAACAACATGGCTGTTGTTTTAGTTAAATAAATCTTAATTTTTTGGCAAATTTGTTTTCCATTTGGGGCAAAGTGTTAACTTCCCTTAAAAAAGCAAAGCTACAATTAACTTCCTTTAGAGACTTGCTGAGAACCCTATTCCTTTAGGAAGATTGCCGTACCTAGAACTGCCTGCCAAGATTTGACAACAAATTTGCTGGCTTAGAAGAGAAGTCGGCAATCTCAGCCTTTCGATTACTTGGAATATAGCTATTTACCAGGGATACAGAGATGTAACCCCCTTTTGGAGTATTTGTATTAATTGCTTCAAAAATATTCCTATAAATATGGAACAATATCATACTTGTCTATTTAAGTCTTATATCTAAAGATAGAAGATTAAGGTTAAAATTTGGGAAACCTAAGAGAGGTTCACTCTTAAGAGATGTCCTGCCTACTTATCGCAGAAAGCAACTGAGGTCAGATGACGCAACCTTTAAATCAAGTCAGAGAATGGGAACAACGTCGTGATGAAGCAAACCGCTACTACCAGCGCGGTAAGTTTCAAGAATCACTCGATCTTGCAACCAAGAATTTACACCTGGCTAGAGCAATTAGAGATCGGGCCAGAGAAGGTCATACATTAAACGATATCGGTTTGGCTCACCTCAGTTGCTGGCAACCTCAAAGAGCATTAGAGCGCTTTCATCAGGCGCTTTCGGTTGCTATTGAAATTGGCAACGCGCCAGCAGAGGGGACTGCACTCAGCAATCTGGGTTCTACCTACAGTCGTCTTGGACGCTTTTCGCAAGCGTTGGAATATTTTGACAAAGCACTACGAATCTTTAGGCGATCGCAAGATACTCAAAGTGAAGTTTCTACTCTTAATGATGTAGCGCTAATTTATACCCGTTTAGGAGAACCAAAACGGGCACTGTTGCTACAACACCAAATTTTGCGGATGCGGCGATTGTTAGGTGACTTTTCTGGTGAGGCTACAACCCTTAATGGTATTGGGTTTGCTTACAATGTTTTAGGCAAGTTTGAAGAAGCGCTCGAATTTTTTCAAGCAGCACTTCCAATTCAACGAGCCGTCAAGAATGTGCTTGGTGAAGCAACCACTTTGAATAATATTGCCTCAATCTACAGTGATTTAGGAAAACCGAAACAAGCATTATTGCTCTACTATCAAGTTCTTTTGACACGTCAGGCAATTAACGATCAAGCAGGTGTTGCTACAACCCTTCATAATATTGGTTTTACCTACAGCACCCTGGCACAGCATCGCCAAGCCATGAAGTTCTACAAGCAAGCCCTTGTGATTTATCAACAATTGGGCGATAGTCTGGGAGAAATTTCAACTTTGCTGAATATGGGAACCCTTTACGCTACCACGAAACGCAGAAAAATGGCGCGATCGTGCTACCAAAATGCTCAAGAGTTAGCAGAGCAAATTGAACACCAACCACTATTGGAAAAAGTACAGCAGTTTATAGATTCTCTCTAGTTTAGATGCAGCAAGCTCAGATTCCCGACTTCTTGAAGAAGTTGGGAATTTTTTTTGTTCGAGTTGAATAAGAAGCACTGCGAAACAAAGCGCGGATTGCGATCGCACACTTCCATTAGGTAACTCTCGTTTAGTCGGTGTATAATCTCCCTGCTCCCCTGCCTCTTCGTGAAGCTCAAAAAGTTCGCAACTTCATTACCGCCGACCATATACTAATCAACAGGTTACGATCAATTAAGAAGTAATAATTTTTTATGGCACCGCCAGGAGTCTTTTTATGTTCATTAATGAATTGTCACCTATATTCAGAGAATTTATCCAGCATCCAGCCTCATTTGTAGGTGGATTATTCTCTGGTGTGCTTCGGCTCAACCTTGCAGACGATCCTGTTAAAACCTGGCTGGATCAACAGACTCGCTCAAATAGTTATACCGGCAGCACAACAGAAGCACATAATGGCAAAACAAGCGGGCCTCAACAGATTTCGATTGACTAAATTTTTGAGTAATTGCAAATTCGGTTAATTATTATTATTGGGAATGGGGAATGGGGAAGAAGGAAGGGAGCAGGGGGCAGGGGGCAGGGGGAGCAGGAGGACAAGGGGGACAAGGAGGACAAGGGGGAATTATTGAATAAGTCTTTCCCTTGTCTCCCCTGTCTTCCTTGTCTCTTCTTCATGCCCAATTCCCAATTCCCAATTCCCAATTCCCAATTCCCAATTCCCAATTCCCAATTCCCAATTCCCAATTCCCAATTCCCAGTACATAACCAAGGAAATATGGAATCCCTAACCTCTCGTATGCATGGTGTACAGTCACCGATTATTCCTGTGGTTGGGGAATTGATTAAAAATTCTCCTGGAACAATTTCTCTAGGACAGGGTGTTGTTCATTACAACCCACCACCGGAAGCCTTAGAATTTTTATCCAAATTTTTAGCTGAACCCACTAATAATTTATACAAATCAGTTGAGGGAATTCCCCCATTACTGACAGCACTTGCAGAAAAATTGCAAGCCTTCAACGGCATTGAAATCAATGAGCAAAACTGTATCGTTGTGACAGCAGGGAGCAATATGGGATTTATGAATGCCATTCTTGCGATTACTAACCCAGGCGACGAAATTATTCTGAATACGCCCTACTATTTCAACCACGAAATGGCGATCGCAATGGCTGGTTGTCGTGTAGTATTAGTGGCGACAGATGAAAATTACCAATTACGCAAAGACGCGATCGCTCAAGCAATTACTCCCAAAACACGGGCTATAGTCACAATTTCGCCAAACAACCCCACTGGAGTCGTCTATTCAGAAGCAGCATTGCGCCAAGTAAATCAAATTTGTGAAACTCACGGCATTTATCACATCAGTGATGAAGCTTATGAATACTTTACTTACAATGGTGTAAAACACGTTTCTCCTGCTGCATTTGGGAGTTCCAAACACACTATTTCTTTATTTAGCCTTTCTAAAGCATACGGTTTTGCTAGTTGGCGCATTGGCTACATGGTAATTCCCAAACACTTATTTGTCACCATCAAAAAAGTCCAGGATACAATTTTGATTTGTCCGCCAGTAATTTCCCAATATGCAGCTTTAGGAGCATTGCAAGCAAAAGCAGAGTATTTACAGAGTAATATAAATGCGATCGCTCAAGTTCGGCAATTAGTACTCGATTCCTTGAATCGGCTACAAGGTTTATGCAGCATTATACCCCCTAATGGCGCATTCTATTTTTTCCTTAAAGTTAATACTCAGATGGATGCTTTTGAGTTAGTTAAAAAACTAATTCAGCAACATAAAGTAGCAGTTATTCCAGGTACAACCTTTGGTATGGATAACGGATGTTACCTGCGCCTTGGTTATGGGGCGTTGCAAAAAGAGACAGCAAAAGAAGGTATAGAAAGATTAGTGCAAGGTTTAGAAAGTATAGTTAGGAGTTAGGAGTTGATATTAAATTTATAAAGAAATAGAGTTCAGTTAAGTATTTTTTCTTCTCTCTGTGTTCTCTGCGCCTCTGCGGTTATTTAAAATTTTAACCTTAACAAATTGAACAGATGCCGATTATTAATAAGTTAATTGAAATTGAAACTGATCCCAAAATTAATATTTATGACATAACACCAGAAATTCAAGATTTCCTTGCTTCAACATCAGTTAAAAATGGACAAGTTTTAGTATTTTCTCGACATACAACAACAGCCTTATCTATTAATGAAAATGAAGTCAGATTATTAGAAGACATAAAAGTATTCTTGCAAAAATTAGCACCAGAATCAGACAGCTATTTGCATAATGACTTGCATTTAAGAGATGTACCGGAAGATGAGCCGATTAATGCTCACTCTCACTTAATGGCAATAATGCTAACTACTAGTGAGATAATTCCCGTTGTGGATGGTAAATTAGCTTTGGGAACCTGGCAATCTGTATTGTTTTTTGAGTTGGATGGGCCGCGTAAAAGAACGGTATTTGTTCAAATTTATGGCGAATAATGCAACTTCACGTCTGTAATCCTTCCATGACAACCTAAATCTGAACAGCAATTAAAAACCTGAAAGAATGTTTCTAAGTATAACCTTCCTTTCCACAAACCATAAATCTTGTTGTGTCAAAGGCAGAGGCAATTAGTGATGAAAAATAACGATAATTTTGTATTACGTAATACCTGGTACTATGCTCTCCCTAGTAATCAGATTAAACCAGGTATGATGATCAGCCGCATTTTTTTGGGTGAACCGGTGCTGCTAGTCCGAGGACAAGATGGCAAAGTTTCCGCTATGAGAGATATTTGTCCTCATCGTGCCGTACCTTTGAGTTGTGGTAAATTCGATGGGCAGGAAGTGGAATGCTGTTATCACGGTTGGCGCTTTAACCAAGCTGGACACTGCACTGCAATTCCATCACTGCTTGAGGAACAGCAGATGGATTTGAGCCGATTTGACGTACAATCATACGAAGTTCGGGAAGCTCAAGGGAATATCTGGATATATATGGCCGATCCCGATAATTATAAACCTGCTTCAGAGATAGAAATTCCGGTGATTCCAGGGTTTGGCGATCGCTCTCACCAGTTCGTAGAGGTGGTAAAATTCCCTTGTTTTATAGATCATGCAGTAGTCGGTCTGATGGACCCTGCCCATTCACCTTATGTTCATCGCGCTTGGTGGTGGCGAAATGAACAACTGCACGAAGAAGTAAAGCAATTTGATGCTTCACCCTACGGCTTCACCATGCGACGACATCAATTACCAGATAATGGAGGTCGATTATACTGGCTGATTGGCGGTGGTAGACCGGAAACGGAGATTTCTTTCCGTTTACCTGGAGTCAGAATAGAAGAAACCACGATTGGCAAGCATCGAGTCGTTAATTTAACCGCAGTTACACCTATTTCAGACACAGAAAGCGAGGTAACTTTTGCTCTTTACTGGACACTTTCTTGGTTAGGCTTTTTCAAGCCACTGCTGTATCTGTTGGCGCGGACTTTCATTGGTCAAGACCGAACGGTTGTCGAAAAGCAGCAAATCGGACTCAAATATAATCCTGTGCTGCGACTGATTAAGGATTCAGATATGCAAGCGCAGTGGTATTACCAGTTAAAGCGAGAGTATGCCCGGTCTGTTGCTGAAAAACGAGAATTTGTAAATCCTGTTAAGGATCAGGTACTTCGCTGGCGTGCCTAAATAATTCGTAATTGATAATTCGTAATTCGTAATTAAAGACTGTTTCAGGTTCTTACTTAGACCTTGAATGAAAAAAAGTGCCACATATAGATGAACGTGAGTGCATTTGCAAGAGTTGGGGGAGTTAAACTCAAAAATTACGAATTACGAATTACGAATTACGAATTACAAATTAGTCCAAACTAAATTCTGCAAATTCTGTTTGTGCAAATAGCATATTTCGGTCTACTGCTGACAAAATTTTGTTATTGGTGCTATTGCTATTTAAACAGCGACCAACTAACTGCGCTACATCTGCGCGATTGATGCTACCAATAATCCGTGGATCTTCAGTTAAAACGCCATTACCCGTTGCTGGTTCTGACTTTAGTCCACCAGAGCGGATGATTGTATAGGTAAGTCCACTGGCAATTAAGTGTTGTTCAGCTTTGTCTTTTTCAGCTAAAACTTTTCCGAGTACGGCTAAAACTTGGGGTGATGCAGCAACAACACTATTGCCAGCACCAATGGAAGATACAAGAATAAACTTTTGCACTCCAGCTTTAACTGCTGCATCAATCAGATTTTTATTACCGGGGTAATCCGGTCTTTCTGTGTCTGATGGTAAACCACCAATGGTACTAATAACAGTATGGATAGGTTCATCTGTCAGCATTGCGCGTTCTACATCTTCAACATTCAAGGCATCTCCCTGAACTACCTGAATACCGATTTTTTCTAGTTCAGTAGCAACTGCTGGTGTTCTCAGGAGTGCTTTAACCTTTAGCTGTTGTGCTGTGAGATATTGAGCGATTTCTCGACCAACACCGCGACTTGCTCCAGCCAGAAAAATGTAAGATGCACTTGTCATAATAAACCTAAATACTTGCGCTCAAAGGATTTTATCAAGAGATTGGCAGTATTTATTTAGCGACTTGTAAAAATGTACGAACTTTCATCTTGAACTATAGTAATTATACTTAATCCAATTGTAGGAAGTATTTTGGTAAACAATTGTGCCAATCTAGCAAATAACTTTGCAATGGATTTACTTATGGCTAAAAAATCTCAACCAAATCTAGAACAATACCAAGATGTCAGATTATCCGCCACAACGCGAATCTGGGTGATTACAGTCGCCATTCTTGGAGTTTGCGTCCCCCTCTCAGCCGTTACTAGAAGCGGTGCTATTCTTCCTTTAGTTGCTATTGGTGGTGCAGCAGTTGGTACAGTCGCGGTTTGGCGTTCTGATGAGCAAAAATCAAAAACTAACTATTTGCAACAACAGCAAATAGAACTGTTAGAACGAAGATTAGCGAATTTAGAAACCATTGTCAGCAGTGATGACTTGAATTTGCAAATGAAAATTAAACAGATTGAGGCAAGAGATACTTTTGGTGACTCATCTAATGTAAGTACTATGCCCAGACAACCAAAACGCAAAGGTTAAAATTAGCTAATCTCCACCATTTAGAGCAATTTCAGATGATATACCTGAAAATTATCGTTACTAGGTCAGTCTAGTAGAGGTATTAGTTGACTTAACGTTGCCGCAACCTTTAAAATCTCTCTTACATTAAACTTTCCTTTGCAGCTAGAAGTGTTTCCTTGGAAACAGTATCTTTTTCTCCGTCTCCGTTAGAATTGACTGACATGATTTAATTCTATATACTTCAACTGCATCAGTTCATGAAATGTCTAAGTGCTATCCATCTCTATCTTCCCCGGAAATATATTCCAATAGCTGTGTTTTATTAGACTACTAACATTACTGAATTTTTAATTAGCTAAGGTTATAAACTTGAGTAATTGCATTGGTATAGCTTACCGTAGGTATGCAATAGTTTGCCGCAGGAATGTAGATGGATTGGATTAGCTTACTTAAAGCTCAACAAACTGACTTCCTTCAACGTGTGAAGAAACCAAAGACTTATGACTTATCTTTATTGGAAAGTCAAGTCAAGGGTTGTCACACTGAAATGATGGCTTTTTGGGGCGAACCATTGGCCAGACTCCAAGAACTTTCTCGCCAACAAGCAGAAGTTCTTGCCAAAAACCCGCCGCCTACGCCACCTGAATATCCTGAACCTCCCGACTGGACGATACCTTTTCCGAAATACTTTCAACAACAAGCCCAAGATTATCTTTTACGGGAGTATATTGTTGAGCGGGTAATGGCTGAACGCTTGGGCAAATTGGTCAAAAAGGTGTCACAAGATACCTTACAAAATATGATTTTAGATGATGAGGGAAATTTGTGTGGCGAAAGCAAATTCTCTTATGTACTCAAAGATAATCCTCAGCTAAGTGTTCAAGTTTACGTTGCTGATGGAGAAAGTTTTAATGGTATTAAGAAAGACAAAATTAGATGGTCGATTACTCAAGAAGATTTGAGAAATCACCAAGTATTAATTTTTCTTTGTTTGTTTTATCCATCTACAGGTAATTTAGGTTACGAGAAACAAAGCATAATAACAGGCTTTTTACCAACAAATTTACTTGAAATTACTGAACCAAAATTGTATGTCACTCCGAGTAGTTTGTTATATGCTGGGGGGTTAAGTTGGTATTTAGAATCACTGATTGGTAAAAAAGATTCGTCGCCAGTAATTAATGAGATAGCGATCGCAGATACAATACAAACTCTACCAGCAGACCATTGTCTCAAGGATATAGTTGGTGATTGGGAATGCTGGCAAACTTTGCAAGGGCACAACAGAGGCATTAATTGTCTAGCTTTCAGTTCTTTGTGTAAGAATGGCAAAGCCTTACCCATACTGGCAAGTGGTAGTCGGGGCGAAACGAAACTTTGGGATTTAAGCAAGGGTGAATTAATAGATACATTATCAGAGTATCCTTGGGTGATGTCTGGGCTAGTGGATGAAGTAAATTCTCTAGCTTTCAGTTCAGATGGACAGACTTTAGTGAGTTGTGGTGCAGATTCCACAATTAAGCTTTGGCATGTAGGTGCTTTAGACTTGATAGATATTTTGCACAAACATAACGGCGTAGTGCGGTGTGCTGCCTTTACTCCAGATGGCAGAATGTTAGCTACAGGCGGAGATGATAGAAAAATTCTGTTTTGGGATTTGATGCAACGTCAAGTTGCGATCGCACTCTCCTTAGATGATACAGCTGCTCATTCCCTAGTTTTGAGTCGAGACGGTGAAACTCTGGTTACAGGTAGCTATCGTAAAATCAAAGTTTGGCGCACTTTACCCCAAACGGGGATCAAAAGTTTAAAGGACGCTGAACCTCTGCATACACTTATGGGTCATTCTCACATTGTTCGTTCCTTGGCAATGAGTGCAGATGGTAAAATGCTCGTCAGTGGTAGCTGGGATCAAACAATTAAAATTTGGCAATTGGAGACTGGAGAATTACTTCATACTCTGAAAGGACATAGAGATAAAGTATATGCGATCGCATTAAGTCCCGATGGACAAATTATCGCTAGCGGTAGTGCTGATAAAACCATCAAATTATGGCATCTACAAACTGGGGAATTACTGGGTACGTTTACAGGTCATGGAAACATAGTCACAGCATTAGCCTTCACTGCTTCCGGCGAGATGTTGGTTAGCGGGAGTTTAGATAAAACGATTAAAATTTGGCAACGAAGTTAAAATATTTAACATTTAGCGAACGCATTTGTTGATTTGGCGATCGCATTTGTTGATTCGGCAAACGCATTTGTTGATTTGGCGATAGCATTTGTTGATTTGGTGTCAAATTTAAGGTTGTTGCCACAAGCGCGGGGATCTTATCCGAACCGTACTGCTAATTTTATTGATTGCAACATCAGGCTGACAACTAATTAAAGTTGCCCCTATTACAGCTATTGTAATGACAGTGATTAGCCCTAATACAGTCGCTCGTTTTCTAGGTTTGATTTTCTTGATTAAATCATTTATTCCAGTGGCGCTACTAACAACTTCAATTGGCTTCAGTGCTTTTAAAGCAACAGTTGCATTGGCGTAGCGGCGTTTTCGATTAGGTTCCACCATTTTCATTAACCACGAGTGAAAATGCGGACTTACTTGAGGAACTAATTGCTGTAAATTAAAGCGATAATTATCATCAATTAATTTCCCAATCTCAATAGAACGAGTATTAGTAAGTAAGCAAATCAATGTTACTCCTAAACTATATAAATCTGATGCCTCAGTTAGAGAATGGCCAAATTGTTCTTCTGGGGGCATGAAACCTGGAGTTCCGGCTACAAAGCTGCTCAGAACTATTTTTGCATCCTGTATTCTAGCCAACCCAAAATCAACCAAATAAGCATTTAGTTGCTTATCAACCAAAATATTCTCTGGCTTAATATCCCGATGAATAATTGGCGGAACTTGCTTTTGTAGATAAACTAAAATCTCTAAGATTGACAAAGCAATTTGCTTAATTTCTTCAGTATTAAAGCTACTTGTTAAGCCTAGAGATGGGGCATTTTTATATTCCTGCACCAAATAAAAAGCCCCCGGTAGTTCAAACGAATCTAAATAACGAGGGATGCGAGAATGATTTAGTTGCTGCAAAATTTTGATTTCGCGCTCATAAGCTTTCACACCTGACAAATCAGCATCCGCACGAGCAAAACAAAACTCTTTAATCACCACTTGTTCGTTAGAGTTGAGGACATTCGCTAGATAAGTAATGCGTCCCCCTTCTCGATTGCGTCCTAGTTCGTTGATAATTTGATAGCCTTGTTCAGAAAAATTTGGATGGTGATTGAAGGGAATTATCTTTTTATATGCATTATGCACATCAAGCTCCATTAAACACACCAGATGAGTTTGATTCTATGAACGAATTTTAGACTTTTGATTTTGGATTGAAACAAAATTAAAAATTATTGCTTGAGAAATCCTGCACTTGTAAGCCATTGCGATTTTCTTTAAAAGGGATCTTCCAAGTAGGGCAATTAGCGTGCTAATAGTCAATCTAAAATCTAAAATCTAAAATTGAATCTCTCAGATGTCAGCCCCATTTATACCCTGCATTAGCCAAGGTGCATTAGCAGTAAAGTATATTTGCATTTGCGTCTTGGCATAAAATTGTTAACTTTGTGCTAGCCAATCGATAATCTTGGCATTAACAATATCTGGAACCTCATCGTGGGGACAATGACCGGCATTAGGAATAGGAATAATTTCGATTTCTTTGCCATTTTCACGTGCCTTTTCGTAAATTTTGGCCCCGGTAATTGGTGTCCAGGGGTCGTCAGCACCCCAAATTACTAATAGAGGACGTTCTACTTTGGGTAAAAGTTCCTCTGGGCTTGGGCCAGGAGGGGCTGTGAGAATGGAAGCGAAAACTTGTTGCGCTCCTGGGTCGCACGAGGGAGTATAAAGTAAATCAACTAATTCATCAGTGACGGCTTGGCGATCGCGGTAAACTTGGTAGAGAGTGCGGCGAATTTGGGCTTTTTGACGGATGCGATTATAGACAAATTTACCTGTAATTGGCGATCGCACAAACCGATTAAAAGCTGCCATCACTATCCGTAGCGGCGGATTCAATTCGTGGGGACGATGACTCAACCCACCCGCAGAGTTAATCAAAATACCACCAGCAGCAATTTCTGGATGTTCTACCAGTACAATCAAGCTCAAAAGTGCGCCGATGGAGTTACCAATAAATACAGCAGGTTCGTGTATATGCGCTGTACAGAAATCTTTGAGTAATTCCACCCAAACTTCCACACTGTAATCAATGGGCGCTTTATCGGAACCACCAAAACCTAAAAGGTCTATGGCAAATACCTGGTAGCCAGCATTAGCTAAAACTGGAATATTTTTGCGCCAATGTCCAATGGAAGCACCGAAGCCGTGAACCAGTACCAGAGGCCGTCCTGTGCCCATGACAGTGTACTGGATTTTGTAACCCCGCCAAGTCCAAAAGAATTTTTCAAAAGCGTCTTGAGTTGCAAGCTGCTGTGTCGTTACAGTCATTATGAAGATTAATAAAGTCTTTCTTTAATATAGTAATCTTCTCTGCCCGAAATAGTGCTGAGTGCTGTTAGCGGGGCGTTTAGTCCGTGCTAAGTGCTGAGTAAAAAAGCAATAATCACACTCAGAACTCCTCAACTGATAACTCCAACTCCTAACTCATAACTCAGCACTCAGCACTCATAACTCAGCACTCATTAGATGTTAGTTCCAAAACTACCAAGGGATTAATAAGTCAAGAGGTATTTAGTATCCCTTGACTTTTTAGACGAATAGTAGTGTGAGATGAAATACGTTAATCAAAGTTACTTTGCTCAAATAAGCAAATTCGTTCTGGCTGTAACCTCTGTGGCCATATTTTCGCCAATAGCTTCTGTATCTGCCGCTTTTGGGTTCTCTACCACCGTCGCCCAAATATCTGGTAATTCCTCCACAGGTAAACAACTTTTAGCCGCTCAAAAAGTAGAACCAAGGAGTCGCACTCAGGTAAATACTAGTAAAGTTTCGGCAAAAGGGAAAAAAACAGGTTTTAGTCTGGCAATTTGGCAACCAGCAAATAATTTTTCTGAAGTAATTGCCCGCATTTCTGTCAAGAGTAAAGGTGACAAAGGCTATTTACAAGAGCGGTTTTTGGGCGATTACAAATACAAGATTAAGCAAAAAGCAAAATTTGTTAAGGGATTAAAAGCTAGCGATCGCATCGTCGTGCGATTATATGATATTCAAAACCGCTTTATTGGCTACAGCGAATTTGAATGTTTGTCAGCAAATACCACAGTTAACCTGATTTTGTCAGCCAAACCGAATGAATACAAAGTCCTTCGTACTGTTTATGGTATTGATGCTAACCAAGACGGCACTATTGATAAAAATACCACTACTTACGACTACTTTACCCAAATCAGGAACCAAGGTGTTATTTTCCTGAGCAGTTCCCAAACCTTTCAAGGTAGTCAGTTTCAAGTAGAAGGCTTGTCAAAAATTGCAACGACTAGTGTTTATCCCCTCTCTTTCACTCAGGGAGATTATGCTTTAGTCCGTCAGTCGTTCGTTAACGCCTTTAGTTCTGATTTGGCAGAGGTTTTGCAAGCTAATCCAGGTAGTTTGGTGCAGGTGATTGAAGTCAGCGATAACTCTAGCTACGACATTAGCCAAATGCTAATGAATTATCGCCAAATCAGTATGTCTCGAACTCTGCAAGTTGGTTTTTCTGATGTTTCCGCAAACCATTGGGCTAGAAATTTTATTAGCAAATTGGCAGCAATGGAAATTCTTGAAGGTTTTCCTGATGGGACTTTCCGCCCAGATGCACCGATAACTCGCGCCCAATTTGCCGCAATGTTGCGGAAAGCTTTTGCCAAGGAGAAAATTCGTCAAGCGATGTCTAACGACAAGCCGCCGCGCGTCTACGCTTTTCAGGATGTCTCAACTCGATATTGGGCTTACAATGCCATCAGCGAAGTTTATCAAATGGGCTTTTTAAACCCAGTTGTTGACAAGGATTTCAACCCTAATCAAAAGCTTTCTCGCCTTGATGTTCTGGTAGCATTAGCGCAGATATTAAATTATCAAACTAGTGGTTCCACGGATATAATCTTATCTGTTTACAGCGATGTAAATACTATTCCTCGTGAATATCGCAGTTTAATTGCTGCTTTGACACAACGCGGTATTGTCGTCAACTATCCCGATGTGAAGTTGCTAAATGCTGAACAGGTAGCAACCAGGTCTGAAGTGTCTGCTTTGCTATACCAAGCTCTATCTAGCACTGGAAAGGTGGCAAACATCTCCTCGGAATATGTCGTTGGACAACAACAAGTTGCAACCGACGAGCAGACTCAAAGTTCAAGGGAACACATCAAACCACGTCGCCATTGCAACCAAGGAATTGGTAATGGTGCTGAGGGATGCGACCCAGGCAATTCTCATCCTCACGGTGGTAGTAATGATGAAGGTGGACGTACTCCTGGTAACAAGTAATACCTTTTTTAAGAGACGCGATTGATCGCGTCTCTAGCTTGCTCAACTGTAAAACTAATTTCCTGACCATAGGAAATTTCTAGTGTATGACCATCTGGGTTTCTAATATAAGCCCAGTAACCAACCCCCAGTCATTTGGGCCAGCAGCAGCCGTTCTGCCCGTGCCTCATCGCACAGGCGAGTAACTTCTTCACGATTCTGATAAGCTATCCGAAGATGGGATTGTGGTAACAGTGCGTCTTCTACTTTAGCTGCTTTAATTAAGACAATCACAAAAGGTCTAGTCAGGTCACTAATCCAAGCAACATCTACTTGAGTCGCTTGATCGATGTGATGATGCACACACGACTATCATCTGGGCATACTTTGCATAAAACGAGATACTTGCATCGACATTAGTAACTGCAAGTGCAATATGAGTAAAACCAAGAGCGGACATTTTCAAGAACTCCGTGTGTAGACTTGATCGGACGAATGCAGGTATTGGACTCAGCACTTACTAAGAATCCCCAGTAAACTATAAAGGATGAATACCAGAGGCCGAGGCAATATAAAACTCTTATAATGGCTGTTGTCATTCCGTCCCCTAATGTCATCACTAATAAATTACTACGACAATGACATGATTGTTTTGCCCTTTGTACCAAATTCTTAATTATCAAAACTTTCTCTTCTCCATAACAGTAAAAGCCTAAAATTGTTACTGAACTGCTAATAAAATGACCCAGTAGCGATCGCAAAACAGATCGCTACTGGGTGAGGCTAATTCTCAATTACACAAATTACTAAATAAATATTACTCTTTATAACAGTTAGCCTGTCTGCATTACCGAGTCGAACGGCTACCGCATTCCTGATTAAGGCTATAGGATTCAGTCTGCATTAACTTCTGAAATCTTCTATCTTTACGGATTTTATCAAAATTAGAGTCTAACTTTGCTCTTTCTCGGCATTCAGAATTAATCGCAATTGCTTCTTTAAGAGTTTTGACTGCTTCTTTTACATTGTTTTTTAAAGCATAACAACAAGCAATACTGTAATGAATATTTGGATAATGAATATTCAATTTTAATACTTGTTTAAAGCTTTTAATCGCTTCTGTATAACGTCCTAGTTTAAGTAGGATAAAACCTTGATTACCCCATACAATGTCTTTTTTAAACTTTAGTTTAATGGATTTATTGCAACTAGCTAGCGCTTCTTGATAGCGGGATAAATAGTATAAAGGATAACTATGATTTGCCAAATATAAAACAAAATCTTTATCATTTACCCCAAAATTCAAAGCTTTGTCAAAGCAAACTAACGATTTTTCATAATATTTAGATTTTTCAAAACTACTTTCTTGTTTATCAATAAAAGAAAACTGTTCATAATTAATAGCTAAAGGAATATTTAATTGTGGTTCTTCATGACTATCTTTTATTAATAATAGATATCCTAACGAATTCCAGCTTTTACCATTTTCAGGATTTATGTCTATTGATTTTTTACTACTTTCAATAGCTTCGTTATAGGATTTTAATTTATAAAGAACTATAGTTTTATCATACCAAAGATTATAATCATCAGGTTTCAACTCTAAAGCTTTATCCAAACTAGCAAGTGCATCTTGATAACGCTCTAGGTTGGCAAGCACTGTAGCTTGAAGTTTCCAAACCTCATAATCATCTGATTGCAACTCTAAAGCTTTATCTAAACTAGCAAGTGCATCTTGATAACGCTTTAAGTCAGTAAGCAATTTTGCTCGAAGTTTCCAAGCCTCATAATCATCTGATTTCAATTCTAAAGCTTTATTCAAACTAGCAAATGCATCTTGATAACGCTTTAGGTTGGCAAGCACTGTAGCTTGAAGTTTCCAAGCCTCATAATCATCTGATTTCAATTCTAAAGCTTTATTCAAACTAGCAAGTGCATCTTGATAACGCTCTAGGTTGGCAAGCA
>NZ_JAVRCP020000007.1:84826-103982 GCF_034530675.2 Nostoc sp. DedVER02
CATAATCATCTGATTTCAATTCTAAAGCTTTATTCAAACTAGCAAGTGCATCTTGATAACGCTCTAGGTTGGCAAGCAATCTTGCTCGAAGTTCCCAAACCTCATAATCATCGGGTTTCAACTCTAAAGCTTTATCCAAACTAACAAATGCATCTTGATGACGCTTTAATTCAATAAGAAATTTAGCTTGAATTTCCCAAACTTTATAATCATCTGATTTCAATTCTAAAGCTTTATTCAAACTAGCAAGTGCATCTTGATAACGCTCTAGGTTGGCAAGCACTATAGCTTGAAGTTTCCAAAACTCATAATCATCTGATTGCAACTCTAAAGCTTTATCCAAACTAGCAAGTGCATCTTGATAACGCTTTAAGTCAGTAAGCAATCTTGCTCGGAGTTCCCAAATCTCATAAACATCTGATTTCAACTTTAAAGCTTTATCCAAACTAGCAAGTGCATCTTGATAACGCTTTAAATCAGTAAGCAATCTTGCTCTGAGTTCCCAAACCTCATAAACATCTGATCTCAACTCTAAAGCTTTATCCAAACTAGCAAGTGCATCTTGATAACGCTCTAAATCAGCAAGCAATCTTGCTTGGAGTTCCCACAACTCATAAGCATCTGATTTCAACTCTAAAGCTTTATCCAAACTAACAAGTGCATCTTGATAACGCTTTAAGTTAACAAGCAATCTAACTCTGTAAATCCAAAGTTGATAATCATCTGATTCAAACTCTAAAGCTTTATCTAAACTAGCAAGTGCATCTTGATAACGCTTTAAGTTACCAAGCACTATAGCTCGAAGTTTCCAAACTTTATAATCATCAGGATTAATATTTCTATATTTATCAAAGTTAATAATAGCATCTTCTGAACGATCTAAACTTAAGAAAGCTAATCCTAAATTGAAATAAACTTTATAGTTATTAGGGTCAATTTCTAAAACTTTATTAAAACAAATAATAGATTCTTCTGCACGTTCAGAAAGTAACAAAGCAATTCCACTATATTCCCAAGCTTGACTTAATTTATCGTTGAGAGCCAATGCACTCTTATAACAATCTATAGCATCTTTCAAACGTTTTACTTTAAGTAAAAGTAATCCTTTTGTAAAAAACAAATCAGCTTTTTTATGTAAATCTTGATAGTCTTCATCTAAAATAGAATCAATTTTCAAAATCCTTTCTTGACATTGATCAGTAGTAAAATCATTCAAGTATTGTTTAATATCTTTATCAATAACTTGTAGTATTTTTTCTAAAATATCTTTATCTGTAGAAAATTCAAAAGTACCTGAACGCCAGTCATAAAAATCTGGGGCACGACGGATAAAATATTTGACAGCAAATTTAGGTAATAAAAAAAGGAAGCAGATATTAAAACTATCTCTAAATCTTTCTCTTTGCAAATTTAAATGAGCTAGAATACGAGGAACAGAATCCTCCTTGTAATAATCTCCTTCGCCTCCAAAACCGGATTTAATATAATCATTTAAAGAAAATTCCAAACCTTCAATACATAGTATGTTAATATCATCTCGATTAGATAAACCATTAACAAGATTATAAAGATTATCAATAGGTTCAGTAAATTTTAAAACTTCGATGTGCTTTTTAGGTAAATCAGATTTTAGTCTGTGTATTAATCTTTCTGCTTGTTCTGTAATACATTCCACAAAAAACAATCCAAATCCATCTGTCCAACTAATTGAACGTAACAAGATTTGGTATTCTTCTTCTTGTTCTTGATTTAAAAAACTATCCTTACTTGATGTTAAATAAGGCTTGCTTGTGGGCATCAAAAATTCTTCTAAATCGTCGGCAGAAGAAAGCTTTTTCATTTATTAGTATCTTCTTGATTTATCCATTTTCTTCTTTTTCTAATGCTCTTTGAAATTCTTCAATATCAAAAATCAAAGGATGAATATTATACCAAGGCTTTATATTATCATTTTCTACAAGATGATATTCTAGAATACAACGATTAAATAATAATTTATTATAATCATAACTATTTGATTTTTGTTGAGACAGATAAACTTTGGCTAACGTTTGCCATTCATTTTCATTTATTGCATTACGATAAGTCTTTCTCATTTCCGTAATTGCTCGTTGTGCTTCTTTATGAGAAACTGGTAATGTCTTAGTTCTTTCTAATGCAATTCTTATTAATAAGATCAGGTTTCTTACATGACCTCCACTCATTAAACATAAATCTTTTATGACTTTTTCATCCTGAAATACTTGGTTTAGTTTTAACTTTTTACTAACAATATGAATTCGTTTTTCAATAAGTTCTTTAAGTTTATCAATACCAAATTGATATTCTCTTCCATCTGGAGTATGAGTCATAATCATTGGTAAAGAGTGAATCAATCCAAATCTATCCTCTAAGATCGTTGCTCGCTCTGAGTAGACCATTGAAATAGGGACAGTATAAATCATATGGCATTGCAGCCTTTTAAGTTGTTCACTCCGATCAATAAAAATCTGATCGTGATTGCTGCGTTGACTCGCTTGATCGAATACAAGTCCAATTCGGTCTAAATTATCTGCAATAACAACAATCCCTGAATATCTATCAGACAACTTACGCCTTGCTTCAGCAAGAAACTTATTCAATTCATCAATCAAAGAAGGTGTATGCTTTTCTACCTCTTGCTGGATTTTCTGACGAGTACTTGGAGAAGATTTCATTACAGCAGTTACCTTAGCAAATTGAGAAATGCCAAGTTCTATATTCGCTTGATCAAAAGAAATTTCCGTTGAAGCTAATTCTTCTAGAGATTTCCATCGTTCCTTTAACCAATCAACCAATTTATTGGCATTAGCACTATCTTTTAACGCTTCTATTAAATATCTCGTACAAGCTAGTAAAATATCAGTATGCTGAATATCTTCTTCTTCTAGATCATCCCCAGCAGCAAAGTAAACAACATAAAAATCTTTTTTTTCTAAATATTCCTTAAGTCGCTTTAATTCTGTTGATTTACCTGCTCCCCTATGCCCTGTATATAATTGATAAACAAGCTGATCTGACAAAACAATCGAACTACCTAGCTGCATCATGATGTCGCCATCGCCTCTAACCTCCTGACAATCTACATAAGCTAAGTCTCCCGGCTCTAGAGGATTAAACGGGTTAAACATATTGTAGAGTTGCCTATGTAAGTCTTGAGCCATAACAATTTTTTCGATAAAGAGAAAAGAATCATTAAATGTAATCATATTGTAAATCAAGGTCGAAAGCATAAGTGGAAATTACTAGGGTGTGTTTTTAATAACTCATTACCTCACTTGGGATGAGACAATACAAGGGCATCTCAAAATATGCGCTCAAGTTTTTGCCTTAAGGTGGCTCTGTTAAACAAAGTTTCAGTTACCAAGAAAGCTGACACGATTGATAATGAAGGTAGGCGTTATCTTCACAAAAGTTACAAAATTTATGTTCTTAACTTGGTTCGACAGCAATTCTTGGTTACTGGAAATCGGCGGAAAACGAATCCTAATTGACCCTTGGCTGGTTGGTTCGTTAATTTTCAGCAATTTGGATTGGTTATTCAAAGGTTCGCGATCGCAAAATCGCCCAATCCCAGATAATATTGATTTGATCCTGCTGTCTCAAGGTTTAGAAGACCACGCTCACCCACCAACGCTTCAGGTACTCGACCACAACATCAAGGTTGTAGCCTCTCCCAATGCTGCCAAGGTAGTACAGCACTTAGGTTACACCCAAGTTACAGTATTGGCTCATGGTGAAGCTTTCACTTTAAATAATCAAGTTGAAATCAAAGCTTTTCCCGGTTCGCCCATTGGCCCCACTTTGATAGAAAATAGTTATCTTCTCAAAGAATTGGAGAGTGGTCTAACTGTATACTACGAGCCTCACGGTTATCATTCTCCACAACTTCAGCAAGCTACACCCATCGATGTAGTGATTACACCATTTATTGACATGACCTTACCTTTACTTGGGCCGATTATTAAAGGCAAAAATAGTTCTTTAGAAGTAGTAAAATCGTTACAGCCTCAAGTAATATTACCTACTGCGGCTGGTGGAGATGTATCCTTTGAGGGATTGCTGATGAAACTCATTCAGACTAAAGGAAGTGCTGAAGAATTTCGTTCGTTACTAGAGAAGAACAATATTTCAACGCGGGTACTTGAACCGAAACCAGGCGATCGCTTTGAACTACCATTAGAAAAAAGAGCATTAGCAATCTAAGCACCTAACCTGACGAAACTTCTTCTCCATGCCCAAAAACTCCACCCACAAGGGGATGGAGTTTTTCATGAATTATCTTGCATATATACTTTTCTAACCGGAAAAGGAATTTGAATTCCAGCTTGCTGATAGCGTTTGTGTAGTTTTTTCACAAATAGATGTTTACCAATACGCTGATCGAAGTATTCGCTTACCCGCATATAAAGCGTAAAATCTATACTAAAATCATTAAAAGTATGAAATCTGATATATGGTTCATTCTTTGTTAACTCTGGTGCAATTTCTTGCATGACTTCTTTGGCAACTTCTACAGTTACTTTTTCGACTTGCTCCAAATCGCTATCATAACTTACACCCACATCCATTGTTAAAGTAATTTCTTTTGCAGGTAAATGATAATTTGTGAAAATCGCTGAAGACAACTTAGAATTAGGAACAATAACGACATTATTGGAAATTTCTCTAATTGTCGTATTGCGCCAAGAAATATCTATAACATATCCCTCATGTCCAGCATCTAATTTTACATAATCTCCCGTTCTAACTTGCTTAGAAATAATTAGATAAAAACCAGAAAATAAATTTGCAAGTGTGTCTTGAAGTGCCAAACCAACTGCTAAACCACCAATCCCTAAAGTTGTGATTATCGGGGTAATTTGAACACCCACCGTTTGCAAGATGATTAATGTTCCCAAAACTAAAACAGTAATTTTAGCAAGGTTAGAAATTAGTGATGTGGGAACGCCTTCGGCTCTGCGAATAAATAAATTCACAAAACCAGCAGTCAATCTAGCGAAGACTAGGGTTACTGAATACAACAGTGCGATCGTTAGAACTTTTTGCAGTACGTTGGCAATATCTGGCTTGAGGGGTGCGCTCAGAACTGCCCAAAAAAAACCGCTAAAGACAAACCAAATAAAGGTCATACGATGCAGGGAATGAAATATAATATCACCCCCAGCAATTCGTTTATTATTAACGAATATTTCTAGTCTTTTGAAAATAACTTTTTCACCAATTATTCCAGCCAGTAAGCCAGCTAAAATAAATACTATCGGCGTAATCCATTCCATCATATCAATTTTAAATTTGGATTTTTAGATTTACAAGATTAGCATTTTTGCTGTGATTCTGGCTAAATTTTACCTTGTTGTCGGATTAGCTGCTTGAGATTTTATTTCCTTATGGACTTGCCAATTATTTACCACCCAGATTACATTGCTCCCCTACCTGAAGGACATCGTTTCCCGATGTCTAAGTTCCGACAACTCTACGAATTGCTGTTAACTGATGGTGTAGCGCATCAAGAACAATTTCACACCCCCGAACGTCCACCGCTAGAATTTATAGAGTTAGTCCACACCCCAAGCTACGTTCAAGCTTATTGTGAAGGAACCCTAGACTCAAAAGCACAGAGACGCATTGGTTTGCCTTGGAGTCCAGCGTTAGCGAATCGTACTTGTGTTGCGGTAGGTGGTACGATACTCACTGCAAAACTGGCACTAAGTCACGGTTTAGCTTGTAATACAGCTGGTGGAACTCATCATGCCTTTCCCAGTTATGGATCTGGTTTTTGTATTTTCAACGATTTAGCGATCGCTTGTCGCGTTTTACAAAAATTTGGACTCGTCCAAAAAATCCTAATTGTCGATTTGGATGTCCATCAAGGAGACGGTACGGCTTTTATCTTCCAAGACGACGACAGCGTTTTTACTTTCTCCATGCACTGCGAAGTGAATTTCCCCGGTACAAAACAAAACAGCGATTTGGATGTTCCTTTACCGGTGGGAATGGAAGACGACGCTTATTTACAAACCTTAGCGAATTACTTAGCAGATTTATTGTCTAAAGTCAAGCCAGACTTAGTATTTTATGATGCTGGTGTTGACCCTCATATAGGCGATCGCTTGGGCAAATTAGCCTTAACCGATGCTGGCATTTTTCGCCGAGAAATGCAGGTTTTAAGTACTTGTATCAGTAGCGGTTATCCCGTCGCTTGCGTCATTGGCGGCGGCTATGCGGATGATATGAAATCTTTAGTTTGGCGGCATTCGCTGTTGCATCGTGCCGCTAGTGAAGTTTATCAGCAGTACAAACTATAGTCCTAAAGTTTTTCAACGCAAAGGGGTGCAAAAGTAAACGCAGAGGTACGCAGAGCCTTGCCAAATTTAATTAGTAGTAAATGGGATTAAAATAATACTTTGCACCCCTCTGCGTTTAAATATAAACCCTCAATTGTTAACTGGATGAACAACGGCAAAATCAGAGTCTACGAACTAGCAAAAGAATTAAATTTAGATAGCAAGAAGCTACTAGTAATTTGTGAAAAACTTAAAATTGCAGTCAAAAGCCATACCAGTGCAATTCCAGAATCCGATGCAGAACGTATTCGTGTAGCGATAAGTAAACTAGCAGCAAAATCGTCAAAAACCAAAACCAACTCTGAAGATTGGGGCTATATGTTTATAGCTTCAGCAATAGATAGTTTCATCCGCCATCTTGAAGGTGAGGCTGCCCTCAAATCATATTCTGATTTTAGAGAGCGCCGCGATCGCGCCAATGAGTTAATGTATGAATGTGTCGGTAAAAAGCCTTCTCTATTTTATGTGCGTCGCAAAGGCGCAGGAAAAGAGGCAAGAGAGGAAATCTGGGATTTGACAATAGCAACAGACTCCGATGATTTCCCATTACCCGCAAGACTTGACAAGCTCAGAAAAACATTAGGATTTAGAGCAGCTGTACAAAAAGATGGACGCGACGGCTTAAAAATACTTTCGGCTCAATTGTTACAACCTTCACGCGGACACGCCGATAGCTATGCTATGCCTTGTCGGTTACGTTTACTCGCTAATCATCAGCATCATCTCGACATTCCACCGACGACATTGAAGCGCATCGCCGCCGCGCCAGTTTGTGGCGAAAATGTGCCTACAGAAGATCAGCTGAAAGCTTGGAAAGCGTTTTTGCAAATTGAGGAAAAAATTGCTAAAGCTCGTCAATTTTGTGTGCGTTACGTAAGTCATAACTATAACTTAAAAAGACGAATTAGTTTTGAAATTGATGTCACCTCAGCCACCCTTGACGGCTTTTATCAAAATTCCCTCGACGTAGATAATTTTTGGGAACGAGCAAGACGCACAAAGAATGAAGATTTAAAACTTTTTGAAACGGCTCCTGTCGGCAAAAATTGGATTAGCGGTCGTCAATTAGGAACTGTTGAAGAAGTTGATATCAACCGTGGTATTATCAGCCTCAAACTAGAACGCGACTTAGCTGAATTTATGGCAACAGAGCGTTATAAATTACCAGACAAAGGGTTTTTGTGTTTCGAGGCAATTGGTGATATTCAGCAGATTCAGCGTAAGAAAAAAGCTTTAGATGATTTGAATAATGGTTACACCCAAAACCCCTACTTGGGTAACTTTTTATTCGATGCTTCTCAGGCTAGACAAATCAAAACAACTGTTGAACTTCAACCACAAGATTTATTATTATCTTCTGCTAATCCCGGTCAAAAAGCAGCAGTAGAAAAAGTACTTGCCGCTAAGGATCTTGTTCTTATCCAAGGGCCACCAGGTACTGGTAAAACTACCGTAATTGCCGAGATTTGCTATCAAATTGCCCTTCGCGGTGGAAGAACTTTAATTGCTTCTCAAGCCAATTTAGCAGTAGATAACGCCCTGAGTCGATTAGTTCACAATCCAGTGATTCGGGCTGTACGCAAGGGTAGAGCCGAAAAAGTTGGTGAAGAAGGACAGCCATTTTTAGAAGACCAAGTTATAGGAAGATGGCTAGAAAATACAGCAACTGACTGCGAAAATAATATTACACAACGGCTGGAAAATATTCAAATTTTCAGGCAATTACTGTCATCAACACCAAGATTCGCACCTTACTTTCAAGCCGAGGAAGAATTCAATCAGCAGCAAGCAAAATTCAATAAAAATAAGTTAAAGATAGAAACTAATTTTAAAAATAAAGAACAATCTTACAACGAAACTGTAGAAAAACAGAACAACGTTGAATCTCTAATTACAGGTTTAGAAAACATACTAAACACTGTACCAAATATTAACTGGGAAGCTCCAGAAGTTACAGATTTTTTGCCACTTCTGAAACCATACACAGAAGGTAATAGTTTAGTAGAGGAATTTTTAGCAAATGTTCGTCAAACGATAAAATATACTGATGAACTTGGCTTGGTGCGTCCAGCGCTTGGTGCTTTTGGTTTAGCAGTTTGGTTGCATGAAACTGTAGCAACAGAAATTTCTGGATTTAAAACTGCTTTTACTCATGCTGAAGAAGCGAGTAAAGCTATCTTAGAAGTTGCAGCATCAGTGGAGGTTGTCAAACAGAATTTTGCATTATTAAATCAAGTACAACCAGATTATCAGAAATATCTTGCCAAACTGCAAAATTTACAGCAAACAATCCAAATTTGGGAGAACCGCCAGCGTGAAATTGATTATATTATCTCAGCAGTAAAAGAATGGAAATCTACAGCACCGTCTCATCTGTATCAAACTTTAAAAGATTGTCAACAATCAGGTTTACCACTCACAGAGAATTTAGTGGACTTACCGCTAGGTTTGTTGATGTTTGCTAATACATTAAAACTACCAATAGTACCAAAGACTTACAAAATTAACCTACCAGAATGGGAGTTATTGACAAAAGCGATCGCTTATGAAATAGACGGAGGTTTTACTGATAGACGCGGTAAACAGCATAATTTTAGTTATTTTTTACAAGAAAATTTTAGCCAGATTCCAATGGTGCTATTAAAGAGCGATCGCACCCAATGGCAAGAAACCTATCAACAGTTTAGTAATTATCAGTTACTCAACCCCAAACAGCGAAAATTACTTGTTGAAAATACCCAGGTTTTCTTAATTAGAATGCAACGGACTTATGGCGGATCGTGGGAATGGAATAATATCGATTCTACTCTTACCCGAATTACTCAAGAATTATTAGATACTATTCTTGTAAACGCACGTCAATGTGTTTTAAAAGTCAAAACAGAAACTGAGCAACAGTTACAGTATCTACAAAGACAATTAAATGAACTTCAGAAAAATGAAATTAGCGAACACCAAATATCCATTACTCAAGCTGAGGTAGAAAAAGCACAGCAAGACGCTAATTTACAACTTGGCAGAGTTATTAATCTCTTACAAGAACTTAACCAACAAAATATACCTATTCAGTTACGCACTTTAATTGAGAAATATCTTGCAACCCAATCAAACATTTGGGAGAAACCACAAGAATTTTCAAATCAAGTGAATTATTGGGCAACTTCTATTAATCAGCTTGAAACCTTAATTTCATTATTACAGCCTTTTGCTGTGCTAGAGATGATTAGAAATTCCTTACATCAGCATTTATCAAATCTACAAGAAGAAACTAAAACTTCTCTACAGCAGCTTCAAAAATTACAAATTAGCTTACGTGAAATAGAAGAAAAATTACAACCACAACCATCAGATAGTTTAATTGAAGAAAGAAATTGGTGGTTGAGAGAATGGCAAAGAATCCCGGATAAGTTTAAGCCAGAAAATTTTGCTGCTGATTTGTTTAATATAGAGTTATTGCGTGGGATAAATATTCAGTTTGAATTTTGGCAAAAAGAACTTGAAAAAGACGAAATTTATCTCAAAAAATATCAGAATTTTGTACAAGATTGGATTGGAAAATTAAGACAGCCAACGGAAGGCGATAGTGACGATTTAAGACGTATTTATTTAGATAATGCTAACGTCGTTGGTATAACATGCGTTCAAGCTGCAAGTAGAGGTTTTTCGGAAGAATTTAAATCATTTGATGTTGTTATTATTGATGAGGTTAGTAAGTGTACTCCACCAGAATTATTAATCCCAGCTTTGAAAGGTAAAAAGTTAGTCATGGTAGGCGATCATCGGCAATTACCACCCATGCTTGATACTAGCACTTTAGAAGAAGTTGCTCAAACAATTGGTAATACACGAGACGAATTACAATTTTTAGAAGAATCGCTATTTAAAAGTCAGTTTGAATCGGCTGATGAAAGCATTAAACAAATGTTAACTACACAATATCGAATGCATCCATTTATTATGGGTGCAATCAATCAGTTTTATGATGGTAAATTAGAATCTGGTCTTTTGGAGCCGGACACAAAACGCGCACATCATTTAGCAGGCGAAATCATCCAAGAATCTCAGCATATTATTTGGGTAAAAACGCCTATAGAAAATCAGTTTTTAGAGCAAAGAAACGGAACTTCTTACTTTAATACTCCGGAAGTTGATGCGATTGAACGTTTGTGTCAGCAGTTTGAGACTACCTGGGCTTCTAAAGTTGCTGATGGTGAACCAAAAAAAGAAATCGCCGTAATTACGTTTTATGGCGCTCAATTAAGAAAAATTGATGAACGTCTGCAATCTGAAATTTTCCCTTCATTAGAGATTCGTACTGGGACAGTAGACAGATTTCAAGGTATGGAAAGACCTGTTGTGATTGTGAGTATGGTTCGCAACAATAGTAAAGGCGATGTCGGATTTGCTAAGAAACCAGAACGCGTAAATGTTGCATTTTCTCGCGCTCAAGAACTGCTGATAATTGTGGGTTGTCATAATTTATTTACCCATCAATCAGGTAAAGTCGGAAGTATGTATTCTGAGGTTTCAAATATTGTCAGTCTTCATAAAGGTTTCGTTGATGTTTCTCGCCTCTTATCTTGAATGAACAGTGATTAAGATTGCGACTCTGGGCGTTGCTTTCAAAGCTAGTGTCAAATGTTGTTCGATTAAGCTTCGATCGCAGGGTTATAATCATCTGGGTTATTAAAACCTGCAATCCAAGCGGCTGCTTGATGGCAAGTCTGCATGTGAGGGGGGACGCGCAAGATATGAATATGTCCTGTAGATGGACAGGTGACTTTCAAAACCATAAACGGCTCGTCATCCTCAAAAGGAATATAGACTAGTTGACGTTCTCCACCAGCATCACGATCGCGATCGCGGATCAATCCTCCCACTTGCTGCAAAAATGTCTCGTATCCCAAGCGTTCAATCAGGACGCGCCGCAACTCAACATTCTCCACATTTAGGATATCTTGTCCCGTTAGAGACTGGGATTCAAAGGCAATCTTATCTGTCACCTGCACGCCTCGCCAGCGCCAGACAAAACCATGCCCAGCAGATACACTGTTAATTCCACTTCCAGCCAACTCGATCCAAGAGGTAACATGGAGTCCTTTAGGAAGAGTTGTGAGGTTTACACAGTCGCTGATATCAAGACTTTCACAAGTGAGATTTTCAGGGAGATTGTAAAGATCGAACGCACCGCTTAAATCGAGATGGCCTAAAACGCGCATCCCATCCCAAGCGCGATGCTCAAGGATAAGCTTTCGAGCATTCTCAGATGATACAGGCTCGTGACTTGGATTTGGGCGCTGCTTAATTGGCTTATTCGGCACACGTCCATTCGACATGATCTTGAGCATTAATCTATCACCTCCACATAAGCATCAGGTCGATATTCGCGTTGTTTCCAGACGCGGTAAAGCCCTCGGGGTAATTCAATCGCCCGATGTTCTTCATGAACTAAAGTAGCACTTGCTTCTTTAACCTCAAGAAAAAGCTCACTATCATGTAGCCACAACTGAACAGCATCTGATTGCTGAATGCGATGGCTATGTCCTGTAACTTCACCATGAGCAAGAGTAGAACCTACACCCTTCTTAGCACCGACAGGTAAGCTAGCAATATGCCCGATCAAAACGTCGCCATGTCTGTAAAGAATACTATTTTCAGAGTTATTGCTGTTCTTAAACATCTTTTTTATATAATTACGAATTATCAACGCTCTAGTCTCAAACCTCTTTCCATAAGCATCTGAGGTTCGATATTCTCAACTTTAGGTATCGCTTCTAACTGAGGAATTTTAGCGATCGCATCAGCAATATTACCCGAACGGGCACGCAACCAAGCGCCATGAGGTGCATAGTCAAGGATTTGTACTACTTCGTAACCCGCTTGATTAATTACCTCGTGCTGAGATTCCACATCAACGCCTTCAGCAAAGCGGATAAAAACCAGTCCCGTTGGTACTGCTAAAGAACCATTGGGTTGCAGTGTGTAAATCGGACTCAGTTTATTCTGCTCTGATGAATTAGGTTCGCCTGAAAAAACTGCGTAGGCGTAGCCCGTCGTAGACATCGCACCATCAAGTTGTAAAATCGCTCCTGGTGCGATCGTTTTGGGCTGATTATAATGTATTGCATAGTACCCGGACTTCCGAGTGTAAGATACAGCAGTGTCATCGCTGCCAACGCGAATTTGTTCAGGATACTCAGAAAAATAGTCATTTTGAAATTTCACTTCAGCAATCAGGGGTAAAGAGTACACCTGGAGAAAATACTCAGCCGGAAAATAAAACATTTTTCTTAAGTTCTAATGATGTTATAGCGTTTTTTAGTGGTGTGGAATACAAATTTTTCATCTGTATGCAAGTTATATGCCCCTAACGATAGTGAAGATTCTTAAAGCAGCCTACTTTGAATCTCCTCTTTTGTGGAAAGACGAATCGGAAGTTTGTAGGAACTTTAGAGAGATTAAATCCTATTTAAGCTGTATCTTTCTAATGTCGTAATACACACATAACACATGAAATAAAAAGCGTCCATAAACTAAACGTAAGTGCAAACTGCATATACCATACAGCAAGCTTTAAAAGTAAATCCTAATGCAGTTTCCCAATTCCCAATTCCCAATTTCAAAACATTTAGGAGATTAAAATATGGTTCAGGTTCGCTATGGTGGACAAAACGGTACACAGTATGAACTTGCTATCAGTGACGAACACCTTGTAGTGCGTACCGAAAGCCGCAGTACTATTGTCGGTGCAAGACCGTTTGAAGTCGCGCCTGTGTCACCCACGGCTCGTAGCATCCTCAATCAATTCGAGTTAACAACACGATTTCGGCAAGCGGGTGTAGAAATTTTACGGGCGAAAACTCCGACTCAAGGTGTTGCTCTGCGCGATCGCGCCCGTGAAATTCTCAATCAAGAGTCTGAAGTCCAATTTGCTGGACGTGTCCTCATCGATCCAGTATCCAATCAACCGATAATTTACACCGAAAACCTGTTCATTAAATTCGATAACGAAGAAGAATCAAGCATCTGTCAAGAAGTATTAAAACGTTACGGTTTAACAATTAAACGCCAACTTGAATATGCACGAAATGCTTATTTCGTCAATGCACCTGCAAATACTGGTATAGCCATCTTTGACATCGCCGAGAGACTTCTGAATGAAGAATCAGTTGAACTGTGCCATCCTGAACTAGTGCGTGAATCACGCCAACGTCAGGTTTTTCCGCAGCAATGGCACTTAAAGCAAACAACAATCAATGGTAAGGTAATTAACGCTCATGCCAACGTTGAGGCAGCTTGGAAATTAAGCGATGGTACAGGGACGATAATTGCAATTATCGACGACGGTGTGGATCTCGATCATGAAGAATTTCGTTCTTCTGGAAAGATTGTTGCCCCGCGTGATGTCACACGTAAAAGTGACAATCCCAGACCCGGAAACGACAATAACCACGGGACAGCTTGTGCCGGAGTAGCTTGTGGAAACGGGAAATTTGGTGCATCAGGCGTAGCACCGGGTGCAAAATTGATGCCGATTCGTTTAGCTTCATCATTGGGGTCACAGGATGAAGCAGATGCTTTTATTTGGGCGGCTCAAAATGGCGCTGATGTCATTTCTTGTAGCTGGGGCCCAGCAGATGGTACTTGGTTTGAGCCAAACGATCCTCTGCATAAGCAAAAAGTACCTCTGCCTGACTCTACAAGACTTGCTATGGACTTTGCAATCAATAAAGGACGCAACGGCAAGGGCTGTGTAATTTTATTCGCGGCTGGCAATGGCAACGAAAGTGTGGATAACGACGGCTACGCTAGTTACCAAAAGGTAATTGCGGTGGCAGCTTGTAACGACTTTGGTACGAGAAGCGCTTACAGCGACTTTGGTCAAGCGGTGTGGTGTGCTTTTCCTAGTAACAATGGTGATAGTTCTCAAACTCCTGGAATTTGGACAACCGATCGCACTGGTGTCGTTGGCTATAATTCGGTTAATCGCAATCTGGGTGATGCTGGAGGCAACTATACGAACGAATTCGGCGGCACATCTAGTTCCTGTCCGGGTGCGGCTGGGGTAGCAGCCTTGATTATTGCCAGAAACCCAAATCTGCGTTGGGACGAAGTAAGAGATATTATAAAACGCTCCTGCGATCGCATCGATCAAGCTGGAGGTAAATATGATGCCAATGGTCGCAGCCCTTTCTATGGTTACGGTCGAATGAATGCTCTGAAAGCTGTAGAATTGGCCAAGCCAGCGCAAACATCGCCCATTAGCATATTCAAGGCAGTGCAAGATATCCCAATTAACGATTTGCAAGTATCAACATTATCGTTGGCGATCGCTAATACCAGCCTAATGAAATCCATCAAAGTTAATATAGATATCGAGCATACTTATATTGGCGATCTTGTAGTTACTCTCCTTCCCCCAGTGCAAATAGGTATACTTCCCATCATTCTGCACGATCGCCTTGGCGGAGCTACAGATAATATCAAAACAACTTATGACGAGGTAAACACCCCAAAACTTGCTGCTTTTAAAGGTAAAAGTCCTCAAGGAACCTGGACACTTGAAGTTGCAGATAAAGCGAACACAGATACAGGAAAAATTCGCAGCTTAACCATTGAAATTGGATTTTAGTCCAATACGCTTGGGTTAAAGAAATTATAGGCTGGGTAGAGCAACAGCAAAACCCAACCTTATATTTTGAGAGAAGCAAAACCTCAAATCTTACATAACTTTAACTTGAATCTCCCTATTTCGTTATAGGGTTACTCAGCACTCCTGAAGGCTGAATACGGTTTAGTACAGCTAGATGATTAGGGAACTCCAGAAAATAAATTATCCAATTTCTGAACTTCACTACGACTTTCCTTCCCCCTGCCCCCTACTCCCTGCCCCCTGCCCCCTGCCCCCTGCCTTTAAAGCGATGGGATATTTTTATTATCTGTAAATCCCTTATTTAATTGGGAGACAGTGCAGCGAGTTGTTGAAATGCCGATGGTACTGGACTATTTACGAGATGCTGGCGTATTACCTCAGCACACGCACCCGGACTTAACAAAGAGGTATCAACTTCAAGGTCATAAATACCAGGGATGTGGACTTCACGTTGCCATAACTCAACCGGAGGTGGCACTGGGTAATCGGCTGCATTTACTACATTCCATTCCGTATTTTGTCGTCTTTCCATAATTATCTCAATAGGGCAGCGAACGCCTACGAACAAGACAGGCAATCCGTTTAAACGTCGGGCACTATCGGTCAGAATTCCTCGCTTCGTTGCGTATGCATCATGGTGTCCGACATCAACCACAACATTTAGTCCCAAGCGGCTGTGGGAAGCGATGGATTCATACATAGCGCTGTACAAAATAGGAACGATAGGTTCAATATCCTGACGTTCTCCCCCTGGCCGCAGACCGATGCCAGGTAGGTATCGTGCAGGAGTCATTTGCATAAACCTATCGACACCCAAGTTCATCCATACGCCATCAAACGTCTCCTGAATCGCTTCCACAATACTCGACTTCCCCGATCGCGGAGTACCATTCAGGATTACAATCTGCCCTAGCTTTTGTGTCTGTTCCACGATCGCTTCTCGCATCCTTAGCAACTCTTAATAAATAGGCGGCGAAGCAGTTAGAGGTGCGTTACGCTATGCAGTAACGCACCCGACAAAACTACTAAACTCTTTAAAGTACTTCTGTTTGCATCCCCGCGTCAATTAATTTTGAGTCACAGGCTCTTTTGCCAAGAACTTCTCTAATTCTGTCAGCGCATCAGCATCAACCTTAGTTTGCATTGGACAGAACTTAGGCCCACACATCGAACAAAACTCAGCAGTTTTATAGATATCTGCTGGCAGAGTTTCGTCGTGATATTCCTTAGCTCTTTCTGGATCGAGTGATAATTCAAACTGACGGTTCCAATCGAAGTTGTAACGCGCCTTAGAAAGTTCATCATCTCTATCCCTTGCACCGGGGCGATGTCTAGCAATATCAGCCGCATGAGCCGCTATTTTATAGGCAATCAACCCATTCCGTACATCTTCGGCATTTGGTAGACCCAAATGTTCTTTAGGTGTTACATAGCACAGCATTGCAGTACCGTACCATCCAGCCATAGCTGCTCCAATAGCTGAAGTAATATGGTCATAACCAGGAGCAATGTCTGTCACCAATGGCCCCAAAACATAGAAAGGTGCTTCAGAACACTCTTCCATCTGCTTACGGACGTTGAACTCAATTTGATCCATTGGCACGTGTCCCGGCCCTTCCACCATTACCTGAACATCATCTTCCCAGGCTTTGCGAGTTAGCTGTCCCAGTGTTTTCAATTCAGCTAATTGTGCTTCATCTGAGGCATCATGGGCGCAGCCAGGACGCAGGGAATCTCCTAAACTGAAAGAGACATCGTACTTTTTGAAAATCTCAACAATGTCTTGGAAGTGGGTATAAAGCGGGTTTTGTTTGTGGTGATGTAACATCCACCGCGCCAAAATACCGCCGCCGCGAGAGACAATACCAGTGATCCGGCTTCTCACCAAAGGCAAATGCTCAATCAAAATCCCCGCGTGGATAGTTTGATAATCTACTCCTTGCTGGGCGTGCTTTTCGATGATATGGAGAAAATCATCAGCAGTCAGGTTCTCGATTGTGCCGTGGACACTTTCTAAAGCTTGGTAAACCGGCACAGTACCGATGGGAACAGGTGAAGCCTTGATGATTGCGGTACGAATTTCATCCAAATTACCGCCACCTGTAGACAAATCCATCACGGTATCAGCACCGTATTTCACCGCCAGATTCAGCTTATCAACTTCTTCCTGAAGATTAGAAGAGTTGGGGGAAGCGCCGATATTAGCATTGACTTTACATTTAGAAGCGATGCCAATAGCCATCGGCTCTAAATTAGTGTGATTAATATTAGCGGGGATAATCATTCGCCCCCGTGCCACTTCCTCACGAATGAGATCGGCAGGGAGATTTTCTCGTTGGGCGACGTAGTGCATTTCTTCGGTGATAACACCTTGGCGGGCGTAGTGCATTTGAGATACATTACTCTGCCCACGCCGTTTAGCAACCCATTCTGTCCGCATATTGTGATTCCTCAATAAACAGCTTCCCTCCGCTGGTATTACCCAGACTCAGGTGTTAAGGGTGTGATCTCAGCCTGGTTATATAGGCACCCCTAGCATGGATGTAGTGTATCACTTTCGTTATATCTGGGAGCAGGGGTGTTAACAATTTATGAGGTGAGAGTACTATTAAGCTGTTTCCGAGTCTGGCGTAGGCGCAGCCCGTCGTAGACATTGCTGTTTCTGTTGAATAATGTCTAATATTGCCTTGTGAATTTCCTCCTTCAACTGAAAGCTTTTAACCACTTGTATTATGGAGCGATCGCCTTGAATTTGTATGTTGCCTCGTCCACTACTAAGATTGCGCGAATTCTACCTGAGTACATCTGTTTCAGTAACTAGATACGGCTACTTTCGCATGTTTGTTAACGTAGTCCACAAATAATTGCCTCAGCCGAGGACTAACGCCAGCATGTTCAAAGAATCCAAATCCCAACTTCTTAGCTCGTGCTAAGGTTTCCTCTGGTGTTAATCCTTCTTGGATAGCGATACTTAAGAGTGCAATTCCAGTCGATCGCATCCCGGCGGCACAATGCACAACTGCTGGTTTAGGAATTTGTTCTAGTGTTGTGAGGATTTTGGTAATCGCCTCCTCATTCAAATTTTTTAAATCTACCTTGAGCGGAACATTCGCATAATGCAACCCCAATGCTTCCGCGACTTTTTGCTCATCTTTAGAAAATCCTAGCTCATCAGGCGATCGCAGATTTAGGATGGATTTAAAACCTTCTTGGATAGCTTGCTCAAGCTGTTTTGGTATGACTTGTCCTGTAGTTGTCAAGTTTTCGTTAATCTGTATGGCGTTGATCACATTCACTCCTTTGGACATTTTAATAGCTTCTAGCTTGGTAAATACTCGAATTAGCAAGCTTTGAGAAGATTATTCAAATATGCACAGCAAAATTAGCTAAATATCAAACGATATTGCTTGATTAATTCAAAATCTGCCTTTTAAAGCTGATTATTTTATTGCTTTATTCATAATATACGGTTTATCGATAGGATTAATGATGATTAAAACTAATTATAGTTTTTGTCGATATGTTTACATTAATTTATATTTTGTTATACGACATCAGACCTCTTGCACGAATAGTATATGTATTCTTAAATACATATAAAGTAAGACTGATGAGCTACGAACAAATAAAAAACCTACCACCAGCAGAATTTAAACGGTTATAATCCGATGCATACTGTCATATTTGAGCTAATAGTAGAAATACCCAAACCGAGGTGGTCACACTTGTTAGTGGCATTGGAATATTGGCAAGAGTATAAATGTAATAGTTATACGAATTTATCTGAAGATAATTTAATAATTTTATAAATAACCTAAAGTTATTACTTAAAAAACCTGTAGGAATCCGGTTTGATTTGGAGAAAATATCCGTAGGATGTGTTAGCGACAGCGTAACACATCAAACCCGTGATAATAGTGCGTTACGAACTCCGTTCTAACACACGCTACAATACCTAATTTCGTTCAAAAATCAAATAGTAATCCTATAGATTATTAAATATAGGAATCCGGTTTGATTTCCGAAAATACCCGTAGGATGTGTTAGCGACAGCGTAACGCATCAAACCCGTGATAATAGTGCGTTACGAACTCCGTTCTAACACACGCTACAATACCTAATTTCGTTCAAAAATCAA
>NZ_JAVRCP020000007.1:103988-212913 GCF_034530675.2 Nostoc sp. DedVER02
ACACATCAAACCCGTGATAATAGTGCGTTACGAACTCCGTTCTAACACACGCTACAATACCTAATTTCGTTCAAAAATCAAATAGTAATCCTATAGATTATTAAATATAGGAATCCGGTTTGATTTCCGAAAATACCCGTAGGATGTGTTAGCGACAGCGTAACGCATCAAACCCGTGATAATAGTGCGTTACGAACTCCGTTCTAACACACGCTACAATACCTAATTTCGTTCAAAAATCAAATAGTAATCCTATATCTTAAAATTCTTCACAAGTTCCTCATTTTTTTTAAATATAGTCAAAACATAAACAACATAAACACATTGTTTTAAATATCCAAAGGTTTAGCAACTGACTATTCTGTGCAATAACACTTTTAGTAACAGGATTTGAGAAAAATATGAATTACTGTCCTTGCTGTTCAAATTTACTTTTAGAACATATACGCCGTACAGAGAGTTATTGGTTTTGCCGCCACTGCTGGCAAGAAATGCCTGTTTATACTTTGAATGAATCTAGTTCATTTACAGAGGCCGTCGCAGAAAAAATTTCTAGAAAACCTCAAAAAGAAAAACGTATAAATACTACTGTTTACGCAAACCAATTGCAACCTATGAACGAATGGATAGGACTACAAAACTTGTCTGCCTAATATCCAATTACCGGAATTAATTGAGTAGAGTTTTTCCTTGAAATATTCCAGTAATTAATTGTCATCAAATCCGAGGCTATAGCCCATCTATAAGGTATTAGCTGACATAACTAGAAAGTTTAAAGAAGCAGGAGGAGTAAATAATCTGGTGATTTAACCCCGGATTATTTAGAGCTACTGAATGAGATTGATGCTCCGAACTTCATATTAATTCAATAATCTCTTATTTAAAACCCCCGATTTAATTCGAGGGTTTTAAATAATGAAAAATGAATTTGTAATTTTGATTTTATTAATATATCGCTCATGTGTTACAGCTTATATATAATATGCAGTCTCAATCATGTTCCCAAGATTCGTGATTGAGTAAGTCGATAATTCTATCTCTGAGTAGAAATTCATTTTTTTCTAGCTCAAGTTCAAAATTAACCCACTCACGATGAGGAATATATTTACACAGAGTATAAATTGCCTGCTGACGGTTAACAAGTCTCTTTTTAACAAGTTGAAGTGCTTCTTTCTTGATAACTTCGATGTCATATTTAACCGTAGTGTTCATAGGTCGTTCCTTTATTTTCAATCAAGGAATTAAGAATCAAAACAAGAATTTATTTGACTCTACCTTAAACTTATCAAATAAATTGGCGAGAATTATGAAGAATCAAGACATTAACTCTTGTTGGAAGTTAAGTATCTCAGTAAACTCTTTTTTAAGGTTTCAAAAGATACTTTTATTCCAGTAATTCTTGCAGAACAAGAAGGCTAGCAAGAAGAAGTTGTAAATACCAGAAGAGAATGTAGATGCTCTTTGGGCGACTTCGCCAAACTTAGGTTAGGGTAAATAACATTCTCTACAAAACTTATACTATGCTTTTAAATCTTGATAAAGTTCGTCAATATTTTCCTGCACTCACTAGTGAATGGACTTTTTTTGATAATGCTGGCGGGTCACAAACCCTGAAAAAGGTAGTAGATAGAATTAGCGAATTTCTTCTGAGTTCTGATGTTCAGTTGGGAGCTTCTTATGGTGTTTCTCAACTTGCGGGAGAACGATTGGCTTTAGCAACTAGAGGAATGGCTACTTTCATTAATGCTAATTCTCCTAAAGAAGTAGTTATGGGCCCATCTACGACAATGATGTTGAAAGTTCTCTCAATTTGTCTAGGTCAAACCTTTACACCTGGTGATGAGATTATTGTGACTAATTGCGATCATGAAGCCAATATTGGCGCTTGGGTCGCTTTGGAGAAACAAGGAATTAAGGTTAAAGTATGGCAAATTCGCCCAGATACCTTAGAACTTGATTTAAGAGATTTAGAACAATTGATGAGCCAGCGTACAAAATTGGTAGCTTTGACTCATGCTTCTAATGTTTTGGGAACTATCAATCCTATTAAAGAAATTGCTGCATTTGTACACGATCGCAATGCGATGATTTGTGTAGATGGTGTAGCTTATGCACCACACAGATTAGTGGATGTCCAAGATTTAGATGTTGATTTCTACGCTTTGAGTTGTTACAAAGTATATGGCCCACACCATGCCTTACTTTATGGCAAAGAAGAACATTTATTAAGATTGCCTGGACTAAATCATTATTTTATTCAACAGACAGATATACCTTATAAATTTCAGTTAGGGAATGTCAATTTTGAATTAAGTTATGGAATGTTAGGTTTATGTGATTATTTAAGTGAGTTAGCACAACTGCACTATGGCGATCGCACTGCACCTGATTTGAGAGGTCAGATGGTGCAGGCATTTGATTTAATGAGCATACATGAAGAAAAAATTAGCGATCGCCTTCTAAATTACCTCAACAGTAAACCTAATGTGCGAGTGATTGGCCAATCGAAGGCTGATCGAGAATTCCGCGTACCGACTATATCTTTTGTAGTAGATGGAATGCATAGCTCAAGCATTCCGGCAAAAATTGACCAGCATTACATCGGGATTCGCTACGGAGACTTTTATGCTAAACGCCTGATTGAATACCTGGGGTTAGCCTCGCAAGGTGGAATAGTTCGGGTGAGTATGGTACATTACAACACTCTTGAGGAAGTTAACAGCTTGATTGAGGCATTTGAGCAGATATTTTAAGATTGGGAATTGGGCATTGGGAATTGGGAAGTGGGAATTGGGAATTGGGCATTGGGCATTGGGCATTAGGCATTGGTATTTTTCCCCCTGCTCCCTGCTCCCTGCCCCCTTGCCTCTTCCCCATTCCCTAATACCTATTAACAAGCTGCAAAACCTGTACCTCTTCTTGTGGCGAAATTAATGTTTTACCCACAGGGAGAACAGCTAAGGCATCGGTTTGAGCTAAATTAATTAAATTGCCAGAACTATGGCTACCACCAGCTTTGTGAAATTCGTAAACTCCATCAATTAAATGCAATTTACCCCAAAGGTAAATTTCCCGCTTACCATCCGATCGCAATTCATGATGCGATCGCACTTTCAAAAACATTGGCTGCCAACCTTCAGCAATTCCCGAAAGTTTCTTAATCGCTGGTAGCACAAACCGCCAAAATGTCACCAACACAGCCGCAGGATTTCCTGGTAAACCAAAATAAAGTGGGCAGTTTGTAGAGACGCGATTCATCGCGTCTGTAGGATTCATCGCGTCTGTAAGATTCATCGCGTCTGTAGGATTCATCGCGTGTCTACTGGGAAAAGTGGCGACGGTGAGGGGTTTCCCTGGCCTCATTTCCACAGAGCGAATGTGGATTTTTGCCTTTAGAGACTGTAAAATTTTGTCAACATAGTCATAATCTCCCACTGAGACACCGCCAGAAGAGAGAACTATATCAGCGATCGCAACAGCATGAGCAATAACTTTCTCCAGAGTAACTGGATCGTCTTTCACAATCCCTAACAGTAATGGTTCTGCGCCACTCTCCTTTACCAAAGCTGCTAGCGCATACTGATTAGAATCCACAATCTGTCCTGATTGCAACGGTTGATCGACACTCACCAATTCATCACCAGTAGAAAAAATTGCCACACGCGGACGGCGGTAAACACTTAATTGGGGACACTGTGCTGCCGCTAATACAGCAATTTCTGAGGCATTTAACTTAATTCCGGCTGGTAATAGTTGTGTTCCAGCTTGGTAAAAAGATGCTTGATATCTGACAAATTCTTGCGGTTTTGGTGCAGCCAAAATATACACGCGGTTTTTCTCACGGCGTGTCCTCTCTTGCATAACTACAGTATCCGCACCTGCTGGAATCACCGCACCTGTGAAAATCCGTGCAGCTTCCCCTGGTTGAATTGTAGATTTGGGCTGATATCCAGCCGGAATCTCTTCAACAATTTCTAAAACGGCCGGTTGTTCGGCGCTAGAGTGCTGTACATCTTCGTAGCGAACTGCGTAACCATCCATTGCCGAATTATCCCAATGGGGAAAATCTAACGGACTGGTGACGGGCACTGCTAAAATTCGGCTATCGGCTGCCAATAAATCTACAAGTTCTGTATCCCGTTGACAATCCAACGGTTGTACTAAATTTAAAATAATTGCTTCTGCATCGCTGACTGATACCATAGCGATCGCCTCCGACTTTTTACTTCATCCCTGTAAAGTAACACTGAGTCTACTCTTGGTTAGCTTTGTAGAGATTTGTATGAGCAGTCAATCCCAAACTACACACTGCTAGTAAACCTATAATTACGCTTCCTTCGGGGACTTTGGATACCTGAACAGAATTGTTACTCAAATCTAGTATTTTCTTTGTCCCTGCTGCATCTCTATTGTTAAAACCAAATTCTTTAGCTAGAACCTCATCGCTAAAACCTTGGTCTATAAGTGCAAGATTATTATTCAGCCATGTGTCGCTAGGAAGTTCATCATCCTTGCCAACATCAAATGGGCCAAATATTTGCTCTTTAGTGTTATCAAAGTTAAATCTCAAAAAGCTGTAGTTAGATACACCATTAAGCACTGGAGTGAAACTATTTATGAGAGTACTAAATGGATCGAAGAAGGAAATAGAGAGAGACTGCAAGTTCTTCGTAGTTCCCAAACCTGTTTCCGAAATGACGCTGGGAGCGGTTGTTGTATCGTAGTTAAATGAACCTTTAGCTGAATAACCAGTGTCTCCCTTCCAGCTGAAGTTGAATTCAGCAGCATTAGCTAGATTATGAGTGGTGATAGCGATCGCTAACCCTAAAGCAGTAGTCGTCACCATACGAATAGCTGTTTTAGCAAACAGATGTGTCATAAATAGAACTTCCAAATAGTTTTTACAACAATACAATACGATATTTCCCAAAAATAAACTCTTGTACAATGGGCAGCATGAATGCCCTAATTATGAGACTTTTCTCTGTGTATAACGGTTTAAACGCCAAACCCAAGTCATCACCCAATACTTGTCGGTTAAAGGGAAAAAGGGAAAGAAAAAACCTTTAACCTTTACCCTTTAACCTTTACCCCAAACCCAATGCCGAGTTAAAAATGCAAAACCCGAGCAGTATTGAGTCATCACCTTAAGATAAAAAACAGGAGCAATCATTATTCTCCAACCCCTAAATAAAAATACCTATTTTGTATGACTATCGAACGACTTCCCCAAAAACACTATCCCAAGGCTGAAATTGGGCGGCGAGGTATGGCATTAGGACTTGATTTCCTTGGTGTCTGGTTAGTCAGTTCCCTACTGGGAGGCAGCGATATCGGTATTCAATTTGTTGAAATCTTAGTTTTTGTAATGCTTTGGCTGATTTTGCGGGTACTAGTGCCATACAACAATCAAGGGCAAAGTTTAGGGCGTTGGGCGTTCGATTTAAAGGTGTTGGAAGTCGAAGATAGGGAAGTTGTAGGCAGAATTCCAGATTTGCTCTCACTAGTGAAGCGAGAAGCAATTATCGGCTTGGGTGCGCTTTTGGTGTCAATTGCCCTGAGCAATATTAGAGCCAATCCCACTGCTATACTGCTAGTAATTCCCCTCGCAATTGATTGTGGGACTGCCTTCTCTGATACCCAGATGCGGCAGGCTTTACACGATCGCTATTGTGGAACCTTCATCGTTTCATCGCGTCGTGGCTACTCACTTGATATAAAAGTTAAAAGATTAGTTGAAAATATGCGGCGGAATGTGAGAAGATAGTCATTTGTGTTAAATCTCTTCAGGCTTCACTGTTTGTAAGATTATGGCTAAGAGTAAAGGTGCCCGCATCATTATCACACTAGAGTGTACTGACTGCCGGACAAATTCAGACAAGCGTTCTGCTGGTGTTTCACGCTATACCAGCACCAAGAATCGCCGCAACACGACTAATCGGCTAGAACTGAAAAAGTTCTGCACCCACTGCAACAAACATACTGTTCACAAGGAAATTAAGTAGAGATGAGTTATTTCCGTCGTCGTCTGTCTCCGATTAAGCCAGGAGAACCAATCGATTATAAAGATGTTGATTTATTACGTAAGTTTGTCACCGAGCGGGGTAAAATACTGCCACGTCGAATTACTGGGCTTACCTCTCAGCAACAGCGAGAGTTGACATTAGCAATTAAACGTTCGCGGATTGTGGCTTTGTTGCCATTTATCAATGCGGAAGGCTAAAAAGAGTGATGAGTTATGAGTTATGAGTTATCAATTAACTCCTCACTCCTAACTCCTAACTATTTAAACTGTTCACCAAATTAAAGTGCGAGAGTTGTGGAGAAGGGGACGCTAGTTGAATTTAGGGTTCAAGGCGATCGCCGTCTGGGGATCGTAGAACGCCCAGACGGTAAAACCCGCTGGTTTGTGGTAGATGACCGTGGTCAGTCCCACAGCCTCGCGCCTAGACAAATAACTTATACAGTTACCGGACAGACCTACAAGACCTCTGAGATTGCCAGCTTTTTGGAGCAAGTCAACCCTTATCTAGACCCATCTAGCTTAGAGATAGCTTGGGAATTACTGGTTGAAGATGGGGAAACAGTCACTCCAGAACTGATGGCGAATCTGCTGTTTTCGGAATCAGCCGCGCCTCATTGTTACGCCGCCCATTGCTTGTTATCAGACGACAAACTTTATTTCAAGCAAAAAGGAGACGCTTATGAGCCGCGAACTGCTGCTCAGGTGGCAGAACGCAAGCACCAGATCGAAGTAGAGGCATTAAAAGCTAAAGGACAGCAGGAATTTTTAACTCGTGTAGAACAGGCGCTCAAAGGTGAAGCAGTAGAATGGCAGCGCCACGATCGCCAGCGTCTAGAAGGACTCGAAAAATACGCCGCCTTGCTTGCTGATACAGTGCGGACAGGAGTTAATTATGACTCCTTAGCTCGCGCTTATCCGCCCAGCGCTCCAGTATTAGAAACGATGACCATGCTGGGACGACCCACAACGCCTCAAGGGGCTTTTCAACTATTAGTAGATTTAGGTTGCTGGAGTCCTTATGAAAACCTGTTCCTGCGTCGTTCTTCAATTCCGATTCAATTTCCTCATAAGGTATTAGAAGTGGCGCAACAGCGTTTGGATTTCCCACCGATTGACTCAGATACAAACCGCCTCGATCTGACTCACCTGAAGGTCTACACTATTGATGATGAAACTACCACAGAGATCGACGATGGTCTAAGTTGGGAAGTTCTACCCGATGGCCGGGAGCGGTTGTGGGTGCATATCGCCGATCCGACTAGATGGTTAGTCCCCGAAGATGAATTAGATTTGGAAGCCAGAAAGCGGGGTAGTACAGTCTACTTACCTACGGGGATGATTCCCATGTTCCCAGAAGTATTGGCAACTGGGCCAATGAGTCTAATCCAGGGAAAGGTTTGTTGCGCCCTCAGTTTCGGAATTATTTTAGATACAACTGGGGGAGTAGAAGATTACAGCATTCATACCAGCTTAATTAAGCCGACTTATCGCCTCACCTACGAAGATGTAGATGAAATGTTGCAATTACGGGTACAGGCAGAACCAGAAATTGCTGCGATCGCAACTTGGGCGCAAAAACGAAAAGCTTGGCGTTATGCTCAAGGGGCAATTAGTATCACCATGCCCGAAGCAACAATCAAAGTCAAAGGTGACGAGATCGATATTGATATTTTGGACGATTCCCCATCACGGCAAGTAGTCGCAGAAATGATGATTGTTGCCGGTGAAGTTGCGGCTCGTTATGGTAAAGCTCATAACATACCTTTACCTTTTCGCGGTCAACCTCAACCAGAATTACCTTCAGAAGAAGAATTATTGCTACTTCCTGCCGGATTCGTTCGTGCTTGCGCCATGCGTCGTTGTATGCCCAAGAGTGAAATGAGCATTACACCTCTACGCCATGCTGGTTTGGGTTTAGATACTTACACTCAAGCAACCTCTCCCATCCGTCGTTACAGTGATTTGCTTACTCACTTCCAACTTAAAGCCCATTTGCGTGGTGAAGTTCTGCCATTTTCCGCAGATCAACTTAAAGAAGTGATGATGACTGTCAGCAGCATCACCCAAGAGGTGACGATGGTAGAACGGCAAACTAATAGATATTATGCTTTAGAGTATTTACGCCGTCATCCAGAGGAAACTTGGGATGTCACAGTATTAATGTGGCTGCGGGAAGACAGCAACTTGGCCCTAATTTTGATCGAAGATTTGGGCTTACAGTTACCAATGGTTTTCAAACGTTCTGTGAAGTTGGGCGAACAGATTTTAGTGAAAGTTAGCCACGCCGATCCGCAAAAAGATATGATTCAGTTTCAAGAAATAATTTATCAAGAAGCCCAAACAGCAGCAAATTAAATAATTTGTCATTTGTCATTTGTCATTTGTCATTTGTCAAATAAGGTACGTCATAGCCCCTTCCTCGCTTGCCTACCGGGTTACACAAGTTAACCTGGAGCGAGTTTCCAGACTAAAATCTGCAAAATAATCTAAATATCATTAGTTAATACTGAGGCAAGGTCAGCAGGACGAGACAAGTGTGGGCAATGTCCTCCAGGTAGTTCTATGGCATCAACTCCCAAGCGCTTACGTGCAGCGTAGCGTGACCATGCAGGAGAGATTATCCGATCGTCACTACAAAAAATATATTTATACTCTACATTTGGTAGATCCTTCAGGGGATTAACCTCAAAAATGTATGCCATTGATTGCTGCAAACGTCTTTTTGAAAATGCCCAACGCATTGTATCCGGTTGACAATCGTGATAGAAAAATTCCATTAATACGGCTTCATCTGAAAAGTCTTTACCAGCAGAAATTGGATTAAAGATATAAGGTTCATCATTAAATTGTTGGAGTTGATGTAACTCTTTGGGTTCGTAATTTAATGATTTGAGGCTATCAGAATCTAAATGATGAGAAAATTGATCCAATGTACTGGTTTGTGGGTATGGAATAAGCGCAGTTAGGAATACCAATTGACGTACTTGACGCGCTTCTGCAACAAGGGGAATAACAGTACCAGCCATTGAGTGACCAACCAACACAACATCATCATCAGTTTTTGGAAGTGCTTGCAATACTACATCTGCAAATTGCGATAAACTTGCAGATTTATCTTCAATTGGCAAATCCATTGCTATTGTTTTGTGACCTTGCGCTTCTAAATAAGGAATTAATAAACCCCAACACCAAGCGCCTTGGAAAGCGCCATGAACTAGACAAAAAAGACTCATAGTGATTTTAGGTGAGTTTTTTGAATTGTGCTTATCTTTTACCTTACAAGTATTAGAGCAGAAAGCCCAGGAGGATACATCAGTCCTTCAAGCATTGGCTCAATGCGAAATTTTTATTTATAATTCCAGTGACTACTAATTTTTGCGATCGCCTCTGGCACTGTTATGGAGAGCGCCATTACTTTTGATTACAGCACTAACGTTTTGAACTCACCCGCGATTAAAAAGTTTCTCGGTGAAGTACTGGCGATCGTTGTGGAGGAGGAAATGCCCCTGAAAGACCGCATGGCAAAACCGCAAAGGGGGCGTGATATTCCACTTATCATTACCTGAACTCCAGCACAAGGCACAATCATGTCAACACTCCAGTTTCTCTTGCTTGAAGACAATCCAGTGGATGCAGAGTTAATTCGAGCCATACTGTTAGATGGCGGCATTAACTATGAACTGCAAAGAGTAGATACTCACGCTGATTTTGTGACAGCACTCTCAACCGAGGAGTTCGACTTGATTCTGGCGGATTATGCCCTGCCCGATTTTCATGGCATCGATGCGTTAGAAATTGCCCGCAACCTTTGTCCTGAAACTCCCTTTATTTTTGTCTCTGGCAGTTTGGGTGAGGAATTGGCGATCGAAACGCTCAAACGGGGAGCCACAGATTATGTTCTCAAGAAACGGTTAGGGCGACTGATACCCTGCGTTCAACGGGCATTGCAGGAGGCTATTGAACGCCACAAACTTAAACAGGCAGAACTGATGTTGATCGAGCAGAATCGTCTGCTGGAGTCGATCGCATCGGGGCAGGCTCTGGATGAATGCCTTGCAGCCGTATGTGCCTCGGTGTCTCAGCTTAATCCCCGCACCCGTGCCTGTTTTCTGCTGACAGATGCCCAAGGACTGACGTTTAATACCTCCATTACCCCGGATTTCGGGGCAGATTTTGGGCAAGGACTTAAAGATGCTCCGATTAATGACCTGTGTATCGGAACGTGCGGTGAGGCGGTGTATTGCGGTCAGCCCGTTAGTTGCGCCGATATTGCCAACGACGATCGCTGGTCACAAGAATGGCGAAACTTATGTGTGACTCACGGAATACTAGCGTGTCATTCTTCACCTGTGCTGAACGCGAACAGCGTGCCCCTTGGATCTTTGATGCTGTGCTTCGACGAGGCCCGGATGCCGACTGACTGGGAACGCCAACTAGCAAACTTCGGTACTAAAGTTGCTAGCATCGTCTTTGAACGCGATCGCTCAAACCAAGCCTTGCAAGAAAGTGAGGAGCAGAGCCGGAATATTCTGGAAAGCATTACAGACGCATTCTTTGCCGTGGATGAGAACTGGCTGTTTACTTATGTGAATCAAACAGCTGGGGCGCTGGTTGAGCGGATTCCAGGTGACTTAATTGGAAAAAATTTTTGGGAAGAATTTCCGGGTGTTAATGGCAGCGACTTTGAGCAGATGCATCGGCGCGTGATGCGCGATCGCGTGGCTGCTTCACTGACAGAGTTTTACCCTGACCACAATCGCTGGTATGAAGTTCACTCCTACCCTGCCGCCAAGGGAGTTACCATGTATTTCAAGAATGTCACCGAGCGAATTCAAGCCGAAGCTGAACGTGAAAAGCTTCTGCAACGGGAGCAAGCGGCACGAGAAGCAGCAGAACTTGCCAACCGGATTAAAGATGAATTTCTAGCTGTGCTGTCCCATGAACTGCGATCGCCCCTCAACCCGATTCTGGGTTGGACGCAGTTGCTGCAAAACGGCAAACTCGATGCAGCCCGCCAAGCTGAGGCGTTGGCAACAATCCAGCGCAACGCCAAACTGCAATTGCAACTGATCGAAGATTTACTCGACATCTCCCGCATTATGCAGGGAAAACTGACCTTAAGAGCGCTTCCCGTCAGTTTGACTTTTGTAATTTCTGCGGCTGTAGAAACTGTGCGTTTGGCCGCAGAAGCAAAGAACATTCAGATCGCACTTGACCTTGACAACACAGTTGCCCCCATTTATGGCGATGCTGGGCGCTTGCAGCAAGTAGTGTGTAACTTGCTTACCAATGCAGTTAAGTTTACACCCAACAGTGGACAAGTAACTGTTGAATTGAGGCAACTCCATCGCCTGATTCAGATTCGGGTAATGGATACGGGTAAGGGCATTAATCCCAGTTTTCTACCCCATGTGTTTGAGTATTTTCAGCAAGAAGACGGCTCGACTACCCGCAAATTTGGTGGATTGGGGCTAGGGCTAGCGATCGTGCAACAAATTGTGGAGATGCACAAAGGCACGGTTAGGGCAGAAAGTCAGGGAGAAAATCAAGGCGCAACCTTTATCGTCCAATTACCTGCCATGCAGCAGGCAACGCCGATGGAATCTGAGCCAACTCGTACCCAAGCAGATACAGAAGCGGCTTTAGATAACATTCAAATTTTGCTCGTGGATGACGATGGCGATACCCGCGAATTTCAGGCATTTCTGCTCCAACAGAGTGGCGCAAAGGTAACAGCCGTTACCTCTGGGTTTGAGGCATTGCAAGCCCTGGATCGGCTGATTCCCGATGTGGTGGTAAGTGATGTGGGTATGGCAAAGATGGATGGCTATATGCTGATGCAGCAGATTCGATCGCGCAGAGCCAACCAGGGCGGAACTGTAAGAGCGATCGCACTTACCGCTTATGCCACAGAACTTGACGGGCAAAGAGCAATTCAAGCAGGATTCCAGATGCACATTACCAAACCTGTGGAGCCAAAAATATTAGTTAGCAAAATCGTGAGCTTGCTAAAACACAATATTTGAAGAAGAATTCAGAAGTCAGAATTCAGGAGTCAGAATCAAGACGCGACGCTCGATGACTCGCTTGCCGTTGGCGCTATCCGCCAGTCATACAGAATACCCAACTGAATTCTGACTCCTGACTCCTGAATTCTGTTTGATAAAGGAGTTATCGCTATTATCGAAATAGCTCAACCACCGTCGGCTTAGTAACTTTCCCCATTGCGTTGCGCGGTAATTCTTCAACTATCAAAATTTTGGTTGGCACTTTATAAACAGCCAATCGCTCTTTTGCCCAACTCCTAAAAGATTCTAATGTCAAAGGTTGTGACCCTTGCAATACTAATGCAGCACAAACCCGTTCGCCCCATTCTATATCTGCAACCCCAACCACTGCACATTCTTGAATATCTGGATGCGATCGCAATACTTCTTCAATTTCTAAAGCTGAAACTTTATAGCCTCCGGTTTTGATGATGTCTACACTCATCCGTCCCAGAATGCGGTAATTCTCGTTCTCAACTACGGCGGTATCTCCAGTACAAAACCAGCCATCTTGGAAGGCTTTGACTGTTGCTTCAGGGTTTTGCCAATATTCGAGAAACACTCCGGGGCCTTTAACTTGGATCTCTCCCGGTGTTCCGGCTGAGACTAATCCGTTCTCATCTACTAATCTTACTTCAACTTCAGGTAGTGGCTTTCCTACATATCCAGCCAACCGTTCACCGTGCAGAGGGTTCGATAACGCCATACCAATTTCCGTCATCCCATATCGCTCTAGCAGAAAATGCCCACTAATACTCTGCCACTTTTCTAAAACTTTAACTGGTAATGCTGCCGAGCCAGAAACCATCAAGCGCATTTTAGCACAGCCTTCTGACATGGCTTTTTGACCTTCTTCAGAGGCATTTTCCCAAGCTGTAATTAGCTTTACATAAATCGTTGGTACTGCCATAAATAAGGTTAAGTCACCGTCACAAATTCGCTTCCAAACGGTTTCGGTATCAAAGCTCAACAGATGACACTCCGCGCCAGCCCATAAAGCACACGTCAGGATGTTAATAATTCCATGAATATGATGTAGTGGCAGTATATGTAAAATGCGATCGCTAGATGTCCATTCCCAAGCAGTATTTAAGCTAGTCACTTGCGCTTGAATATTTTGATGGGTTGTAACTACACCCTTGGGTTTACCCGTTGTACCGCTAGTGTAGAGAATTAAGGCGCGTCTAGTGATATCTACTTCTGGGAGATGAGTAACATTAGATGGGAGGGTTTCTGAGGTAAGGATAAATCTTAAATTTAGTGCTTCGGCTAGCGATGCCTGCGGCGGTAAACTACGCAGTATACTTTCAAAATTAGGATGAGCAACAATAATCGATGCTCCAGAATTAGTAATTACATACTCCAATTCTGGGCGCGGATGGGAAACACACAGAGGTACAGCTATGCCACCAGCACGCCAAATTCCCCATTGAGTGGCTACATATTCAAATCCAGGTGGGATCAGAAAGGCGACTCGCTCCTCTTGTAAATCTTCTCTATTCTGAAGAAGAGTTGTTGCTATTTGACTAGAGGTATGGAGCAAATCCCGATAGGTAAACGATCCATCCGTTGTCACAATAGCTATTTTCTCGCTGTGTTCTTCAGCACGAATAATCAATGGGAGATTCACGTTTATTTACCGATTTAAGGTTGATTCAGTCTGCTTACTCAAAACATATATTAATCCCAAATGAGATGTAGTAACAGCAGAAATATGTAACTCGAGCAATGCTACAACCAGCGTTGTTTTTTAGCATAGACAATACTAAAAATCACAATTAATAGCATCACACCGATTACAACCGGATAAGCCCAAGGTTGCTCTAATTCCGGCATATATTTGAAATTCATGCCATAGAAACCAGACATGAAAGTAATTGGTAAAAATACCGTTGATAAAATAGTTAGGCGATTAATTCGTTCGCCGGTTTTGCTAGCAATATTATCGCGTTGAATTTCCATTAATTCTGACATCCAGGCTCTCAAAGCTTGATATTCTTGCCATAATTTATCAACTTGATGAACTAATTCTTCTTGAAATAGTTCTTTTACTGGCTGGGCAAGCCATTGGAAATCTTCGTAATCCATAATAACCATAAGTGACTTAATGCTTTGGAAATTACGCCGTCCTGAACGAGTAGATTGCCTCATTGTGGCAATTCTTTGGTATGTTGATTCATCGCCAGAATCATCTAAAACTTCATCTTCTAAATCATCAAGTTTTCTAGAAATATAGTCAAATACAGTATGATAATTATGCAAAATCTCTTTAAAAATGAGATAAAAAAGATAGTCAATTCCCCATTTATTAATATCTAGAGGGCGCTTTTGCAGATTATTAGCTAAAATATTTAAAACTTTTAGTTCAGTAATTTCAAATGTAAGTATAAAATTTTTACCGACTACAATATTGCCACGTGCAACCTCAAATTCATGATTTTTTATTTGAGCGGTTAGGATTTCATAGCTATCAAACAAACAATCTTCTACGTCTTCATCAATTCCTAAAGGGGAATGGTTGAAAATCATGTTAACACGAGATGGATTGAGTTCAAAATGCTTAATGATTTTAGCCGTCCCAGTGCGATCGCGGAACTGAACACAGCGTAACCAAATATTCTGCGAAGCATCAATTCTTTTCAGTACCGTATCGACATCTCTATGAGTGAATATTTCCAGGTTATCTGGATAAAAAGTAAGGAGAATTAGCATAATTGAGTCATAGCTCAGTTTTTTTCCATTCTCCCTGATTTAGGACGAGAAGTTTTCACTAGTGCTGACTTATTTTGCAGAATGGCAATTTCTCTCTGTGCATCTTGATAACTATCTTTTTCGCCTTGCTGCTGGAACAGTTTTGCCGCTTTTTGGAAATCTGCGATCGCGCCTTGTTTATTTTTCTGCTTGGTGCGAATCACACCCCGATTATAATAGGCTAAGGCATTGTTCGCATTAATGGCGATCGCGCGTGAATAATCTTGGTTTGCAGCTTTTTTATTTCCTAATTCAAGATAGGCGTTACCACGATTGTTATAAGCTGCGATATTATTAGGATCTAATTTTAGAGCTTCGGTATAATCTTCAATAGCACCTTTATAATCTCCGAAAGAAAAGCGGTGAATACCTCTGTGAATATAAGCGGCAATAAATTTAGGGTCAAGTTGTAAAATAGTATTGTAATCTTCAGTGGCTTCGACTTTATTTCCCAAATCGCTGTAAACATCACCTCGATTAAGATATGCTTCTATATATTTGGGATTAATGTTAATTGCATCCGTGTAATCTTTAATGGCTGCATCTTTTTGTTTATTAATAGATTGAGTCAAAGCCCTTTGATAATAAGCTTTGGCATCACTAGGATTAATCTTAATTACTTTATCAAAATCTTCGATTGCTTCAAGTCTTTGTCTAAGGCGACGGCGGACAATCCCTCGCTGTAAGTAGGCTGCGGTATATTGAGGTTTAAGTGCGATCGCTTTGCTAAAATCTTCAATCGCTCCTTTATTATCCTTTGCTTGAACACGGGCTAACCCACGGCCATAGTAAGCATAAGCATCCTTAGAATTTAACTTAATCGCTTGGGTATAGTCTGCGATCGCTTCTTTATATTTACCTAATTCTGAAGAAGCAAATCCTCGATCAAAATAGGCATTACCATCTTCAGGATTGAGTAAAATTGCTTGACTAGCATCTGCTTGGGCTTGCTCATAATCTCCTAATCGATAATAAGCATCACCTCGCTTATTATAAGCCAAAGCATTTTGCGGATCTGATTCAATAACCTGATTTAAATCTTCAACCGCTCCTTCATAGTTTCCTGCGGCATATTTATTTAATCCTTTTTGGTATAATGTTTGTTGAGCATTACTTACTGTTTTTGGCAATCTTAATTGCCATACTCCAACACCAATTGCGATACAGCTAGCTACCCCCGTGAGAACTAGTAATAATTTTTTATTATGCTGTTTTTGCTGTTCGTGTTCAACATTTGCGATCTTTTTGAGATCGTCTAAAACTTCCGTTGCATATTGGTAGCGCTTACGATAGTCGAAGCGTACCATTTTATTAAGAATAATCGCTAATTTTCTATTAACTTTTAGATTTTTATTCCACCAAACAATTTCACCTGTCAGACGATTTTTCTGATTTCGTAAATGAGATATTTCATTTTCAGATAAACCTAAAAGTGCTGCGATCGCAACTATACCTAAAGCATATATATCGCTGTTATACTTAACGTTACCGTTAATTTGTTCTATAGGCATATATTCGAGACAATCGACAGTATTAGCTATGGCTTCATTTAAAATACCAAAATCAACCAAAACTAACTTTTGATCGGATTCTCGGCGAATAATATTTGCTGGTTTAATATTTCGATGAATTATGCCATAACTATGTACGATCGCCAAAATTTCTAATATCTCTGATAAAAGATTAATTACTTGGTCTTCACTCAGAGGTTTTCCCTGGATAATTTCGTCAGTTAAAGGATTACCAGGGATGAATTCATGAACTATATAAAATTCTTCGTTTTCTTCAAAATAAGCAATTAGCTTCTGAATTTGGTCATGTTCCTGCCCTAGTTTTTCTAAAGTTGCTGTCTTATTGGCAAACAACCGACGTAGGATAGTTAAAGCTTGAGGATTACTACTAGAACTAGGTAATTGCCTTACTAGAAATTGGCTGCTAGGAAGATTAGGATCTTCAGCTAGATAGGTTTTTGTCTTTTCCCCATCATTGAGAACTTTTAGTATTCGGTAACGTCCATCTAGTAAATTAATACGCATCAATATAAATATAGTCTGATAAATTATTTAATTATAGCTTACGTATTATTACTGTCATCTTTGTTAAAGACCAATAGAAAAATAATGTCATTTTGGCAAGTAAAAGTATTAATTATTAGCTAATGCTGCATATTGCTAGTAATATGTATTCATTAAGAGATTGTTACAAGCTTAATCCGCTTACATATTACCAGATTTAATTAGGCTTTGTGAGTCTGACGAGGCTTGTAAAACAAGTCAATACACACAAGGGAGGATATTTTGATCAGGACTATTCAGCAATCCCACTCATGACACCCAATCCTTAAATAAGGTAAAAAAAGAGCAGCTTGAATTATCTAGAACCCCAGATAAAAAATTGAAAATCAACGTATTTGGGCGAAAAAAAAGCTTGGTAGCGACTGCGAAGCGTCAATTGCTCAAAGCCCTCAATTTCCGTGATATCGCTGCTATTAATAGCTTAATTGTAAAGTGGCAAAGGATTCTGGGATCGGAAAAGTTAACCGATCTGATTGTTAATGAGGTAATAGTTGAATGCGACTCTGATAGCTACAGTTGGTTTTGTCAAATTTTTCTTGGACAAGCCCAATATGAAGAGATGGCAGAAAAAGCTCAAGGTAACGTCTTTCAAATTTTAGTGAGTAAAGGTTTGGAACCAGGCAAAGACTTTAGCTCTGCATCCGATCGCAGTCTTATTATAGGCGATCGCGCCAAGCAAGTTTTACTTACCCAAGTGCCACAGGAGCGTCAGACAGCATTTGAGTCCCAGTTAGAATCCTCATTAGTTTTAGATCCAGTTACCACCATCGAACAGCAGTTAGGGTGTGCATTTTTTACTAATTTAACTGAGATTGCCATCCAAGAAATGGAGTTACTGAGTAATTCTCAAGCGGCGGCTTATCTAGGAGTGCTGTTAGCTGGATTAGTATCGCGTCATCCTCAACTCCAGGATGCTGACTTTCCCACAAAATTTATTGTCAATGTTCTCCAAGGACTATCGCAAGAACGAGCAATAGCAATTTTGAACGATCCAGAGACAAATCCTCAGTTCGATGAAATGATTATTTTTGGGCAGTTATTAGCAGCAATGGGAGATCAAGAATATCACCGCATTGCTGAGGAAGAAGGTGGTATCAGTCTAAATCAACTTAAAAAACTTGATTTAGTTTGGTGTGGTGAACGTCGGCTTTCAGAGATGATAGCCATGATGGAAAAATGGGCATTCCCAAAATAGATAATCAGTAGTTTTACGCTGGCACGACAACTTTTTCACTACCAGCTAGTTCAAAAGCGGTATGAATGGCTTGCAAAGCTTTAACACCTTGCTCTTGTGCGACGACACAACTAATTTTAATTTCTGAGGTGGCAATCATTTGAATATTAATTTGGTGTTGGGCTAGCGCTTCAAACATTTTTGCAGCAACACCTGGTTGTCCTACCATACCCGCACCGACAATACTCACCTTAGCGATCGCACTATCTAAAACAACTTCACCCCATCCTAACTCTAACGCTACTTGAGTAAGCATGGTTTTGGCATTTTCCCCATCCATCCGCGAGACTGTAAAGGCAATATCTCGTCTGGGAACACCATCAATTACCCGGCAACGCTGAGATTGAATAATCATATCAACGCTGATATTATGCTGCGCTAATAATCCAAACAGCTTCGCCGCCATCCCTGGCCGATCTGGTAATTGGCGAATAGCAAGACGCGCTTGATTCAAATCTAAAGCAACACCGCGAACGGGGGGACAATTGGGCAGAGGCGCAGAGGGGCACAGGGGCAGAGGGGAATCTATGCACTCAATCTCCCCTGCTCCCTTGCTCCCCTGCCCCCCTGCCTCTATCTCAAAGGCGGCGCAAAGTGCAGTGACAGCGCGATCGCATTCGGTGGCATCGACTACGCAACTTACTTTCACTTCGCTGGTGGAAATCATCTGGATATTCACGCCTGCTTCGGCTAAGGTGGCGAACATTTTTGCAGCCACACCGGGACGGCCGATCATTCCCGCACCTGCGATACTGACTTTGGCAATGTTATGTTCTAGCATTACCTCGGCTTCGTCAGATTTGGGATTAGATGGATTTCTCAGTGCTGGGGCGATCGCTGCTGCTACTGCTTCCGCCCGTTTTAAAATTGGTGTGGTGACAGTAAAGGCAATGTCATTACTATTACCTTCATGAATTGACTGAATAATCAAATCTACGTCTACTTTTTGCCGAGAAATTTCGCCGAATAACCTTGCTGCTACGCCTGGTTTATCGGGTACGCGCAACAAAGCTACCTTTGCTTGGTCAGTGTCAAATTCTACAGCATCCACCGGACGGGCAATTTCGAGATTAATTAGCGATCGCCCTTGGGGTTTGGCTGATGTCACCCAAGTACCGGGGGCATCTGTCCAGCTAGACCTAACTACCAGGGGAACGCCATAGTTACGAGCAATTTCCACAGCGCGGGGATGCAACACTTTTGCACCCAAACTAGCTAGTTCCAACATTTCATCGCAGGTAATGTCATCCATCAACTGGGCTTCGGCAACTAAGCGAGGGTCTGTAGTTAGAATCCCTGGAACATCTGTATAAATTTCACAAAAATTAGCTCCTAATGCGGCTGCGATCGCCACTGCTGAGGTGTCAGAACCACCGCGCCCCAAAGTTGTAATTTCCATTTCTCCGGCGTTAGATGTGCCTTGAAACCCTGCTACAACAACTACTTTACCTGCATTAATGTGGCGAGTTAGGCGAGTAGTGTCAATATGCAAAATTCGAGCGCGGCTGTGTTCGGCTTCGGTAACAATTCCTACCTGAGCGCCAGTCATCGAAATTGCTGGTTGTCCAAGTTCTTGCAAAGCCATGCTGAGTAAGGCGATGGTTACTTGTTCGCCAGTAGAAAGCAGCATATCCATTTCCCGGCGGTTAGGATTGGAAGAAATTTCATTAGCTAGTTTGACGAGTCCATCGGTGGTTTTCCCCATTGCCGAAACCACTACTACCAGAGAGTTTCCAGCTTTGACAGTTTTATAAACACGCCCTGCAACAGCTTGAATGCGTTCCACTGAACCGACAGATGTACCACCGTATTTCTGAACTATGAGCGCCATAACTTTTATGCAATCAATTGTGTCTGTTTTGCTCAATGCCTCCGCCGGGTTAGGAAGCGTTGAAGATATTAATAGATATTTAGTGTACTAAAAATTGTGTATGTACCCAATCATAAGTTGATTATTCAAAAACTACATCTTCGTAAAGTGCTGCCATTGTTTCCTCAAAATCCACGCTGTTGAGTCGAAATGATTGATGTTCTGCTGTGTAAGATTGCAAAACCCACAGCCCTTGCTCATTGCGTCGAAAACACTCAACTCGCTGACGTTTGGTATTAATTAATATATACTCTTGCAGACTTTCTAGTGTTTGATAATCGGCAAATTTGTCGCCTCGGTCAAAGGCTTCTGTAGAATTAGATAAAACTTCGACAATTAAACAGGGAAATCTTTTATAACCTGGCGTTTCTCCGTCTCGTCGATCGCAAGTTACCATCACATCGGGATAATAAAAGCGATTCAGAGATTCAATTCGGGCTTTCATGTCAGCGATGTAAACTCGACTTCCAGAACCGCGTACATGATTACGGAGGAGAACGGCAAGGTTTCCAGCAACGGTAACATGTGGATCGAGTACTTCAGGCATTGCGTAGATGTAACCGTCTATATACTCATGCTTGATATTGCTCTGTTCCTCCATTTGCAGGTACTCTTGGGCGGTGAGGTAGTTTTGCTGGGGTGAGGCTATCATGTTGAAACTTCCAAGTTTGAGTAATGCTAATTTCTAGGGTAGCGTTTGCGATCGCTTGTAGATTTACACTTTAAACTAGAGCATAGACAGATTCTTCTTTAACCTCTTTACTCTGTGTCCTCTGCGTCTCTGTGGTTAAAAAATTACTTCGCACTGACGCAAAGCTACACAATAGGGGCAATTCATAAATTCCCCCTACCGGAAAATCAAGGTTTATTTATATATGTAATGAAAAATTCATTTACCAAAACAGCAGAATACCTCCGCCGAAATTTTCAAGAGTATTTGCGATCGCTAAATAATTGGTTTTTAGATACACCAGAAAGGTCACTCTTAGAAGCTCAACAAGCAGCCCAGAGAATTAAAAACATCGAAGTAGAACATTTTGGCGGCAAAAAAATCTCGCCAGAATCAGTAAATTATACTGAGAGTGTGATGTCTTACTGGCAAGGATACCTTGATAAAAATTTAACTATTATCAAAATCAGACTTGCAGAGTTCCGGCTTAGTCGGGGAATTGTCAATATCTCTAATTCTGCTTTATTGGAAAACTTAAAGATTATTGATGAAGTTGTAGAGAAATACGCTATTAAAGAGCAAATAATTAGTAACAGCGCTTTAGTATCCAATCCTCAATCACTACCAATTAATCAGAGTCAAATTAGCAAACAACCAGACTTATCTAATCTTAATCTTCTGCTTCTAAATCAACAAACTGGAGCTTTACCTGGGCCTGTTAGTAGAAGAATTGATAAAATTAAAAGAGAATTTTTTCCACAGACAGAAGAAGAGTTTGTCAAAAATCACCGAGCTTCTAAAAATAGGACAAAAATTGCTCTGAGATTTTTTATTGCTTTAATTATCATCCCTCTTTTGACTTATATTTTATCTAAAGAGTTATTAGTAATTCCCATATTAGAAAGGGTGAGAGGAGAGAATACATCTCAAATTTTCATCAATTCTGACATGGAAAAAGAAGCTCTCCATGAATTATCTAATTTTCAAGAAGTTTTAAGGTTTGAATATTTAATAAATAAATCATTACCACTTTCTTCAGAAGGAATACAAGAAAAACTAAAAGACAAAGCAGTTGAGCTAACTGAGGAATTCCGAATAAAAAGCAATAATGCTATTAGTAATGTTTTTGCTGATTTGATATCACTAATTTCTTTTAGTATATTTATTTTTTTGAGTAGAAAAGAAATTGTAGTTGTGAGATCTTTTATAGATAGTATTGTTTATGGACTAAGCGATAGTGCTAAAGCATTTTTAATTATTCTATTTACAGATATATTTGTAGGATTTCACTCACCGGAAGGCTGGGAAGTTCTTCTTGAAGGATTGGCAGAACATTTAGGTTTGCCAGCCACCAAAAATGCTATATTTTTGTTTATTGCCACATTTCCAGTTATTCTCAACACTATCTTTAAATACTGGATATTCCGTTATCTCAGTCGTTTATCTCCATCGGCATTAGCTACATTAAAAGAGATGGATGAGTAATTAATAACAGAAGTCATTTATTATTTGTCATTGGTCATTTGTCATTAGACTTATGTATACACGGTAGTCCCGCACGTGGAGAGGGGAGACAAGCTCGGATTTCTCACCACACCTCGAATGGAGGAGTAATGAGTAGTGAGTTATGAGTAATGAGTAGTGAGTTATGAGTTATGAGTAGTGAGTTATGAGTTATGAGTTATGAGTAGTGAGTTATGAGTTATGAGCGAATACTTCAATATCTTATTTCTTATTTCTTGTTTCTTACTCATTACTTCTTACTTCTTACTCATTACTTCTTACTTCTTACTTCTTACTCTTTACCAGTAGTGAGTAAGGAGTGCATAGTAAGAATGTACAAGTTCTTGCACGCTTTTTTACGCCTGTTGCTCTTTTACTTATTACTCATTACCCATTACTTATTACTCATCATCAAACGCCTGAAGCTTGGAGAAATGCGGTTCTTTGGATTTAACAAGTAATTAAGCGGACGCTATCATAAGTTAATTACAACAATTGTTGCAATCATTAAAACATTTCTTATACATGGAGAAGTAATTGTTGCAAAGTATGTAACAATTGCAGCAATTGCTTATACGTTTCTTGGAAATACTTAAACGTTTCTTATATATCAAGGGACAATTGTTGCAAACGCTTCAATTTTTGCAACTAGTCTTGAGGGTTAAGCGAGTTACAAGTGCTGATATCATCTAAAAAAATGTTTGCGGCAGATTTACCACCCGCGCTAACCTGCTACGATGTAGACACAAGTCTTAAAATTCAACCTATTGCTTGGTTTCTGACTCTAGCTTTGGACTGTTGCATCACTTTTCTCTAATTTCTGACTTCTTTAGGTGTTTTAGGCGGACACCAAAAGAGATTTTTACTAGACACCCCAAGAGATTCTAAAATTCCTCGCATTACTTCTGTGCAATACATCCAATGCCCTAAATCGTCATACATACGATCGGGATTAAACTCGACATTGTAGTGCAACACATTGGGAAGGTCTAAAAACTCATCATCGCTTTGGGGAGAAAGAAGCAAGAGATGAAATGGCTTCCCGTGGCATTGTTTTTCTAACTTGTTTACCAAATCGATCGCACCACCGCGATCGCTAATTCCTGTACGAACGAAAAGTACTTTGTCGCAGTGCTGCAATGCGTACCAAAATCTTTCAGAACGTGCTGTATAACGAACGCGCATCCGTTCATGGACAGGAGACATATCATTTATCGGATCGTCTGTCTCTTCAACTTCATGGGCAAAGGATAAACCCGACCACTTACTATGGTAAATTCTCCCTGCATCGGGGCTATAGTGCAGAAAGGCAGGATTCCACATATCATAAAAACCGTTTTCGATGGCATCCGCAACATCTGCAATATTAGTTGTGCGCGTTAAATCAAACGGAAAGGCGGGGCCATCGTACTCCATTTTATATAGCATCATGCGGACGGCACAGCGATCGCCAAGGGGAAGAATAGCCACCCGACTGATATCCGCTAATTTGCATTTGTATTGGAAAAACACCGCAGACTTAGGTGGTGCTTTCACCCGGCTTTCTAGCCCATCCTTGCCAATCATCATTGTCCGAAAGTGGGCATCGGGATAAAGCGGATCTTCATAGACACCTGAAGGCATGGCTTTAAGTGCGTTGCAAACCTCCGTCCACATCGGTTGAATGTTGTACTCGTTATCTGATTCGTTGATTATCCAGAGGTGGCGTTCGTCCGCTTGCAAAATCCCCAGATGCCCGTCATAGAATAAAACTTGCGAGTTGTTTGGCGAAAAAAGATTGAAGGCGGCGCTATATTCTAAGTCTGCACCAGGGGGGATATTTACTGTGGTTGCGATCGCACCGTCTTCTTGCACCGCGAAGAAGGGGAGTATCTCTGGTTTGACAGACTTTGCAATGTAAATACCTGGGATCAATCCTGCCCGACTTTGTAATGCAGTTTGCAATTCCTGCCAATAGAGAGCGATCGTGTAACTGTATTGTGATGAATTAACGATCCGTAAACGCTTCTCTTCGATACACACAGAGATATGAAAGCCAGCATTGTCAAAGTAGACGGGAAACTCATTCGGTTGCTGGAAACGCTGTTTTTCTTTTACTAATTCGTCTTTGTCGATGTCGAATAGGTGCTGGTCGATCTGCTCATACATCAGGCTGTGGCCGATAGTGTTTGGGTGAGCCGGATCGAAGGATATCCCCGCTTTCCATCGTCCTTGTCCATCATCTACGGCTGCCAACCAATCCAGTACAGTTACGTCCCAACTTAGCATCCGCTTATGTGTGTTTTGGAGCAACCAGTAATGTTCCAGGGAATAGTCGCCATTTGGATAGACACCGCCCAGGATCGGAATAGCCCCGATGTCCCGCGTCATTTTCACTAACTGCTGTAAGCCACTTTCAAACCGACGTTGTACTGCCCGCCGTTCGTGAGGGGGACAGTAGGCTAACCCCTCGTTGCCTAGAGATAAAGCAATAATCACGATATCCGGTTGTTCTGGGGTGACAACTGAAGGGAATCGAGCGATCGTTCTGCTGACATTCGCCCCCACTTCCGACACATTCAGTAGTTGATGCCCATATTTTTGCTGTAAAGCCTCTGCCAACAACCGAACCCAACCTTTCAAAAACCAGGCTTTATGACCTAATGCGACAGAACTGCCAATGACTACAATTTTGAGTCTCTCAGCCCCTTCTTCTACTCCCATCTTGACAGTTGATTTGTCAATGTATCCAAAGGGATAAGGTTGTAAATAACCAAATGCGCCATCATCCACAATAATCGTGTTGGAATCATCCTGAGAATCAATCGGTATCCATCGGTTTGTATCTAGTAAGCTCTCCCATTGGACGTTACCGTTGGCATCGAGGCGCACATATTTGTATTCAACTCTCTGACAATCGCCTGACTCTTGAATGTCAATATCTGTCCACCATAACGGATAGCGATCGCCACTTGTTCGCAGGTAGACACATTTTCTGATATCCCACAGTCCCAACTCTGGAGTAGAACCGATTAGACCGATGGATTCACCCGTTTGCGTGTATGCACTGATTTGGAATCGATACATAGAGTTTATCCTGCTTTAGTGAGTACGATACCAAACAGTCACGTAGCTTTGCTCCGAATTCAAAATTCAAAATTCAAAATTAATAATCCCCATAAATATAGTTGCTCTGTATCCTTTGCGTTTTCAGTCCGGGTGAAATATTTAAATCTACTTTGACAATATCACATAGAATTCTAAGGAATCCGGTATGAATCTTGTATAAGTATATTGAGGCTCTGATTTAGAACGCTCAAAGTTAACAGCAGTTAAGCTTTTCAAAAATTAAATGGGGTTTTATAGAAGATTTAATACTGATTAAATAGAATATATTGTATGAAAAGTCTCAGCACAACTAAGAACAAATCAACAAAAGGATAAGATTAAGTTAAATTTTTCCTTGAATGCTTTGCGCTTTGGAGCCAAGTAGGAATGTCTGCGATCGCAAGTGTCTTGCAAGGGATCAAAACAGCCGACACCCTTGAAGCTCATTAGGTGGAACAGATTTCCAAATCTAAAAATTGTTTCTTGAAAGATGAAATATCCCTCTCAAGTTAGAGATTGATTCTGTGCTGTGGTAGAGGATCTTTTGATTTTACTTCGCTATGCTAGTTAATAAACAAATTCTGAGATAAATCAGAAGTTCCCCCCTCTTTCCCCAATCCCTAGTTTATTTAATTAAGAGATCGATAACTCTTAAGATGATGTTAGTAGATAATTAGTTTTAAAAAAACGATACAAAATATGAATAAGAAGAACAAAGTTGATAGTACTAAAAATAATCCGATTCCGCAGACAGAAATTACCGAAAATGAGATGACTTCATCCTCTAGCGAACCCAAAGAGATAACTAAAACAATTGATATAGATGGTCAGCGTCCAGTCGATCCAAGTAATATTCAGATTAAGGAAACAATAAATATAGATGGTGAACGCCCAATTGCGAAAGCTGAAAATAATAGCAATCAAACAATTGATATAGACGGTGAACGCCCGATTGCTAAGAGCGCTTTTCAAAAGAATGAGATGCTAAATGTAGACGGCAAACGTCCAATTGACCCTAGTGATTTAGAGGTTGAGACTATTCTTGATATAGATGGTCAACGTCCAATCGCTAAGAGTAATCTTCAAGTTCAAGATACTCTAGATATGGATGGTAGCCGCCCAATAGTTTCAGATAACACTGTTGATTCAGACCTGACAACAGACTATGTAGACTAAAATCATTACCTGACTTAACACTGTAAAGTGGTGAAGAGCAAAGAAATGGATGGGCTAATCTACAAAGCCATGTTCTGTTACAATATGCCATACTGAAATATCGGGCTTGCCATAGTAAAAATATCTGAATCCAAGTTGATAATTTCACTAAAGTTAATATCGATTGCTAATTCGTAGTACTTGAGAAACTGCGATCGCATTCGATCTTTTTATTTTTGTGGGATTTTTTATTTTTGGGAAGTCCCTTAGAGCGATCGCTTCAAAATTAGCAGCAAACGCTACTCCCATAGGCTCTAACAATTTCCTTGACACATAATTTAACATTAGTCATGCACAACACAAGAGAATTTAGCCGTGTCACTGGACTGTTGATTGAAGATTAAGAGGTTGAGCAATGACATCTTTTGAATTCTTCTTCAAATAAAAATTCAGTATAATAAATAGTTAGTCTACGTCTTTTTAATTACATGAGTTTTGAGTCGAGTGAGATGAAAAGTGCGGAAGTACTGTTAGCGGAAAGCTAAGGTTTAGCCCGTGCTGAGTTAAAAGACCGCCCACACCATGCGCTGGTATCAACCAACTCCATACAAAAAGATTCCGCGCCACTTGCGGGCGGGGCTTTCATCATAGTGCGGAAGTACTGTTAGCGGAAAGCTAAGGTTTAGCCCGTAATCTTCTTGCTACTCATTACTCAGCAATCAGCACTTTTTATATGGCAAAGTTTCTAATTTACCTCATCCGTATCGCAAGGTCTGTATTAGTTTTTCAATTTTTTAGAGGAAAGGAAAATGAAGAAGTTCACGTGTTTGATTATTGTCGGAGTAGTACTGTCAATTAGTGCGCCGGCCTTTGCTGAAAGTCAAAGTCGTGCAGTTAATATCAATATTGGCAGTATTGGTGGTTCCTTAGATAATGCTGCTTTGCGAACAATTCGCCAAGTTATCGGGTTTGCGATCGCTACTAGTACCGTCGATAAATTCATTGTATATAGTCCCAGGGCCGGATCTCCTATTCCCATCGAAGGAGGTTTATCTGCTTGTGCTGAAGCTGGCTTCGGTATAAGCAATACAAAATTTAATGCTTTTATTCAGCAATTACGTTCAATTAATCCCAAGTCAGGGACTTTCTACAATGTAGAACTTACCGCAAGCTGCAAACAGGAATGAGAATGTTGTTTGCAGCTTGCGGTAGATCCTCTCATTTGTGTCAGCAGGCGATCGTTTAATCCTTGTTGATCCGATTAAGATTAAAGCATATTATTATGTCAACACCTTCAACTGGGCTATTCTTCAATACGGTTAATGCTTAACCTATCCCACATTTAAATTGAATGTTTTTACTGCTATCAGCCAAGGAATTGAGTTGAGTCAATCATTAGCAAAATATTCGCATACCTCTGAGCGAGGTATGCGAATATTTTGTGATTACTTAGCGATTGATTATCGGCTTTCTGGCAAAGTAAGCAAAGGTTTTTCCTATTGCCAACTTCATCTACTCCTGCTAACTGAACAGAAAGTAACATTTACATAGAAATAAATTGATGAGGATATGGGATAAAAAACGCCTCTTGTAAAGATGCGATTCTCCAAAGCTTAGGGTCTGCAATCTGGCTTAACTGCCGATGTATGCTATTGAGTGTTTCGGTATATTTTCAAAAACTAAATCGGAGTTTTATATGTCGGGTCAAAAGAAAGAGCCAACGGGATGTGGATGTTCAAATATTCCGATCTCTATAATCCTAATTATCTTAGGAGGTGGTTATTGGTGGTTTAGCCAGAAAGGATATCTAGAAATAAGCAAATTTTTAGATAATAGCAAGAAGATAAGTATACATATTTCTCAACCTGCTACAAGTGGTTATTCAACTAGTAGCCCAACTGCTTCTGCAACTCCGCTAGCTTCTTTGCCAAGCACTCCAAGTTTAGCTCCTAATAAAAAAACCTTACAGAAGATAATCCCAGAAGAAAAACCACCATTGTTTCAAACAGCTTGGGAGAAAAAAGTAATTAGAGGAATTTATTTAACTCGCTACCAAATTACCAATAATGCAGATGAACAAACAATTCGTAAAAGAGTTCGTTACTACCATTCTCAAGGAATTAATACAATTATTCATGGTGTTTGGGGTAATGGCTGTACGATGTATAATAGCGACGTAATGCAGCAAACTTTTGGGTATAAAAGTTGTCCTAACCAGTTTCAAGAGCAATGGTTAAATTGGTTGATAGATGAAGCACATAAGCAAGGAATGCAAGTTCATGCTTACTTTGAGAAAGGTATTAAAATAGATAAAAATAGCCCGGCTTTTGATTTTGCCATTAGTCGAAAATGGATTGTTCCAGGAGTAGATAAAACCTACTCTGGAATCGATCATTATGTACTTGATGTGGAAATTGCTGAAGTGGCTAATCTTTTTCAAAATATCTTAGTAGAGTTTGTCAAAAAATATCCTGATATTGATGCAGTTCAATGGGATGATTATCTAGGTTATTATGCTGAATTACCTGGAAAAGTTGACCGCACAGAAAATTTGACCAAATTTGTGCAACAGATGGTAACTTCTATGAAAAAAGCTAATCAATCGGTGAGTTTTGATATTTGCCATCATAACCCTTATTGGGCTAAAAAATATTTTGCGGCTGACTGGGAAAAATGGGGTGTAGATCGTGTATTTATTCAAGCTTATAATGATAGTAATTTTGCTGAGGAATTAAATTACGCTCAGAAATATGCTGGAGTTGCAATTACAGACCGGCAACTAAGTCGTTTAAAAGAATTGGCAGATAACCCAAAAATAAAAAGTATTTTAGTATTTCCGTTTTCGGGGAACCCAGAAAAAACAGCTTCTAGCTTAAAAACGTCGCTGTGATGTGGGAGCAAATCGGGAGCATCCACTTTTGGAAGATATACAAGTTCTAGGATATAACAACAGAGAAAACGGAGAAAATATGCGTCGGATGTGAGTGCGGAGAGTACGGCATCAAACCCTTGATAATAGTGCGTTACGAACTCCGTTCTCACACTCTCTACAATACTTAACTTCATTCAAAAATCAAATATTAATCCTATATTAAGCGAAATAAACTACTAACTACAATAAGCTAGACTGCTTAATCCAGGAGTATTTACTAAATCTGTATTGGCTATCCAACCATTGCCAGATAACTCTCCAGGGAAACTTCTGGAAAGGTTGATTTCTACCCAAATGTAATTTTCCGATTTGTATGACTTAACTACATTACCTGTAACTAAGTTCACATACACAATTGTATTTGGATAAAGTGTTGTAATAAAATCTCCTTTTATACTTGGTTGGCGACGTATAGTTTCAGTTTGTACAATTTGCCGACATACACTACCAATAGTAGGTTTAGTCCACAGGTTTTGAGCGTTATTATTTGTCTGACAAAATTTTAATACAGCAGTTTGAATAAACCCTGAAGTCGGAGATTTAATTCTGACAAATCTATCTCCACTAGTTGGTATATATGCTAAAGAAATATTTGTTTTTGCCGACAATATTCTGATAGCATTAGATGATGTTGAAGGTTCTTTGAAAATTGGAGTATCTACTTTAGTTGCACGACAACTCGACTGTGAAGAATTGGAGGGAATCTGTGTAATTTGAGCAACTATAGGTACACTTGGAGCTAGGGTAGCAATATTTACCAAAGTAAAAATATACAATAATTTCTGAAATTCCACTTTTTTTCCTTAATATCACTTACGAAAAACTGTACATTAGATTCGGAACTTATAACCTTTAACGTTAAAAGAGCCTAATAAACAGGAGTCAGGAGTCAGAATACAGGAGTCAGAATACTCCACTCATGAAGGGATGGAGTTTTAAGGCGAAAATATTTTATTTAATTCTTTTCGCCCCACTTGCAGGCGTTAGCGCGCAGTGGGGCGTTCGCGGTAGCGTCTCCAAGAGTTGCCCAGTTTTAAACCAATATAGCTATTGTTGAAATTTCAGAATTGACCGAGCAGGAGATTTGCGATCGCTTCCATTATTGAGCTTGCCACTTACACGACACCTTACAAGCCACGATGATTTATGTAACGCACGATCAAGTTGAAGCAATGACCCTTGCCGACAAAATTGTAGTGTTACAGGGTGGCATTACCGAACAAATGGGTTCCCCTTTGGAACTGTACCACCATCTCCGCAATATATAGCAAGGGACTGGGGACTAGGTACTGGGGACTGGGTGAAAAGTCTTTTTGCGTCTAAGTTTCATCATCTTGTTGATGTCCTAACCCGCATTTCTCACCAATGCTCAAAGCCTGTGATTGTTCAGGGGAGCAGGGAAGAGTTCAATTGCCAAGTTCAATCTCCTCCGCCCCTCTGCATTTCAAACTTGTGAGAAATGCGGGCTAACCACCAAGGCTTGTGCTACATATCAAAAATTACAACAATTACACGAGCTATTATCTCGTACCCTTTTTGTGAAGTATTAGCTAACTAATTTATGGAATGTTAAGTCTGCTAAATTCTTGGGAAACATTAGACTTATAAACCTTCTAGACATTTTAACTTGACACTATGACACTGGCAGCAATCCCCTACTCAAATTCATTGCCGCACCTCCCCGGTTATGCCATTGTTGAGCAACTCTATGCAAATTCTCAGACAATAGTTTATCGGGCAGTGGAGGAGTCAAGTCAGCGTCCAGTGGTGATTAAACTATTACACCAAGACCACCCCACCTTTAGCGAATTATTACAGTTTCGTAACCAGTATACAATTACCAAAAATCTCAACATTCCTGGCATAATTCATCCCTTAAGCCTAGAAGCCTATGGCAATAGCTATGCTTTGGTGATGGAAGACTTTGGCGGCATTTCCCTACGGACTTATACCCAAAATTATCCCTTGTCTTTAGGGGAAATCTTAGAAATTGCCCGACAAATTGCCGATATTCTCCATGATATCTGCCAGCATCGAGTCATCCACAAAGATATCAAACCCGCCAATATTCTGATTCATCCAGAATCGCAACAAGTCAAGCTAATTGACTTCAGTATTGCCTCCCTCCTCCCCCGCGAAACCCAGGAAATTCAAAATCCGAATATGTTGGAAGGAACCCTTGCCTATCTTTCGCCGGAGCAAACCGGACGAATGAATCGCGGTATTGATTACCGCAGTGATTTCTATGCTTTCGGGGTGACATTGTACGAACTTTTGACTGGACAATTACCGTTTCAATCCAACGATCCGATGGAGTTAATCCACTGTCATTTAGCTAAGATACCACTCGCCCCACACATCATTAATCCAGAAATCCCCGCGATCGCTTCAGAGATAGTATTAAAGTTGATGGCGAAAAATGCCGAAGATCGGTATCAGAGCGCCTTGGGTTTGAAATATGACTTAGAATGCTGTCTCAATCAATGGAAAGCAACGGGTAAAATAGAAACCTTTGTTCTGGGACAACGGGATGTGTGCGATCGCTTCATTATCCCTGAAAAACTCTATGGGCGAGAAACAGAAGTTGCAACTTTGCTCAAAGCTTTTGAGCGCGTCGCTAATGGCAGTTCAGAAATGATGCTAGTGGCTGGATTTTCCGGGATTGGTAAAACGGCGGCGATCAATGAAGTCCATAAACCAATTGTCAGACAACGCGGTTACTTCATCAAAGGCAAGTACGATCAGTTACAGCGCAATATTCCCTTCAGTGCCTTTGTGCAAGCCTTTCGTGATTTGATGGGACAACTCTTGAGTGAGAGTAATGTCCAGTTGGTGGCGTGGAAAGTGAAAATTTTGGCTACTGTGGGTGAAAACGGCAAAGCGATCGTTGATGTGATTCCTGAACTAGAGCGAATTATCGGTCAACAGCCGCCAGTCCCAGAACTATCTGGTAATGCTGCCCAAAATCGTTTCAATTTGCTCTTTCAGAAATTTATCCAGGTTTTCACCACCCCTGAGCATCCGCTGGTGATGTTTCTAGATGACTTGCAATGGGCAGATTCGGCTTCTTTGAACTTGCTGCAATTATTGATGAGTGAAGCCAATTCTGGATATTTACTAATTCTCGGTGCGTATCGAGATAATGAAGTATTTCCGGCTCATCCCTTGATGCTGATGCTGGAACAGATTCAGCAAGCCCAAGCTACCGTCAATACAATTACCCTGGAACCCTTGGTAGAAATAAAGGTGAATCAGTTGGTGGCAGACACATTGAGTTGTCCCACTAAACTGGCTCAACCCCTGACGCAATTGGTATACCAGAAAACCCAAGGAAATCCCTTTTTTACAACCCAGTTTCTCAAAGCACTGTATGAGGAGGGTTACATTCAGTTCCAGCCAGAAGTGGGTTCCTGGCAATGTGACTTGGCTTCGGTGCGGCAGTTGGCATTGACCGATGGAGTAGTAGAGTTCATGGCATTGCAATTGCAGAAACTTCCGGTGGAGACACAGGAGGTTTTGAAACTGGCGGCTTGTATTGGCAACCAATTTGATTTGAATACCTTGGCAATGGTCTCTGAAAAATCATTTATTGATATAGCGACCAATCTGTGGACGGCGTTACAAGAAGGGCTGATTCTCCCCATTAGTGAAACTTACAAGTTCTTCCAATCAAATAACTCAGACAACATCAATCGCGGTGGTGAGATTGCCGTTCCTTATAAATTTTTGCACGATCGCGTCCAACAAGCTGCCTACAGTCTGATTCCAGAAGATCAAAAACAGTCTACTCACTTCAAAATTGGGCAACAACTCTGGGCAAATACGCCTGAAGCAAAGCGGGAAGGGAAAATTTTTGAAATTGTCAATCAATTGAATTACGGTCTAAGATTGACATCTCAAAAAAGTTCTCCAGAATTGTTGAATGCACAAAATAGTGACGAAATCTCTAGGTTGCAAGAATTTGATCTAGCTCAACTGAACCTACAAGCAGGACAAAAAGCCAAGGCAGCAACCGCCTATGAAATGGCAAGTAAATACTTCACAGCAGGACTGGCAGCGCTCCCAGAAAACGGTTGGCAACATCATTACGATCTTACCCTTGCCCTTTATACAGAAGCGGCTGAAATTGAGTACTTGAGTGCCCATTTCGAGCAGGCAGAACGGCTTTCAGAAATTGTTCTTCAGCACGCCCAGGATTTGCTGCAAAAGGTGAAGATGTATGAAATTAAAATCTATTTCTACATTGCTCAGAATCAAATGCTGGCAGCGATCGACACTTCTTTGCAAGTGCTGAAGTTCTTGGGCGAACCTCTATTTACCGAACCCCCACGGGAGTTAGCGATCGAGGATTTAATTAACCTGCCAAAGGCGAGCGATCCGCACAAGTTAGCAGCGATGCGAATTGCGATCGCTATGGTAACTCCCAGCCTGAACGCTAAACCTGATATGCTACCACTGATTGCTTACACCCTAGTGAACTTATCGATTCAATTTGGCAACTCGGCATTTTCGGCATTTGGCTACACCTTTTATGGTCTGGTTTTATGTGGTACCTCAACCGGAATTGAAAGAGGTTATCGGTTTGGCAAATTAGGATTAAAAGTGCTAGAGCTATTTAACGACAGGAAATTGTATGCAAAAGTAGCTAATATTTTTGATGTGTTTGTGCGGCACTGGCGCGAACCCGCTCGCAAAACGATCGCTCCTTTACGTGAAGCTATTCAGGTTGGATTAGAAACGGGTGATGTGGAGTATGCCTGCTACAACGCTGCCTCCTACTGCAACTATATTTTCTTTGTCGGTGAAACACTTGAGCAGGTGAATCAGCAACAGCAAAAATACATCGATCTGTTGTTTAAATTCAAACAAGAATATCAAATTTATTTCGGGCAGATTTGTCGTCAGTTGGTGTTAAATTTGATGGGAGCAGCAGAAGATCCCTTAATACTTGTTGGGGAGACTTTCGATGAGCAAAAAATGCTGCCGATTTTAATTGAAACTGAAAACGGAACTCTCCTGTTCCTGCTCCATTTAGCAAAGACCATTCTGCTGTTCATCTTTAAGGACTATCAGCAGGCACTCATCCATGCTCAAGAAGCCGAAAAATACCGGGAAAATATGGTTGGCTTCTTGCAGTTTGCCGAACATAATTTCTACTACTCCCTGGTTCTTTTGGCTACCTGTTCAAATGCTAATCAGGCAGAGCAACAATTAGCACTAGAAAAAGTTGCAGAAAACCAAAAATTGATGAGTCAGTGGGCGTTCCATGCTCCCGCCAATCATCAACACAAATACGATTTGATTGAAGCAGAGCGGGCGAAAGTTTTGGGTCATTTAGACGCAATCACCTACTATGATAAAGCCATTCAGGGGGCAAAAGAAAACGGCTATATCCAAGAAGAAGCACTTAGCAATGAGCTAGCTGCCAAATTCTACCTTGATTGGGGCAAAGAGAAGCTGGCCGCAGACTATGTGCAACAAGCTTACTACTGCTACGCCCATTGGGGTGCAACGGCGAAAATTGTCCATTTAGAACAAGAATATCCGCAATTACTAACAGTCATTCTCCAATCGGCTAATCTTGCCATCACATCTGCGACAACCATCCCCTTAACTTTGATGAAAGGTGTAACTAAAAGCTCTAGTAACCAAAATGTATGGTTAGATTTCCAAGCGGTGATGAAAGCTGCACAAGCCATCTCTGAAGAAATTGAATTAGAGAAACTATTGGCAACCTTAATGCAAATTACGATCGCCAATGCTGGCGCACAAATCGGTCATTTAGTTCTACACCAAGATGAACAATGGTTAGTTGTAGCTCAAGCCGATCGAGAACGAGTGAAAACCTTACAAATTCCCTTGGAGCAATACCGAGAAATTCCCCAAAGTTTAGTTTATGCAGTGGCACGAACTCAAGAGACGGCTGTGTTTGAAAACTTAAGTGCAGCAGGGCGATTTCCAGGCGATCGCTACATCATAACTCACCAGCCAAAATCGGTTTTGTGTACGCCAATTAGCCGGCAAGGAAAACTCATCGGTATTTTGTACCTAGAGAATAACTTAATTTTAGGCGCTTTTAGTAGCGATCGCATCGAGATTCTCCAACTCCTAACTAGCCAAGCCGCCATCTCTGTAGAAAATGCCCGTTTGTATCAACAAACCGAAAACTATTCTCAAACCCTAAAAGCAGAAGTAGAACACAAAACCCAAGCTCTCAACCAAAAAGCCCAAGATTTAGAGCAAACCTTGAAAAAATTGCAACAAACTCAAGGGCAATTAATCCACAGTGAGAAAATGTCATCCCTCGGTCAATTGGTAGCTGGTATTGCTCACGAAATTAACAATCCCGTTAATTTTATCAAGGGTAATCTCACCCATACAGAAAATTATATTGCAGACATGATGAGTTTGCTGATGCTTTATCAGCAAGAATATCTCCAACCTAGTCCAGCCATTCAAGCCAAGTGGGAGGAAATTGACCTCGATTTTCTGTTTGAGGATGTCAATCGAATCTTACAATCTATGAAGGTAGGTAGCGATCGCATTAGCCAGATTGTCCAAAATTTACGCAACTTTGCTCGCTTAGATGAAGCCGAAATCAAAGCTGTAGATTTACACACTGGTATTGAAAGCACACTGTTAATTTTACAACATCGCTTGCCAGGTTCTGAAAATCAACCCGAAGTGCGCGTCATCAAGGAGTATGGTAATCTACCTTTGGTGACTTGTTATCCTAGTCAGTTAAATCAAGTCTTCCTGAATATTATTAACAATGCCATTGATGCGATTCGAGATAATCCCCACAGCGAAAACCCAGAAATTCGGATTCGTACTGGAGTCATAGATCGTGAATGGTTACGAATTGCGATCGCTAATACAAATAGTACAATTCCTGTGAGTCTGCAAGAACGGATTTTTGAACCGTTCTTCACGACAAAACCCATTGGTCGCGGTCAAGGTTTGGGGTTATTTGTCTGCTATTCCATTATCCAACAACATCGTGGCACTTTAACTGTGCGTTCTCAGCCCACCGAGGGAACTGAATTTGAGATTGTTCTCCCTATTTGTTGAACAATTCTCATCAGATGCTTTACCCAAGCAGTATTGAAACCTCACCCTCAATCCCTCTCCGATACTTTGGAAAGGGAAGCCGGAGGCAGGGTGAGGTTTTATATTTAGGGGTTGCTGAAAATATACGTAGGATCTGAGCGCGGAGAGTACGGCATCAAACCCATGTTGAAGAAGAATTCAGAAGTCAGAATTCAGGAGTCAGAATTCAGGAGTCAGAATCAAGACGCTCGCAGGCTCGCTAACGCTGCGCTATCAGTCGGAGATTCAGATCGGCGCAGGAATTGAAGACCACCAAATCGTAGATTTGGAGGGAGGCTATATTTTATTTAAAGTTTTCTAATACATATTTTTGACAAGTTTGGTGGGCAATTTCTAAATCACTACCATTTTCCGGATTTTGAAAAATGGGATGATAATGTAACCTGTTGCAGCAAACTTTCAACCACTCTTCCCACCCACAGCACCACAAGCGCACTGTTCCATCAAAACTACCACTGGCAATCAGTTTACCATCAGGGCTAAAAGCTGCGGAATTTACCCAATACTTATGTCCGCGCCAAGGTTGACCGATAGGGTTGCCGTGAATATCCCACAAGCGGATTGTAAAATCATTGCTGGCACTGATACAGAATTTCCCATCTGGGCTAAAAGCGACAGAATTAACTTCTTTTTCATGTCCGCGCCAAGGTTGACCGATAGGGTTGCCGTCGATATCCCACAAGCGGACTGTAGAATCATTGCTGGCACTGATACAGCATTTCCCATCTGGGCTAAAGGCGACAGAATTGACCCAATTCTCATATTTGCGCTGCGATCGCCCGATGACCCGATCTTGTAATATTTGATCTAGCTCCCACAAACGCACAGTTTGATCGCCACCACTGACAATTACCTTGCTATCGGGACTAAAAGCTAGGGAATTAACTTGTCCTTGATGTCCCCGCCAAGGTTGAGTGATGGGGTTGCCATTAATATCCCACAAGCGTATTGTGCGATCGCAGCTACCACTAACAATAAACTTACCATCAGGGCTAAACGCTACAGAATTTACATGGCCTTCATGCCCGCGCCAAGGTTGACCGATGGGATTACCTTGTATGTCCCACAACCGCACTGTAGAATCACTACTGCCACTGACAATAAACTTGCTATCAGGGCTAAAGGCGACGCAAATAATTTTTGCTTCATGTTCGTGCCACCTTTGAGTAATGAGATTACCTTCTAGATCCCACAAACACACCGTTCCGTCAAAACCAACAGTGATAATGCGTTCGCCATTTGGGTTAAAGGTGACGGAAATAACTCCTTCCTTATGTCTGCGCCAGGGTTGAGTAATGGCGTTACCTTCTAGATCCCACAAACACACCGTTCCGTCAAAATCAACGCTGACAATGCGTACCCCTCCGGGGTTGGCGTAGCCATTGCCATTTGAGATAAAGGCAACGGAAATAATTCCTTCCTCATGTGCCTGCCAGGGTTGAGTAATGAGATTACCTTGTAGATCCCATAAACACAAAATTCCGTCAATACTGCCACTGGCAAGAAAATTGCCATCAGGACTAAAGGCTACACAATTCACTTCTTGCTCGTGTCCACACAAAAATTGAGCAGTAGGATTGCCAATGATATTCCACAAGCACACCGTAGAATCACTACTCCCACTGGCAAGAAAATTGCCATCAGGACTAAAGGCTACACAATTCACCTCTTGCTCGTGTCCGCGCAAGTTATTTGCCTCTGTGGGTGTATTCATTGCTTCCTTTAAGCTTCCCAAAACAGGAGCTAGAAGCTGGTTTGGGTATTTCTCTAAATTCTCACCCATTGTTTGAATTGCCAACACCAAACCCTCTAGCGGTTGGACAGGAAGTAAATTCAAAACCCTGGCGGATTGCTCGCGCAGTTTTAATTCAGTCAGTGCAAGGTTTAATTCTTGAATCTCTTGTTCCTTTTCTTCCAAATGCCAATCGTGCCATCCAACACTAGTATTAATAAATTGATTAGCTTGTTCGCTTAAATAACCAAACGTTTGCTCTTTTAGTTCTTTATAAGTCTTTATCTTCAGAACGCGACTAGCAATATTTTCTCTTTCCCACAGTAAATTCAGGGTGTATTGCAGAAGTGGTAGGGAATCATCTTGTTGGTGAAAATCATGAATAATTTGCTCAACTAGTCCTTGTTCAAAGGTAACGCCATTTCTAGCAGCAGGTTCAGCGATCGCTAACTTTAATTCGCGATCGCTCATTCTAGTGAGTATGGAACTATAGCGATCATAGATCCTCGCAAGTTGGGGATACTCACTCAATCTATCTACAAAATTAGATTGCATTGTTAAAACAATTTTGACTGAGCTATCCTGCTGCTGAAGTAGTTGAAAGAGACTAGCAAGAAATTTGTCACGTTCTGGCTTTGGAATTTTCGTAAACAGTTCCTCAAATTGGTCAATAAAAACGAGAATAGACTGAGAATATTCTTTGAGTAGTGTGACAACTTGAAGTAGAGTATTTTCTCTTGGTTTTAGAGCGATATCTGCTATTTTTGATTGTTTGCCGTAGGTAAGGAATAGACTTTTATGAAGAGATTTAAAAGGATTTTCATCTGGCTGAAAAGTTAAATTAGTCAATAAAACTTTATGATCTTCTAAATAAGGAATTAAACCTGCCCGAATCAACGATGATTTGCCACTGCCTGATGCTCCTAAAAGCAAGATTACATTATCTTGTTTTAAGCGATCGCACAGATTAGCAATCCACTTCTCCCGACCAAAAAATTTGTCTTTATCTTTGATTCCAAAATTTTTAATTCCTATGTAAGGAGAGTCTATTTTGAGTGGGTAAAGATGAATATCCTCAGAATTACTATCAGAAAAGAAGTTGGATTCAGAAATACTTTGGACATCATACCCAATATTTATATTACCTTTAGAACTGTTAACCATCTATATCTCCTTACCTTTGGACATCTTTGGCTAAATCTTTTCCTTAGTTATAGTTCCTCGGCTAATCTTTGTAAGTATCTCAACAAAATTAATTACACATCCTCTTGTGAAGCTTTCCCTGTCCCCGCCGTATATAGAAGTTTTCTAAATCCCATCTGGAAAAAATTAAGATTTGAAATGCCTTTATTCAGCAAAATTACTTAAGTAACTTTAAAAAATATGTAGTAACTTTATCCTAAAAGGCCATAGATGGCAAACGAAATGGAACTTTTTGATAACCTACACCTTGCTATGTTTAGCGGCAAAGGTGGAGTCGGAAAAACAACAATCTCCTGCACCTTTGCATATCGTTGGGCGCAGAAATTTAGCAATGAGCAAATTCTTTTAATCTCAACCGATCCGGCTCACTCTCTTGGAGATGTCTTACAAGTTAGCGTTGATGACATTCCTCGTCCCATCGCGGAACTACCTAATTTACTAGTAAGGGCCCTGGATGCAAAGCTTCTGCTACAAGACTTTAAAGAACGTCATGGTCAGGTACTAGAACTGCTAGTAGAGCGGGGTAGTTTTGTTGAGGGACAAGACTTGCTTCCAGTTTGGGATTTAAATTGGCCTGGACTGGACGAGTTGATGGGCTTGTTAGAGATCCAACGTCTTTTTAACGAGCAGCGGGTAGATCGAGTAGTAGTGGATATGGCTCCTAGCGGTCATACTCTCAACTTGTTTGGATTGATGGACTTTTTAGACACTTTCCTGCACTCTCTGGAACTGTTTCAAGAAAAGCATCGGTTTATTAGCAAGACCTTTGCTGGGAGTTACACACCCGATCGCGCTGACGACTTTTTGCATACCCTGAAAGCTGAACTGTCGCAAGGTCGCCGTCTCCTTCAAGATCCTAAGCATACAGCTTGTTTGTTAGTTGCGATCGCCGAACCAATGAGTTGGTTGGAGTCAAAACGATTTCTAGAAGCCTTAGAAACTATGCAGGTTCCTTGCGGAGGCTTGTTTGTCAACCAAGTTCTTGCCAGTGCGACTGACCCAGATCGTTACCAAGAACAACAACCACTGATCTCTCAGTATACGGATCTTGCTAACGGCAAACCGATTTTTATCGTGCCACAGCAAGATCAGGAGCCTTTAGGGATTGTAGCCCTCAGCCATCTGATCGACCAAATCCATGTTCCTCAGCTGGAACCGCCATCTCCTATCGATCTACTCCCAGTTCAATGGCCTGAAACAATTCCTCCTAGCTTTGGAGATTTTCTCACCCAAGGTCGTCGCCTGTTACTAATTGGCGGTAAAGGTGGAGTAGGCAAGACCACAGTAGCAGCTGCCATTGGTTGGGCTATGGCTCAAAAACATCCCGATCGCAAAATTCGTATGGTTTCCATCGATCCTGCTCACTCCTTGGGTGATGCCTTTGGTTTGAGTTTAGGACACGAACCGTATCAAATAACTGCTAATCTTCGAGGTCAGGAAGTGGATAGCGATCGCATTGTCGATCAATTCAGAGCCGATTACCTATGGGAACTGGCCGAAATGATGAGTGGCGAAACCCAAACAAGCGAAACTATTGAAATGGCTTATGCTCCTGCTGCTTGGCGCAAAATAGTCGGTCAAGCTTTACCAGGGATTGATGAAATGCTTTCTCTGTTAACAGTAATGGAATTGCTAGAGCAACAAGAAGAAGACTTGATTATTTTAGACACTGCTCCTACAGGTCATCTTCTGCGTTTTCTAGAAATGCCAACTGCACTAGCAGATTGGCTAGCTTGGATTTTCAAACTCTGGATCAAGTATCAAAATGTTCTTGGTCGTACAGAATTTATGGGACGTTTACGAACTTTGCGACAGCGCGTAGTCAAAGCCCAAAAAGTGCTAAAAGACCCACAACAAACAGAGTTCATTGGGGTTACACTTAACCAGACTAGTGTACTTGCCGAACAACAGCGCCTGTTCAAATCTATGCAAGAAATAGGTGTGAGTCAGAATTACCTTGTTCTAAACCGCTTTAATTCTACAGCAACCATTAATTGCGATTTTCCCGGTTTGACAATGGTTCGCTTACCAATGCTTCCTCGCTCAGTTCAGCCTTTAGAACGCATCCAAGCAGCAGCCGGCTGTTTATTTTAACAGCTAATTAGACTAAATACTTTCATACCCAAAGAGAAATTTATTATGCACCGCACTCCAAAACGTGGACAAATTCAAGCCAAACTTAGCTCAATGCCTCCTCAACGTTCACAAGCAACAGTTTACTTAAATGCTTACAAAATGATGCTTGAAAAAGAGCGTTTAGAGGAGGAACTAAAGAAACTCGAAGCACGCCAATCTCAGATTCAGCAGCGTCTTGCTATTTTAAACAGTCAAATAATTGCTGAAGAGGACATTACCCATCAGCAAGTAAATACTGATTTGGAGGATAATAGACCAAAATTCAACACCCTAACATTGGAATATTAAGTACTAAGATTTCAGCTTGTCTATTCTTCGCAACTTCCTTGCGTGGTCGCGGCTTGACCAACAGATAAAAGAAGCATTAAACCTAATCCGGATTCATAACTAGCAATTTCTAAATTTGAATATTATCGAAATTTGCCAATGATGTTTGAAGCTTTAAAAAGATGGATAAAGGTTTTGAAGAATTAATCAAACAAGTTCATAGTATACGTTTACCTGATAATGTAGCTACTAAAATTATCAAACTTGGTAAACCTATTTATCATTATCTCTTAGTTAAAATAGATGATCCCAGCCTCAGTGAATATCAAGTTATCAACCTACTTCGGATTTTATATCAGATGAGGTATCAGAATATTGAACAATTTATCAATAAGGTTTTCTCATTTACTCAAGACGAAAGAATTAATGTACGCTCAACAGCATCATGGCTGGCTATTTGCTTATTTAAGGCTTCTTCATACCTAACAAAAGAATTTAATGAATTAAATAATATCCCTTTACATCAAGAAAGGCTAATACAATTAATTCATAATTCTTTAGCAATGGGATTACATCAATCAGTTAGACAACAAGTAGAAACTTTTATTAAACAGAATATTTAGTTTAACAATGAAGATACAACCAATGTCGTGTTTGGAGGAGAAAACGACATTGAGCTAAAAGGGTCGAAAATAAATAACCAATATATAAACATTTTACAATCAATTAATAAAGTTAGTCAGTAAATGCTTGAATTTAATATCCAGCCACAGCCTCGTGGATGGTTTATGTTCCCGGAAAATGTTGGTTGCGAAATATATCAACCGCTTGACTATCCATCAAAAATAATTGAGGGGCGTGATGTTTGTCATATTGAAGTTTGTGGCTGTGAAGTCTCATTTTCCTATGAAATGCACGGCATTCATGTTGTTTTTGAGTCGGGTATTATAACAGAAGAAGCAGCTTTTGCAATTGTTACATCAATCAGTAATCGTTTAGCAAGCATCACAGGACAGTCAACTGTTATTTATGAAAGTTAAGTACAAACTAAGGGATGGTACATCACCTAATAAGAATATTTTTGGCGAAAGTCCCCTTATAAAACGTAATTAGCCATATCGCTTCACAAGGAATGGAGAATCGACACCTAAAAGCCAATTCTCATCAATAAATTCTAGATTTTCATCATAAACAAGAACTAATTCCCCAAGTTTTTGAGCATGACTACTTGCAGTTTTTGTATTATCAACAGCATCAGCGATGAGCAAAAACTTTAGTTGTAAAAAACGTTCTTTATGAGTAACGCCTATTGAACTGCTAACTAATTCGGCTTTTAGGGTACAAGGTAATGTAATTTTCTCATAATATTCATCTTGTTCATCCCAATAGCCACACACTTTATAATCACACTGGTTAAGATGTTCTTGAACAAGAAGATTAGAATCTAAACTTTCTAATATTTCAGTTAAATCTTGCCAAACTTGATGATTTTTTAATTCGAGCGTTATCATAGTTATGTGAGCTTAATGTTAATAGGTTAATCTACAATGCTTGCTCGAATATCTTTTAAAGTCATCATTAGTGTTAATGGTTCTATTGGTGATGTTTGAAACCCACGTTTTAAATAAAACTTTTTTGCTTCTTCATCTTTAGCGTGAACCAAAATACATCTAACACCAGCTATTTGAGATACTGATAAAATTCGTTTAATAGCATCTTTTAATAAACCAGACCCTATACCTTGTCCTTCCCATTTGGTATCTACAGCTAGCCTACCAATAAGCATACACGGTATAGGATCTGGTGCGTTCCGTTTAGCTTTGCTAACAGCTGCTAAATGAGTTACAGAAGCTGTTGCTAAACAGTAATAGCCTATTACTTTATTTTCAACTGTTACTACAAATGTTCTGGCTGTATCCCCCTCACTTTTCAAAGCTCTCTCCTTCAGCCAGCTATTCAAGGCTTCTGATTTAGATTCAAACTCTGATACATCATGGTCTTTAGTAACAGGCTGAGGAGCATTAATCATTTTCGTTTGGTTTGTCATCAATCCCAAGGCGATTTAGTAGTTAAGAGTTTACGAATTTCTTCATTCGCTTTAGGTGGTGACTCCAAAATAGCAAGGAATTCTTGATATTTCTCCTCATCTAATGCAAAGAAGGTTTTGTCACAGATGACTTTTTCAGCTTCTCTACAGGCTACCTCTAACATAAAGTCAGAACGGCTTTTACCAAGAATCGAAGCCGCATTGTCAATTAAATCCCGTTGTTGTTCTTGAACTCTAATATTAATTACTTGGTTACGACCAAGATTATCCATTTTAGAACGGGCAACCATTAGGTATCTTCCATGTATATGTGTCATATAAGCATTACCGAAGTAAGCTTGCAAGCTTACTTCGGTAATGCTTAATATCTAATATAGAATATTGTATATACAAAGTCAACACATTTTATGTATCAGTGAAAATGTCGGGAAATGACTCTTTTACTGGCGTTGCTGAATCTAGAGATGAAATTGTACGTATTGAAATTTAAAACTCTTCATCCTAAGCTGTCGCGCCTACAAGTTGCCTCATAATCTTTTATGTAAAACCTGTAAACCCTCTCCTCTGCCCCTCTGCTTCTCTGCTCCCCTGCTGTCTCAATGTGCAAATTAAAAACACAACATTATCTGCGTCTGGAGCGCTTCTGCGTGAGAAAAATCATCCCGCATTTATGCAACGCCTTATTCCCTATCCTCTGTTTCCTGCTTTTCTGCTTCCAGAATCGCTAATAAAAGGGCTTCTTCCTGAATTTCAAACTCTTCTTCCGGAATTTCTCCCATATCAAAAGCAAGTTGCAGTGCAAGAAGCTGCTTGCTGAGATTTTCTTTATCATCAATTTCAGTATTGGCTTGTTCTAAAATTTTTTCCCCAAGCCACGTTACCCCCATTAATGGGCCAGTAATTGGTAATAGTAAGAAGCGCAGAACCATATTAATTTACACTTGTGTAGATTTGTTACAGCCGTTTCACAAGACCGTAATCTTGCTGATGACATTATATAAAACATTACTTAGTCTTATGTTGATGCCAAAATGTGTTGGATTTGAGTTCAGTTAAGGCTTCTTGACATCTGTATTTTATATTTACGATGTGCAAAAAATTACTTTTACATAAAATTATTATTGACGAGGTACTTAGAGCTTGACAACAGTATTAAATGCATCTCCCCAACGATTTGTCAATACCCCTGCCATTCAACGCATCGCTCAACGTGCTTTGCGCTATCTACAGTCGGGTTTTTCAGTACATTTACGTGGTGCGGCTGGAGTCGGAAAAACTACTCTGGCAATGCATCTAGCTGATTTGCTCAACCAGCCGATCATCCTCTTATTTGGAGATGATGAGTTTAAAACCTCAGACTTGATTGGTAATCAATTAGGTTATACCCGCAAAAAGGTTGTTGATAATTTCATCCACAGCGTTGTCAAAGTTGAGGATGAACTTCGACAACACTGGGTTGATGCCCGATTAACCCTAGCTTGTAAAGAAGGATTTACGCTGGTTTACGACGAATTCAATCGATCGCACCCGGAGGTAAATAACGTTTTACTCTCCGTACTTGAGGAGAGGTTGTTGGTATTGCCAACAAATCAACAGCGAGCCGAGTATATCCGGGTTCATCCTAAGTTTCGGGCAATTTTAACATCAAATCCTCAAGAGTATTGTGGAGTTCATGCAACTCAGGATGCTTTGATGGATCGTGTTATTACCATCGATATGCCTCCACCTGATGAACTAACTCAGCAGGAAATTGTAGTTCATAAAACAGGCATAGATTCTGAAAAAGCAGACAAAATCGTGCGTTTAGTGCGGATGTTTTGGAGTCGATCTGCCTCTGGGATGGGCGGTGGATTACGTTCCTGTCTGATGATTGCTAGAATCTGCCACGAACACGACATTTCTGTAAACTTTGAAGAGCCTAACTTCCAAGATATTTGTGCCGATATCCTGCTTTCTCGCACAAATCAACCTCGTATGGAAGCAACTCGGTTACTGGAAGAGGTTTTGCGTGAATTGTATCACAGTACAAATACTCAATCTCAGCCGGCAGAAGAGATAATACCAGACAGTCAAAATCAGATTGTATTAGAACAACGAGTACCTTACGAGTATGAAGTCTACAACTATCTGTGCAAGTCTCCGGGAAGGCGTTTCTCTGATTTGGCAACAGAATTAGGGATCGATCGCAGTCAAATTGTGGCTGCATTCAAGTCTCTCAGAGAGCAGGGAGTATTATTGCAAATGCAAAGTACCGAGTTGCCGAACATCTCACAGACAGTTCCTTTTGATTCTGGCCATTTAATAAACAAATGAGTACTAATACTAATCGGGGAACTATCACCACATCAACTCAAGGTTCTACCTTGGCAGATATTCTAGAACGGGTTCTAGATAAAGGCATTGTGATAGCAGGAGATATTTCTGTTTCCGTCGGCTCCACAGAACTGCTCAACATCCGAATTCGTTTGTTGATTTCTTCTGTTGATAAAGCCAAGGAGATTGGAATTAACTGGTGGGAGAGCGACCCCTACCTCAATACTCAAGCTCGTTCCTTATTAACAACTAATCAACAACTTCAAGAGCGTGTTGCCAGTCTAGAAACAGAACTGCGATCGCTCAAAGCAGCCAATCCTATTAATCATCAGAATGCAGGCGATTAGCAAATCAAAAGGTTCCGATTCAGGTTTAGCGCCGTTATTACTGACGGTTGTTGAACTGATACGCCAACTTATGGAAGCTCAAGTTATTCGGCGAATGGATGCTGGCAACCTCAGCGACTCTGAGTTAGATCGGGCTGCCGAAAGCCTGCAAAAGCTTGAACAGCAGGTTATTCAGCTTTGCGAGATATTTGATATTGACCCAGCCGATCTAAATATTAATTTGGGTGAAATGGGAAATTTACTTCCCCAATCTGGAGGATATTACCCTGGCGAAACCTCCAGTCAACCCTCTATTCTAGAACTCCTCGATCGCCTATTAAATACGGGTGTTGTGGTTGAAGGTGATTTGGACTTAGGACTGGCTCAATTAAGCTTAGTTCATGCCAAGTTAAGATTAGTACTCACTTCTAAACCCCTGTAACTTTTTTATCGAACAGAATTCAGGAGTCAGGAGTCAGGAGTCAGAATGAATTTTGACCGAAAAAGTGGATAAATAACAGGCGTTTTTGTACCCCCAGCAAATCGTATATTTGGTAGTCAACAAGAAAGTCCCTGGTATAAATCTCCAACTGTAAGCGTTGCGTTAACGAGTTTCGTAGAGAGCGTCTTGATTCTGACTCCTGAATTGTGAGTTCTGAATTCTTCTTCAACTACATTCTTCTTGGTAAGACATTCTTATGAGTTATGGCTTTTACATTTACGGAATTTTGACCTTACCTGCTCCACAAAATTTAAATTTACAGGGCATAGATCAGCAACCTGTACAAATTAAAATTTTGGATGGTTTTGCAGTCATCTACTCCGAAGCACAGCAAGAGCGTTATTTAGCAAGCCGCCGTAACCTGCTAAGTCATGAGAAAGTCCTTGAGGACATTATGGAAGCAGGCGATCGCAATTTACTACCCATGCAATTTGGACTTTTGATTTCAAGCTGGGAAACAGTTTCAGAGCAATTAATTCGTCCTCATCAAGAAGAATTGACGCAATTGCTTGCGAAGTTATCGGGTTGCCGAGAAGTTAGTGTCAAAGTTTTTTGGGATACTGAGGCAGAAATTCAGGGATTGTTAGCAGAACATCCAAATCTCAAAACTCAAAGGGATAAGCTAGTGGGTCAACCCTTGAGTATGGAGCAAGCGATCCAAATAGGGCAAGCCATCGAACAGGGAATGAGCGATCGCAAGCAAGGCATCATCGATGTATTTCAAGGCACGCTCAACTCCATTGCTGTCGATATGGTGGAAAATACTCCCCAAATGGACACAATGATTTACAATGCAGCCTACCTAATTCCTTGGGAAGCAGAATCACAATTTAGCGAGCACGTTGAAGCACTCGATCGTCAATTTGAAAACCGTTTGCGAATTCGCTACAACAATTTTACTGCCCCCTTTAACTTTGCTCGTCTTCGATTATTGATTTCCAACTAATACCAAGATGCACTCAATTTTTTGATTACGAACCGCCAAGTACGCCAAGGAAGAGAAGAACAATCATTAAGTGCAAGTAATTGGTATAAATTAATTTGTTTCCCTGTTAAACAGTAAGAAAAATTGAAAATCAAAAATTATTGAAACTTTTGAATTTTTTGGAAATTAAATTTTCTCTACCTTTTATTTAATTAAAATCAATGGACGACATATTTAAAGGATTTGAACAGCTATTAGAAATTGCCAAAGCTTTAGAAGAGAAAGTAGAGAAAGGGGAGTTAAAAACTTCTATTGAAATTCGATCTCATCATCTCAGCAGTATTCCCCGGCAAGGCAATATTCCGAGAAAAACTAGTTCCAGCCGAGTTCGATCCAATTCTACCGATGCAGCTACACCAATGGATGATGTTGATGATGTCACCACCCCATCAGCTAACAAGAACTCAAAAGCTTCTTGGCAAGGTGTCGGCGGCTTGGGTGATGTTCTCAAGGAAATCAGAGAGTTAGTTGAAATTCCCCTTAAACGTCCAGATTTATTAGTGAAATTAGGGTTAGAGCCTCCGCGTGGGGTTTTGCTAGTTGGCCCGCCCGGTACGGGAAAAACTTTAACAGCCCGTGTTTTGGCAGAAGAGTTAGAGTTAAACTACATTGCCATCAATGGCCCAGAGGTGATGAGCAAGTATTACGGGGAAGCAGAAGCTCGTTTGCGAAGCATTTTTGAGAAAGCAACTCGTTCTGCTCCCTGCCTAATATTTATTGATGAAATTGACAGCCTTGCTCCAGATCGCAGCCAAGTGGAAGGCGAAGTTGAAAAAAGACTAGTAGCGCAGTTGCTTGGGTTAATGGATGGATTTGCCAAAACCGAGGGCGTACTTGTATTAGCGGCAACAAATCGTCCCGATCATCTCGATCCGGCGCTGCGTCGTCCGGGACGCTTCGATCGCGAAGTTCATTTTCGGGTTCCCGATCGCAATGGACGATTGGAAATTCTCACGATTTTAACAAATGCCATGCCCTTGGAGACTGCGGTTGATTTAGGAGCGATCGCCGATTTAGCCGTTGGTTTTGTCGGTGCTGATATCAAAGCACTCTGTCAAAAAGCAGCCTACATAGCCCTGCGTCGTCAAGTCCCCTCGCTCAACAGTGCCATTCCTGAGAACATGACTGTTATGCAGCAGGATTTTCTCGAAGCAATTAAGGAGATAAAACCCTCAGTTCTCAGGGATGTAGCAATTGAAGTACCGAGTGTAAGTTGGGATGACATTGGTGGTTTGGATGATGTTAAACAAAAACTTCAAGAATCTGTAGAGGGCGCACTCCTTTATCCCGAACTATACGAGCAAACCAAAGCCAAGCCTCCCCGTGGAATTCTGTTGTGGGGGCCGCCGGGAACGGGAAAAACCTTACTTGCAAAAGCGATCGCTTCCCAAGCAAGAGCCAACTTTATTGCTGTGAATGGCCCGGAATTACTCAGCCGATGGGTAGGAGCCGCAGAACAAGCAGTTAGAGAACTTTTTCGCAAAGCTCGACAAGCAGCGCCTTGCGTTGTGTTTGTAGATGAAATTGATACTCTAGCCCCAGCACGGGGACGATTCACTGGTGATTCTGGAGTTAGCGATCGCGTTGTCGGTCAACTACTCACCGAACTAGATGGGTTGCATGAATGCCCGAAAGTACTGTTAGTAGGAGCAACCAATCGTCCAGAAACCCTCGATCCTGCCTTGCTCAGAGCCGGAAGATTGGACTTACAAATCAAAATCGATCTCCCAGATCCAGCCAGCCGATTAGCGATTTTACGAGTTCACAATCTAGATCGTCCCCTATTTGATGTCAATTTAGAAACCTGGGCCACAGTTACCGAGGGCTGGAATGGGGCAGACTTAGCTTTGTTGAGTAATCAAGCTGCTTTAAGCGCCATTCGTCGATACCGCGCCCAAGGATTGAGCGACTCCAGCCTGATTCAGATTACAAATGATGATTTTCAAGCTACATACCAAATGCTTGCTAATCAGCGTCAATCTCAATAAAAAGGGTGTAGGGTGTTGGGTATAAGGAATATTCCAATTCACTAAAATCCTGAAGTCTTGCTGCATCTTACGTTTTTTAATTGCAAATGGCGAATTGTGAATTGGTATTAATTAGTTAATAAGTATTCCAAGTTTATGTCAATATACGCCTATGCTCTTCTAGTACCGACCGCATCACCACTTGTTCTACCTTTAGGGATGGAGAGGAATACCGAACTCGTTTACTCTTCTGGTTTAGGTGCGATCGTAGAGTCGGAAATCTCACTGGAGGCAATACAAGCAACAGATGAGCGTTTACTTCAAGCTGTATTAATCCACGATCGCGTGATTCGAGAACTTTTTCAACAAACTCCCCTCCTTCCCCTACGCTTTGGCAACGGTTTTACCTCGCAAGAAAAACTGCTGAATCATTTAGAAAAGCACCAAGAGCAATATCTTGAAACCCTAACTCAGCTAGCAGATAAAGTTGAGTACACTTTAAAAATGACACCCTGTTCTTTACTTGACGATTCTGAAACTATTGATGCCAAAGGAAAAGCCTATTTATTGGCTAAAAAACAACGCTACCAAACACAGCAAGCATTTCAAACACAACAATGCGAACAGTGGGAACTCTTGAACGAGTTAATTCTCAAAACATATACAAATGTTATCTGTGAAACTCGACAGTCAGATGTGCGGCAAATCCACTTTTTGGCACAGCGTAACGATTCAACGCTCAGTATGCAGCAGCTTTCTCTGTGGCAGGTACAATGCTCGCACTGGGAATTAGCACTGAGCGAACCTCTGCCACCCTATCATTTTCTGAAAAATACTCTCATGTAAATTCATAAAAAATAATATTTAAAGTTTTTCAAGAAAAAATAAAGATGAGTTTATTTTTTATTTAACTTTTTAGTTTTTTTTAATTGTCTGCTATTTCTCTGATATTTTTGGGAATCCTAAATTTAGGAAGAATAAAACACATTGTGTAAGTTTTACCTATTGCTCAATCAGAGCAAGATTAAACCAATAATCAGAGTTGTGAGAGTAAAAGAAAATGGCTGTTGAAAAAGTTAACTCATCTTCTAGTCTAGCTGAAGTTATTGACCGGATTTTGGACAAAGGAATTGTGGTTGATGCTTGGGTACGTGTTTCTTTAGTTGGGATTGAACTGCTATCAATCGAAGCTCGGATTGTGATTGCTTCAGTTGAAACTTACTTAAGATATGCTGAGGCAGTTGGTTTAACATCTCAAGCTGCTGTTCCATCTGCTGCTTAATAGCACATTATAAAAAGGGAGTCTTCATGGCTCCCATTTAATGTTTCTAGTTAACAAAATAGGAGATTTCAGCTGATGGCTCTCAAGAATTTGTGGAAACAAGAGCGATCGCAGCGATTGCAAATAACTGCTGAACGCCGTCAACAAGTTAACCAGTGGAAACAGCTAACTCAACAAGAATTTCAGATGCAAGCAGATTTGCTTCATCAGGAATTGAGCAGTTTTGTCAGCAACCTTCACAACAACAGAAACTTACAACAGCAGCAATTTCAACAAGAGATTGTAGAGCGGCAATTGGAAATATTGCAAATAAAAACAGATGTCTGGCAACGTCAGCAAGAATACCGCCAACAGCGAGCAGCCAAAGCTCAGGCATTATTCCAAAACTTGCGAAATTTCCGGGCTACCTTACATAACAGTGTTTGGGGCGATGGCAGTCACGAACAAGCAGTTTCCCCGGCTCCTGCTGAAAAAGAGAAATTAGTTGCAACAGTTCCAAAATGGTCAATTTCCCGTTCTTCAATTAAAGCCGCTGGTTTTCGTCCTTCCGTCACTAGCATGACAAAGAAAGTACCTGTCTTGAATGCAGATACTGTTAAATCTAAAGTGCAGCAATACATTCAGCAAGCTGAAGGAGCTACTCTGATAGAAATTGAAGAAGTGATAGGCTTAAGCCGAGTGCAAACAATAGATATCCTGCGCTCCTTGATCAAGCAAGGCGTACTAGAACAACGCGATCGCCAATACTTTATTCGGTGACAAGCAATTTCTTGACAAACTTAATTCAGGCTCATTTTTTGTATTTGCTCCCCTCGCAGAATGCGATCGCTTGTGTATGTGGCCTTAAGCCGCATAGTACAAAATCGATAAGCATTAAAGTTGGTCTATGCTTTGTAGTATTCAACATTTCCATCTTTTTAAGGTCTGTATTGCAACTACATCTATAACAAGCAATTTGCTCAGTAAATGTAACATGGAAAAAGTAATATAGTTAACCTATTAATAATTATAAAAAGAGCTTAAATCTTTGTTCAAGCTTCCGACTTTGAACTTTAAAAATGCCCGGATTGGAAAGAGATATAACAAGCTGGGATAGCTCAATCGAGGTTCTGAACTGTGCTATTGGCGATCGCACGATGAGGTTAGTAAGCTGGATTGTTTGAGGAATTCTAATGTAAATGCAAAACTCAAGATATATAAGGAGGTGCGATCCATTGTGAATCAATTGATCGAGCAACTTCAAACTAAATTATTCACAGGCAGGCTAAATCTTGAAGCAAGGGATGGGCCGACTTGGACGCTATATTTTCGTTTAGGACGATTAATTTGGCAGGCTGGCGGTTCTAATGCTGATGAACGATGGCGACGGCACTTGTCGCAGTACTGTTCTAATGTGGATGTGACACAGTTGGAGCGGCTTGTTTCTCCCCAGGAAAATTATCGGGAGTATTTCATTCTTACTAAGTTGCGAGAACAAAAATTAATCGAACAACAACAACTTGTTAGCCTGATTACAAGCTCAATAGCTGAAGTTCTGTTTGATATAATCCAGTACAGTGAAGCCAAAAAAAATGGCGACAATCCAGCAGGGCACTTATCACATACTACTGTTGTTGGTGAAGTTCCTGGGCTTCTCCTAGCTGTAATACCAACAGAGGAAGTCTTGAAAAAGGCTACACAAGCTTGGCAACAATGGCGAGATGCAGGATTGGTAAGTTACTCGCCGAATTTATTTCCTGTCATTCAACAAGTTGAGCTACTCCAAGGACAAGCATCCTCTAAACAGATTATTTCCCTAGTTGATGGGACAAAAACTTTACGAGGTCTAGGGCAAAAAATCGGTCGGGATGCCTCAATTTTGGCCCGCTTATTAATGCCATCGGTAAAAGCAGGAGCGATCGCTTTTTCACCCACCCCAAGCCCCAGGAAAGTTGAGATTACTAAAGAAACTGGCAACCCATCCAGTGCAGTTAATAATCCCAATTCTTCACCGAATAAAGAAGAGAACACTTTTATACAAGTTGGGCCCAATTTCAACAAAGTTGCTCCCCCAGCGCCTAGCAAAGAAATTATCACTCCCTCCAGTGCAGTTAATAATCCCAATTATTCACTGAAGACAGAAGAGAACACTGTTATACAAGTTGGGCCACCAGCAGCTAGCAAAGCAATTATTGATCTTTCAAGACCTTTAGTAGCCTGTGTAGATGATAGTCCAACAATCTGTCGCAGTTTGGAGGAAATTATGACCCATCAAGGTTATCGCTTTGTTGGCATTCAAGACTCCTTGACAGCAATTTTAAAGCTAATTAAAAGCAAGCCCGACTTCATTTTTTTGGATCTTTTGATGCCAAAAGTGAATGGCTATGAAATTTGTTCTCAAATCCGTAAAACTCCAAGTCTCAAAGATGTGCCTGTTGTCATCTTAACGGGGAAAGATGGAATAGTAGATCGGATGCGAGCAAAATTAGTTGGGGCAACTGACTTTTTGGGTAAACCTGTAGAGGCAGACAAAGTACTCAATGTGCTTCACAAGTATTTAAGCGTTTAGGTTGCAGTGACAATCATGCCAGTGGCTTCCCTACACCCATTTTCAAAACAGATTTTGAATGTTAATTCATTAGTCGCAATCATCTTTCAAATTCTAAATTAAATAGTTAGGAAAAAATGAAAAAAGTTCTTTTAGTTGAAGATAGCCTCACAGAATCCGAAAAAATGACACGTTACCTGGAGCAAGGAGGATATTCAGTTTATGAAGTTCGCAGTGGTGAAGAGGCTCAACTTAGGTTGAAACAACAAAAACCTGACTTGATCTTACTGGATTTAATTTTGCCAGGTCAAAGTGGATTTGAGTTCTGCCGCAAGTTGAAAGCCGATCCGACAACAAAAGCAATCCCAGTAGTGATTTGCTCAACTAAAAACACAGATGTTGATAAAACTTGGGGCACTATGAGCGGTGCTGATGGCTATTTAGTCAAACCTGTAGATGAAAATACCTTGCTCCAAACTGTTAATAAATTTATTCGCTAAAGGAAACTGAAGCAATGGTACAGGTCAATGATAGTTTTTCTTCACTACCCATTAATAGCCAATTTCGACTTGAAAGCTCTCCTCAAGGAAACAACCAGAGGTTTTTAAGATTTCCGTTGAATGCAAAGGTGAATGGGTTACTCCCATTAGCTGATTTGCGGGGAGTAATTCACGTTGCACTCACAGAGATTTTACCAGTGCCGCAGGTAGCAGAATTCTTGTTAGGCATAATGAATTGGCGGGGAGAAGCTATCTGGATTCTTGATTTAGCAGGTTTACTGGGAGCAACACACTGGTGTCGGCGGGAAAATGTACGCAACTCCGGCATGGCGATGCTTGTTCAAGTCCAGAATCAAACCGTCGGGCTGTTGGTGGAGCAAATCAATACCATTGAAGTTTATGACCCCCAAGAGCGATTAGCGATTTCGGCATCGATGTTACCTGCCCGATTAGGCTCGTTCTTGCAAGGCTACTTTGTGGATTCTCAAGGTAGCCCTTTGATGTTACTTGACACCCATGTTGTGATTCAAGCCCTTCAGTCTCTTTAAAGTTTAGAGATCCATTCTAGTAGTCTGCTAACCCAAAAATGCGCTTGTGAGGGCTGGGGAAAGGGGAAAGGGAAAAGGGTAAAGGATTTAAACCCTTTCCCCCCGCCCCTTATCCCCAGAGGGGGCCCCACCTTCCCCCTTACCCTTTACCCCACCAAGTCACGAAAGCATAACTTATTAACTCCGGCAATCTTAATAGCAAGAAAGATTATGGTAATGCAACACAATCTTACACCCAGCCAACCACACTCAACTCCCAGCAACGGTTCTAAGGACACCAGTAACGGGCATACCGTTATACCTACACAACAGCAAGTCATTTCCACTCTAGAAGAATTGCGAACTGAATTGGATCAAGCTGATTGGGTAGAAACAGGGCCATTGCGAGACAGAATCCGCAAGTTAAAAGAACTGGTAAATGTGTTGCCATATCAAGATGGAGGAGATGGATTAGAGGTAGAGCAAGTACAGGCGATCGCCAGCAAAATCCGCCAATTTTCCGATCTAGACACTTTGCTTGCTACTGCTGTCATGGAGGTACAAAGCGCCCTGCAAGCCGATCGCGTGGTGCTGTATGAGTTTACCAATCCGACGCTGGGGATAGTTGCTGCGGAGGCGATGAGGGATGGCTTTACCCCAATGCTGAAGGAAAAACTGCCCGCCGTCACTTTTGGCTTAGGTTCTGCCAAGGTTTATCAACAAGAAAAATTAGTAGCGATCGCAGATACCTACACTGCAAGCTTGTCTCCTTACCAAAAGCAACTCATGGAGCGGTTTCAGGTTAGAGCTTGTTTGAGTTTGCCGATCTTAGCAAAAGATGGGGTTTGGGGTTTATTGGTAGTGCAGCAATGCACTGCTACTCGCCAGTGGCAGAATGCTGAAATTCGGTTACTAAAATTAATTGAGCAGGAATTAGAAGCGCAACTGCAAGTTGCCGTAATTCAAGCTACATTGCAACAAGAAGTCGAAAAAGACCAAATCCTGGTCGGTGTAGCGAATAAAATTCTCCAGTCCAAAGATGTGGATGCCATCTTTCGCACCGCCACTCAAGAAGTGCGGCAGTCTCTACAATGCGATCGCGTGGCAATCTATCGTTTCCAGCCAGATTGGAGTGGGGAATTTGTTGCTGAATCTGTTGGATCTGAGTGGGTTTCTCTGTTAGAAGAACAGCGAAACAACCCAGCAATTGCCAAGAATGTTAACTATTGCAGTGTTAGGAACCTTGCAGACGAAGGGGGATTAGTTGGGACAACAGGGCGATCGCACAGTGCGGACAGCTACATTCAGCACAGCCAAGGCAAAACTTTTCATCGCGGACAGATATATCGAGTCACTAATGATATTTACAGCGCTGGTTTTTCTGACTGCTATATCAAAGTTTTAGAAGCCTATCAAGCTAAAGCATACATTATTGTTGCCATCTTCCAAGGAGAACAATTGTGGGGCTTGCTCGCTGCTTATCAAAATTCTCAGCCTCGTCAGTGGAAAGATAGTGAAGTTCGATTGATGGTGCAGGTTGCATCCCTATCTAGTATTGCTATTCAACAGTTGCAATATCAGCAACAACTTTATAAACGCTCTGAGGAGTCAGCCAAACTTGTTGAACGAGAACGTACTGTTTTCGGCATCATTGAAAAGATTGGGCAAGCAACGGATCTTCGCACCCTTTTCCGTACTGCAACCCAAGAGTTGCGGCGATTTTTAAAATGCGATCGCGTTGTTGTTTATCAATTTTATCCAGACTGGAGTGGAGAAGTTACCGCTGAATCTGTGGCTGCTGGTTGGTCGTCATTGTTGGAGATGCAGGAAGAAGACAGCATTTTAAAAACAGGTCTGATAGCTTCAGAGCGTTGCAATATTAAGGACTATGGCTCCTCTGCTAAACCTGATACAGATACTTATTTTAAGGAAACGCAGGGAGGAATGTACGCCAAAGGAACGCGCTTTCGCAAAGTCAACGATATTTATGCTGCTGGTTTTTCACCTTGCTATTTAGAAGCATTAGAGAAGTTCCAAGCCAAAGCATACATCATTGTTCCCATCTTCCGCGCTGGTAATCTTTGGGGTTTGTTAGCAGCTTATCAAAATTCTGATGTGCGGAAATGGACTGAGGAAGAAGCCGGTGCTTTGTTGCAGATCGCTGAACCGTTGAGTATTGCCCTTCAGCAAGCTGAGTATATCGAACAGCTACGGTTAAAAAATATAGAAATGACACAAGTAGCTGAAGTAGAAAACGCGCTGGCACGAATGACGGAGAGAATGCGTCAGTCCCAACAGCTAGAAACGATCTACCGGACTACCTTGGCAGAATTGCGGCAGTTGTTCAAATGCGATCGCCTAGCAATATATCGCTTCAACTCTGACTGGAGTGGTGAATTTATTGCTGAATCTGTTGGATCTGACTGGATGCCTCTGGTTGGCCTTGATGCCAAGACCATTTGGCAAGATGAATACCTACAGCAAACCCAAGGCGGACGCTATCGCAACAATGAAACCTTAGCCGTCAATGACATTTACACTTCTGGTCATACCCAGTGCTACATTGACCTACTGGAGCAGTTTCAGGTTAAAGCTTACACCATCGCCCCGATTTTTACTGGAAACAAACTTTGGGGTTGGTTAGGAGCCTATCAGAATAGCGGGTCGCGACAATGGAATTCCGATGAGGTGCGATTACTGAGCAAATTGGGCATTCAGTTGGGTTTCAGTGTGCAGCAAGCCGAGTACATCGAACAACTGAAAACGAAGAATACAGAGTTGGCGCGAGCAGCAGAAGAGGAACAGGTGGTGACAGGGATGGTGGACAAAATCCGTCAAGCCCAGGATAGAGACACAATTTTCCACAATGTACTGCCAATTTTACGCAAACAACTACAGTGCGATCGCCTAGCAGTATTTCGCTTTAGTTCCGACTGGAGTGTGGAGTTTATTGCCGAATCCGTAAAAAATCAATGGCCGTCTTTAGCTGGTTCCGATATCAAAACGATTTGGATGGACGACCATTTACAAGAAACTCAGGGCGGACGCTATCGCCATCATGAAACCTTTGTTGTCAATGATATTTACACTGTCGGTCATGTTCAGTGCTACCTAGAGATATTAGAAAAAATCCAGGCCAAGGCTTACGCGATCGCTCCGATCTTTATTGGCAGCAAACTCTGGGGCTTTTTAGGAGCATACCAAAATACTGGCCCTCGACACTGGCAATCCAAGGATGTGCAAATTTTGCGAAAACTAGCCGTGCAAATGGGTATAGGCTTGCAGCAGATTGAGTATGTCGAACAGCTTAAGAAGAAGAATGCAGAATTAGCGCGAACCGCAGAAGGGGAACGAGCGTTAACACGGCTGTCAGAAAAAATCCGCCAAGTTCAAGAGCTAGATACAATTTTCCGCAATGCCTTACCAGAATTGCGATCGCACTTGGAATGCGATCGGCTAGCAGTGTATCGTTTCAATCCAAATTGGGGTGGGGAGTTTATTGCCGAATCCGTAAGTCGGGAATGGGTGGCTTTGGTTGGCCCCGATATCAGGACTGTATGGGAAGACGAACACCTACAACAAACCCAAGGTGGACGCTATCGCCACAACGAGACGTTTGTTATAAATGACATTTACACTTCTGGTCATGCCCAGTGCCACATAAAAATTTTAGAGCAATTCCAGATGAGAGCTTATATCATCACCCCGATTATTGCCGGCAACAAGCTCTGGGGTTTGTTAGGAGCATATCAGAATGACGGGCCGCGGCACTGGCAAGATAATGAAATCAACTTGGTAACAAAAATCGGTACACAGTTTGGGGTTGCAGTCCAGCAATCGCAATACTTACAACAAACCCTAAGCAAGAACGAGGAACTGATCAAACTGGCAGAACGGGAAGTAGCAAACGCCCGATTTTCCTATCGCTTGCCAAGTCGGTTAACAGAGATGGCCCAAAGTCATGGTAATGTTCTGGAATTTGTCCAGTTTGCAACCCTTGAACTTCGTCAGCTACTCAAAGCAGATCGAGTTGGAGTTTACCGTTTTGAGCCTGATTGGTCTGGAGAATTTGTAGTTGAGTCAGTGAGTGGTGATTGGCCTAAGCTTGTAGGAACAAGTCTTGCCAAAGTTAGAGATACCTATCTCCAGTACAACAAAGGAGGGCGTTATGTCCGCAAAGAAAGTTTACGGGTTGACGATATATATAATGTTGGTCATGACGAATGCCACATCCAATTGTTAGAAATGTGGGGAACTAAAGCCTACATGATTGCTCCGATTTTTCAAGAAGATCGGCTCTGGGGACTGATGGGAGTTTATCAAAATAGCGCACCGCGCCAGTGGGAGCAATCCGAGGAAGATGTTCTCAACCAAGCCAGCGTCCAGATTGGTATTGCCCTGAATCTTGCAGAGTACCTGAAACAGGTGCGTACTCAAGAGCAGCAACTAGCAGAAGCAGCAGAGCGCGAACGCACCGCCCGGGAAAAACTGCAACAAGGAGCAATACGTGTTCTCATGGCTTTGGAACCATCCTTCAGAGGCGATCTCACCGTTCGCGCTCCCCTATCTGAAGATGAAATTGGGACGATCGCTGATGGTTACAACACTACCATCCAAAGCTTGCGAGATTTAGTGCGACAAGTCCAGATTGCTGCCAGCAGGGTGAGTGAGACTTCCAGCAATAACACTACCTCAGTAGTAAAACTATCTGACCAAGCTCAACAGCAAGCAGAACGCCTCGAACGCGCTCTGGAACAATTACAAATGATGGTAACTTCCACCCAGGTAGTCGCTGCTGATGCCCAAAGAGTAGGACAGGCGGTTCAAGAAGCTAATAGAACTGTCCAAGCTGGCGATTCCCTGATGGAAAAAACCGTAGATGGGATTTTGGAGATTCGAGAAACGGTATCTGAAACAGCGAAGAAGATTAAGCGCCTCGGTGAAGCTTCTCAAAAAATCTCCAAAGTAGTGAGTTTGATTGAAAACTTTGCCACTCAAACTAACTTGCTGGCACTCAATGCTGCGATTGAGGCTACTCGTGCCGGAGAGTATGGCAAAGGCTTTGCAGTGGTTGCAGATGAAGTTCGTTCCCTGGCTTATCAGTCGGCTAGTGCTACCACAGAAATTGAGCGACTTGTGCAAGAAATTCAAAGTGGAACCAACGAAGTTACCGAAGCAATGGAAATAGGGATTACCCAAGTTGTCCAAGGCTCGAACTTGATCGATGAGACTCGTCATTCCCTGAGTGCGATCGTGGCAGCTACCAACGAAATTGGTGGACTGGTGCAAGGAATTACTCAAGCAGTTTCCACTCAAAGTCAGCAATCTCAGATATTGACAGAAGCGATGATGGATGTTTCTGCGATCGCCCACAAGACTTCAGAAAGTGCAATGCACATTTCCGAGTCCTTTGAGGAACTACGGATGACTTCACAACAACTAGAAACCAGCGTTAGCCAGTTCAAAGTTGACTAATCTCCTAAAACTGCTATGAACCCCGATCCCAGTAATCATCAGCATCTAGAGCAGGCTTTTCTGGCTGAAGCAGCAGATTTGTTGCAAACCATTGAGCAGAATCTTATCGGTTTACTCGATGAAAAAACAATAGACAAAGTTCACGCCTTGATGCGAAGCGCCCATACTCTCAAAGGAAGTGCTGCCAGTATTGGACAGGAAACCATCGGGACAATTGCCCATCATTTGGAAGATGTATTCCAGGCGTTATATGCTCCAGAACTGGAAATCGATCCCGAATTGGGTGGTTTGCTTCTAGATGCTTATGAGTGCCTGCGAACTCCATTGAGTGCAACCTTGATGGGCTTAACTTGCAATGAGGCAGAAATACTCGATCGAACTGCCTCAATCTTCGCCCAACTCCAACATAAACTAGGCGACTTTTTTGGTCGTGAGGCTCCGCTTCCCAGTTCGGAAGAACTTGGCTTTGATGTGGTAGAGTCAATCTTTTCTGGGAGTGTACTCCAGGATTTGCAACAGTTAGAAGCTGACATTCAAAGCCAAGATCCGCAACAAATTCAAACAACACTCAATTCCCAAGCAGAATTTTTCGTCGAACTCGCAGCATCTTATGGCTTATCTGGATTGGGAGAAATTGCCCAGGCAACCCTAAACGCGCTCAAAGCGCATCCAGACAAAGTACTACAAATCGCTCAGGTGGCTTTAGAAAATTTTAAAGCGGCTCAAGCAGCAGTACTTGCTGGCGATCGCACTCAAGGCGGAGAGATATCTCCACAATTGCAAGAATGGGCAGAATTAACTACTCCTGTCCCAGAACCGCAACAGCAATTGAAACTAGCTATCCAACCTACAGAAACGGCTACAACTGAAAACAAGGAACCTGGCCACCCCAGTGCTATGGAATCGGAATCGGTTTGGTCATTTTTCCCAAATCGAACTGATAACTCCGTACCGAAAGCACCGGAGGTACTGGAACCAATTTCTAAAGATTCGGTAGTAGCCCCCTCTGCCATAGATCGGATTTTACAGTCAATCTGGATCGGAGATCCAGAGATATCCCGCCAATATTCATACTCAAATCCGCCAGCCTCTCCACCACCAGCACCAAGCCTCCAAGCTCAGTCATCGGCATCACTTCCCAGTATCCGAGTAGCGATCGAACAACTCGATCGCCTCAGCCACACGATTGGGGAATTGCTAATCAACGAAAACCAACAAAATCTGCAATCTAACCACATCCACAAAGCTGCTCAAGAAACTCTAGTACAGTTTTTGTACTGTCAACAACAACTTAGTAAAGTTTCTACTTGGTCAGATCGACATTTGTTGCTTCCCCAGCGCAAACAGCGACACATCCATATATCTCCACGCTCAGTTATCCCTGCCGAGGCACAATCTAAATTTGATGCCTTAGAAATGGATACCTATAGCGAGTTGCACATTTTCCTGCAAAATCTTACAGAAGACATGGTGCAATTAGGAGAAAAGATTGAGGCTTTTAATGCCTTAGTTCAGCAATCTCGCTTCAGTCTCGGAAAGCGTAAGCAACTGCTTTCAGGAGCGCAGGAAGATTTGTTGCAAGCGAGAATGGTTCCACTGGGAACAGTGTTAAATCGATTTCCCCGGCTGCTGCAACAGATGGTAGCAACTTATCATAAGCCCGTTGAACTCAAGCTTGGCGGTACGAAGGTACTGGTGGATAAAGCCATTTCTGAGCAGTTGTACGATCCCTTGCTGCACATGATTCGCAATGCCTTCGATCACGGCATCGAACCGATAGAAACCCGCCGCCAGCAGGGTAAACCAGAAACCGGAACAATTACAATTCAAGCCTATCATCAAGGCAACCGCACGACTATTGAGGTGCGGGATGATGGTCGAGGCTTTAGCTGGGAATGCATTCGTCAGCGAGCTATAGAAAAACACCTGCTGACTCCCGAACAAGCTGCCTATGCCTCGGAAACCCAACTGTCAGAGTTATTATTTGAACCAGGCTTTTCTACCGCCAGCCAGGTTGGTGAGTTATCTGGCCGTGGTATCGGCTTAGATGTCGTTCGCACTCAATTACAAGCTTTACAAGGTTCGATTGTGGTGCGATCGCTTTCAGGGCAGGGAACAACCTTCATCCTGCAATTACCCCTGAGCTTGACAACAGCACGCTTGCTCGTTTGTCAATCTCAAGGTATTACTTATGCCTTGCTGTCTGAAGGAATTAGCCAGGTTCTATTACCGCAGCCAGAGCAGATTCAAACCCAACAATCTTTACACGGGCAAGGTATCCAAAAATTCTGGCAGTGGGGAGAAGGGCAAAGTCAGCAACTAGTTCCTATCCGCCCACTTGCCAATTTGCTGGATTACAAATATCCTTTATTCACCCAAGACCACAATTTAACCCTTAGTCCTTTTCCAGTCAAACAACGAAACACCGTCGAACCTCTGCTGTTGTTGGAAACAGAGCATCAATACCTGTGTTTGCAAGTCGATCAGATTTTAGTGGAGCAGGAATTAGTAATTAAATCCCTCGGTAGCGTCGTGACTTTACCTAGTTACATCCAAGGCTACAGTGTGTTGGGAAATGGTAGCCTCACCTTAACCATTGACCCATTGGAGTTAGTTCGGCAAACCTGGGAGACAGATATGATGCCGGCTTCCCCGACATCAATTGCAACTAAACTATTGCCCGCGTCCGAGCCTGTTCTTGCTCACCAAGTACAATCCCAGCTAACACCACAGCAACAGCCAATGGAAGTTAATACAGCCGTTGCTCAACCTAACCGACTGACGGTGTTAGTGGTAGAAGATTCGGTTGTACAAAGGCAAAGTTTGGTGCAGACGCTCCAGAAAGCCGATTATCAAGTGTTACAAGCAGGCGATGGTCGAGAGGCGATCGCGCAAATGGTTCAACACAGGGATGTTGATTTAGTGATTTGTGACATTGAAATGCCCAGTATGAATGGATTTGAGTTTTTAGAACACCATCGCCAAGACGAGCGTTTGTCAGGCATTCCAGTGGTGATGCTGACTACTCGTAGCGGACAGAAGCACCGCCAATTAGCTTTAGCTCTAGGAGCCAAAGCTTACCTGACCAAACCCTATTCAGAACAGAACTTCCTAGCCGCGATCGCCGAACTAGTTCATAGCCCTTAACTAAGATAGGGGTAAAGGGGAAAGGGGAAGGGGGAAAGGGAAGGAATGGAAAGGAAAAAAATTGAAACTTTTGAGGATTTAAAAGTATGGCAAAAAGGTATTGACTTAGTTAAGCAAATATACTTAAGGACTAAGGAAGGTGAACTGAGTAAAGACTTTGGTTTAAGAGATCAGTTAAGACGTGCATCCGTATCAATACCTACAAATATTGCAGAAGGATTTGAACGATATTCTCGCAAAGAATACTTAAACTTTCTAACATATTGCTAAAGGGTCTGCCGGTGAAGTTCGCAGTCTTTTAAGAGTAGCGTTAGAAGTGGGCTATCTAGACCAACCAACTTATACACAACTTTCTAGTCAAGCTATGGAGTTGAGCCGTATGCTATCTAATCAAATTCAATCTATAAATCAGTCAATGCCCTTCGGACAGGGAAAAGGTTAAAGGGGAAAGGGGAAAGGGAACCCCATAACTAAAGTTAGGGGTTTGAAGTAAGGATGGCTCAATTCTCGCGCAAGAGTCTGGAATTGAATCTTTTTCCCCTCCATAAATAAAGTTTAGGGGCTTGCACCCTTCCCCCTTTACCCCTTCCCCTTTACCCTTTACCCTTTACCCCTTCCCCTTTCCCCTTTACCCTTTACCCTTGCTATGCTCAACACTCCCTTTCCGTTTAAGCGATTATCTGGTGCTGTGAGCGATCGCGACTCCCTACGAGTCGTTGTTTTTGCGATCGCAGATTATTTATTTGCTCTGCCAGTTGGTGCAGTTCTCAAGGTGATTGCTTGTCCTCCTATTAGCAGTACGGTTGAAAGTGGTATCGGGATGGTTGATTTGGGAGGGCAAACGATCGCGATTGTGGACTTGCGCCAGAAGTTTATTCCACAAGTACAACCTCAACAGGCGCACCAAGTTCTCTCTGCGGTTGACACTTCAGGGCGCTTTTTACTTCTGACTCAAACGCGGACTGGGGAAATTTGTGGCATTCCTGTGGACAAGCCCCCTGCTTTAATCGATATTCCTTTGGAAGCTGTGCGTTTGGTGCCGTGGTCTTACCGGCAAGTGGCGGAGTTAAACTTTATTAGCCACATGGCTGTCTTGTCTGTAGCACCAAACGAGGAACCACTCAAAGTACTTCTTCTAGGCATGAGCCAGATATTGGCTGATAGGTTGGGGTTGCCCGGAACAACTCAGTCATTGGCTCCTGGGCTGACATCAGGCGAACAACGGCAAAGATTTCTGCGTTTTTCCTTGGGGAATCAAGGAAGTGGATTACTACCATTCCACTCAGTACTGGACATTATTCATGTCGCTAGTCAAGAAATTTCCTTAGCCCCGGCCTTACCAAGTTGGATTTTAGGTTTCTATAATTGGCAAGGACAGATGCTGCGGCTGGTTGACTTAGAACATTTGCTTGGTTATGCGCCGCTTTTGAAGCAGCAGCCACGACCAGAAAAGCCGATGGTTCTGGTTCTTGAACTGCAAAATCAGGTAGTCGGGTTTTTGGTGGCTCGTGTCTACGATGTAGAGTGGCAGAATTTACAGCAAACACAATCAGCACCAACTGACTTTTCGCCAAACAAACTGCTAAATTTTGTTCGAGGTATTCTGCCAGGCGATCGCTGGATTTTAGACACCAGAGCGATCGCCCAGACATTGCAATGGCAAACCCACTGATTTAACTTGATGCTGCCAAGGAGTTTTCTGTGACGATCGCAACCTTAGACCCTAATTCTGAAACCCAGCCTGTTGACAATCAAATCCAAATAGAAGAAATTTTGGCTAACGTGGCTGTCCTCAAAGCAGTCTTTCTATCTGCTAAGGGGCCAAAGGTCGCTCAATTACAGCAGAAAGTGAGTCAAATTGAAGCTTTTATCCAAGCTTTGGCTAAAAATTCGCCCATTGACAATGACGACAATGTGCAAAGGGCTTTTCAACTCCAGCGAGAACAACTTGCGGCGATCGATCGCCAAATGCAGCAAGCAAAAGGTCAAACTGCACTTTTGGAGGTTACAGTCAGTGCCCTTCGAGATATTCTCAACGCCGATCGCGTCCTGATTTATCGTTTTGAGGAAGATTATCGCAGTAGGGCGATCGCTGAAGCTACACAAGCAGGTTGGACATCCCTACTAAACCAATCCCTACCGATAAATTTGTTTGTTACTACCGATATTGGTAACGGACAACATTTGCAGAGCAACCTAACTGAAGTCTTAGAACTAACTCCGCGCCAACAACAATTTTGGCAACGCTTTCAGGTGCAAGCTAGTCTGTGTTTGCCCTTAATTGTCAAACAACAGCCTTGGGGTTTTTTAGTTATTCATCATTGCCTTGAATCCCGACAATGGCAGGAAACAGAGCGCAGTTTGCTGCAACAAGTAGGAATGATGTTGACAATTAACTTGCAGTGGGCTGAAATAGTAGCTCCACCGGTTCAACATCTGTCATCGCCTCCCGAAAAATCTGAATCCTTTGATCGGTCAGAGTTACTAGTGCCATTGGAGCAGGTGAGCCAAGCTGTACAAGAAGGAGCAAGAATCGCCGAGCTTGCCAGCGAACATTTAATGTGTATTCAAGATACTGTTGCTGTTACTAATAAACAGCTGCAATACCTTGGTGAATTTTGTCAGCAAGCTTCTGGCTTTGTTCGCCTTGTGGAAAGCTTGAGTGCCAAAATTCAAGTTTTGTCCTTGAATACAGCCATCGAAGCAACAAAAGCTAACGAGCAGGAACAAGGTTTGCTAGCTGCTGCCGAACAGGTGGAAATTCTCGCCCGTCAAGCCCGCGAAAACACGCTAAATATAGAGGAATGGTTTCAAGAACTCCAGGTGGCAGCAACAGACGTTGTTTCTGCTGTCGAACCGTGCGATCGCCAAATCAGCGCGGGGCTAGAGTCAATCGCGCAAATTCAGGAGCAATTTAGAGCGATCGCCCAGATCGCTGCTTGTGCCTTCCAACCAATGTCAAAGCCATAAGACCTCTTGCAAAAGTGCTTTTTGCAAGAGGTGGGAAAAGGGTAAAGGTTAAAGGGGAAAGTCAAAATACAGAACCTTTCCCCCCGCCCCTTATCCCCAGAGGGGGCCCCACCTTCCCCTTTCACCTTTTCCCGACTTCTGCAAGAAGTTTATAGAATTGTCACAAACCCCATAGAAACTGAGAGTTGTTTTCATGAGTACCGATTTTGTCCCCCAACCGCAGAGCGACGATCGCTTTCTAGAAGAAGCGATCGATTTGTTACTGTTCTTGGAGCAGGAGTTGCCTAACTATACAAAAGACAGTAACCCTGGTACAGCTTTGGCTCTCATGGAAGCTGCTCGCTCTCTGCATTCGATTGCCATAGCAGCCGAGCTAGATGCCATTGCCATAGTTGCGGCTGCATTAGGGGAGATTTTTCAGCTTTTGTATCAGTATCGGGCAACTATTAACGCCCCAATCGCCTCCCTATTGTCGGAAGGATTGGATTGCTTACAGATGCTGTTGATGGCATTTTTAACAGCCTCAAAAATAGAGGAAGTAGAAATTCTGGAGCGGATGTCTGCCATTGTTGCTCGTCTGCAAGGAGAGTTTGGCGATCGCCAACAAAGCACCATCCCCCAGGAAATAAACCTTGATATATCGGTACAACCGCAGCAACATCAACCAGTTATCCAGTTTAGCGATCGCTTAATCAAGGTAGAATCTTCTGCGATTCTACCAGAGCAAGTTATCAAGGAAAACCTGAACGAGGAACTAATAGGTGAAACTAGCCCCCAGTCTGATAGCCTTTGTCACGTAGATGTCGAGCAGTTTCCCGCCAAGGTAGGGGAACTAGCAAACCTTAAGGAGTATGAGGAAGGAGATTCTCATGCTTGGTTAGGGGATTTTTCCCAGCCTACTGAAGCACCTCTAGTTAAATCTTTTCCTCATCACCATACACTCTCTTTGCAAGAATCCATTCATACCATTCTTGCAACAAGTATTCCAGCCGCCACACCCATCAATATTAAGCATCTCGAACAACTAAACACGCTGATTGCAACATTATTAACTAACTATAATCAACAAGCTTGTCAGGAAGAACAACAGCAACATACCATCGGGCAATTGCTCCGACAAGTTAAAAGATTACAACATCTGCTGGATAATCTACAGGAATGGTCAGGACGTTTAGCAGCAATTTCAGATACCCTTTCTCCTTTAGCTGCTTCTCGCTCTCAGCAATTGTACAGTACTCTTCAATCTGTTTTGGCTGAAGCGTCTCAAGTGTCATCAACTGTTCATTCACTTAATAACAATCATCGCCAAATCAAACAAGAACTTATACAGCAAGAAAAGTTACTTAACCGTTCTGCCAATTTAGTCAAAACAGTTACAACTATTCCTTTAAAAGTAGCCTTAGAACCGTTGCATCGGCTTTGGTCTCAGTTACAAGCTCTACAAGATAAGTCTGCTACACTACATTTACAAATTAGCGATATCCAAGTCGATCGGGGATTTAGCGATCGCCTCCGTGCCCTTCTGTTGCATATAAGTTGCTATTTACTAGAGCAAAGTATAGAGTCTAGCCAAACACGCCAACAGTTAGGTAAAAATAGCAACGGTATTATCGAAATTCAAGTTTACCAGCAGGGAAATCAACTGATTATTGATGGCTGTGATGATGGCGCAGGACTTAACTTATCTCAAATCTATCAACAGGCTTTAGCCCAAGGACTCGCCCTGACAAAACCAGGGGATATCTTACAAGAACTGGTCATTGAACCAGAGGTTTCATCTGTTTTATGCGATCGCGCTGCCTTAGAGTTAGGAGCAGAATTAACTGAAGTTTGCAAGCAATTAACAGCTATTCAAGGAAGAATAGTATTGAAGTCTAAAGCTGGACATGGTACAGCCTTCTCGCTCCAAATTCCCCTCGATCAAAAAATTGCTCAACTGATCGTCTGTCAAGCTAACTCTAGAGTCTATGCATTTGTTGCCGATTCTGTAGAGCAGATTTGTCTATCCCAGTCCGAACAAATTATCCAAACTCAAGCGGGGCGGATGTTATTTTTGCAGTCTTCTGGCACCAGTGGCTTCCTTGGTTGCGCTGGTGAGGATTTAACAACAGAAATGCTTGTCCCTATCCATTTATTGACTGATGTGCTGATTTGTCCTAACGACCTTCCCACCCCAGTTAACACTTACAGTACAGATACACTAAATGCTTTCAAGCAGGATAAGCCGTTATTAATATTTCGTTACTTAGATAAACGATGTGCTTTAGAAGTAGATTGCATCATCACTAAGCAATCCTCTGCGATCCGTCCTCTGGGGGAAACAATCCTAGTTGCTGCCTACATCCAAGGAACTAGCGTTCTTGCCAATGGGCAACTTAGCCTGGTTTTGGATGGTTGCCTTCTCACAAAATCTCTAACTTGTGAAAATTAAATGCATCTTAGCTTAGTTGCTTGTCCTGAATAGCACGATTCTTCTAACCGAATAATTTATCGATATTTACAAGGATCTTGATTTGTTACAGTAAGTAACTAAAAATTTGTAATTTTGTAGCGCTTGCATAAAATAATATCCTGTAAAAAAAAAGATGCAATCAGTGCATGTATATATCCTGACTTCAATTTTGGCAACTACAATCAGGATTATATTTTTTTTGTTAACATTCACTGAAAATTAAGGTTAAGTAACTTTAAAGACAAAAATATGTAGCTAAAAGTAATCAAATGTAGTTAAGGATACAAATCATTGGTGCTTAGGAAGAAAAAGAAGTGGTGAAGAAAGTTGTAATGATTGGGGTTATGACCCTACTGTTTTTAGCAGGGCCGCTATTGGGCAGTGCTTTTGCCCAAACACCAGCTGCTGTACCTGCTGCTGATACTGGAGATACGGCATTTATGCTGATTTCAGCAGCCCTAGTGCTGTTAATGACACCAGGATTAGCGTTCTTTTACGGTGGATTTGTGCGATCGCGCAATATTTTAAACACATTGATGATGAGCTTTGTGTTAATGGCGATCGTGGGAGTTACCTGGATTCTCTGGGGTTATAGTCTTTCTTTTGCGCCAGGATTGCCATTCATCGGTGGATTGCAATGGTTTGGGTTAAACGGTGTCGGTTTAGAGACTCAAGGCTACTTACCGCATCTGCCTTATGAAGATGCGCTCAAAGCCGCAGACCCCAAATACGCTGATGTCGTCTCTTATGCCGGAACGATTCCCCACCAGGCATTCACGATTTATCAAGCTATGTTTGCCATTATTACCCCAGCCTTAATTTCTGGGGCGCTGGTTGAGCGAATGAGTTTCCGCGCCTATTCGCTGTTTGTACTGCTGTGGTCAACCTTTGTTTACGCCCCCCTAGCCCACATGGTATGGGCGAAAGGTGGATTTTTAGGTTTGGCTGGTGGATTAGGTGCCCTTGACTTTGCAGGTGGCACAGTAGTTCATATTAGCTCTGGGGTTTCTGCTCTGGTAGCAGCGATCGTCCTTGGGCCTCGGAAAACCCATCCCGATCGCCTTAGCCCACCACACAATGTTCCTTTCATTTTGCTGGGTGCTGGCTTGCTCTGGTTTGGCTGGTTCGGCTTCAACGCTGGGAGTGCCTTATCTGTTGCGAGTGGAACTTCTGGTAACTTAACAACAAATTTAGCAACAACAGCCTTTGTTGCCACCAATACGGCGGCGGCGGCGGCGGCTTTAATGTGGCTAATTTTGGAAGCAGTTTTACGGGGTAAACCCACAGCCGTGGGAGCAGCTACAGGAGCCGTTGCTGGTTTAGTAGGCATCACCCCCGCTGCCGGATTTGTGACACCACTATCAGCAATTTTAGTTGGTTTCATCACTGCCTTTGTTTGCTTCTATGCCGTGAGTTTCAAGCATAAGCTGCAAATTGACGATGCTTTAGATACTTATCCCGTGCATGGCGTTGGTGGTACGGTGGGGGCAATTTTAACAGCTATCTTTGCCACAACTCAAGTCAACGGCGGAGGTAAAGACGGAGTGCTGCGTGGTAATTTTGGTGAATTGGGAGTTGAACTAGTAGCAATCGCCATTGCCTATGCGATCGCAGGTGCTGGAACATGGATTATTCTCAAGGTTATCGATGCTACAGTCGGGTTGCGTGTCAAAGAAGAAGCCGAATTACAAGGTTTGGATATCAATGAACATGGTGAAGAAGGTTACAACTCAGAGTTTGGCGATCGTCCCACTTAGTAAAGAGCGCTGAGTTGGGAGTAGAGATGCGAAAAATCTGTGTCTGTACAAGAGTTAGGAGTTGGGATTGAAAGAAAAATCTAAAATGGGGCTGATTTGCGATCGCTAGCGTTAAAATTTGATTCAAATAATTGGTAAATTTCGCTAGTCGTGACTACTTCTGCAAAAACCTTCCCTATCTGGGCATTTTTCTCGCTGTTAACCAACGGCATCCTAATGTTGGCGGTCATTCTGCTAATCTGGCAACAGCAGAAATTGGCCGCTTTTTTTGGGATAGTAACATCCCCAGAACCAATCAACCTGAACAACTCATCCCAAATTGCTACACCTAATTTGGGTCGCCGTCACCAACTCACTTACCAGGAGTGGGTAGACATCCTCAAGCAAGAAGCCAAGGTCGCTGCTGACCAACGTCCTCCCCATTTAACCATCCTGGCGGGAGATTCTCTGAGTTTATGGTTTCCCCCTGAATTGCTACCCGAAGGTAAAAATTGGCTCAATCAAGGAATTTCTGGCGAAACCAGCAATGGACTCTTGAAAAGATTGAAAATATTTGACCGCACCCAGCCAGAGGTAATTTTTGTGATGATTGGTATTAATGACCTCATTCGCGGGGTGAACGACGAGGAAATTTTAGATAATCAGCGACAAATTATCAATTACCTCCGAAAGAGGCATCCCACCGCGCAAATTGTTGTCCAATCGATTTTGCCACATGGGGCACAGGAAGCAACCTGGAAAGGACGAGATAAACTTCTAGCTGTTACCAATACCCGCATTCGGGAGTTAAATCAGCAACTGCAAAGTATTTCTACCAAAAAAGGTGTCAAATATCTCGATTTATATCCCCTGTTTACCAACAAGGAAGGAAATCTCCGCCGCGAATTTAGTACTGATGGCTTACATTTAAGTCCTGAAGGCTATATAGTTTGGCGTTCTGCATTGCAGATTTATAGCGAAATCGAATTAAAATCACAGCGCCCTTCGGGAGAAAAAAGTTAAAGGACAAAAAGAAGTAATATCTTTGAATACAACTCTGTATAAATCGCGGCTTGGCGCGAGAAAATAAAAATAGTGGTTGAAGTAGACAAATCTAATGGATACAAAAGCTTTTAAGCGCAGCCTGCAACATTCAGAAAATTACAATCGTAAGGGCTTTGGTCATCAAGCAGAAGTTGCCACCCAGTTGCAATCTGAGTATCAGAGTAACTTGATTCAAGAAATCCGCGATCGCAATTACACCCTGCAACGGGGTGATGTGACAATCCGGCTAGCACAAGCCTTTGGTTTTTGCTGGGGTGTAGAACGGGCTGTGGCCATGGCCTACGAAACTCGTCAGCACTTCCCCACAGAACACATCTGGATTACTAACGAGATTATCCACAACCCTTCTGTAAATCAGCGAATGCAGGAGATGGAAGTAGAATTCATCCCCATTGAAGGAAAGAATAAAGACTTTTCTGTTGTTGGTATTGGTGATGTAGTCATATTGCCAGCTTTTGGGGCTAGCGTTCAAGAAATGCAGATTCTTCACGATAAAGGCTGCAAAATTGTTGATACAACTTGTCCTTGGGTTTCTAAAGTTTGGAATACAGTAGAAAAGCACAAAAAAATTGACTATACATCAATAATTCACGGTAAATATAAGCACGAAGAAACAGTCGCTACTAGTTCCTTTGCTGGCAAATATTTAATTGTGTTGAATTTGCAAGAAGCAAATTATGTTGCTGACTATATTCTCAATGGTGGAAACCGTGAAGAATTTCTGACAAAATTTGCTAAAGCTTGTTCAGCAGGATTTGACCCCGATCGCGATTTAGAAAGAGTTGGCATTGCTAATCAAACTACAATGCTTAAAGGCGAAACTGAGCAAATCGGCAAACTTTTTGAGCGGACTATGTTGCAGAAGTATGGCCCCACCGAGTTAACTCAGCATTTCCAAAGTTTCAATACCATCTGTGATGCTACTCAAGAACGTCAAGATGCAATGTTGGAATTGGTGGAACACAATTTAGATTTAATGGTAGTAATTGGTGGGTTTAATTCATCTAATACTACTCAATTGCAACAAATTGCTTTTGAGCGGGGAATTCCTTCTTATCACATTGATACTGTTGAACGGATTAAATCAGGAGATTCTATAGAACATCGACAATTAAATGGGCAATTAATAACTACAGAAAACTGGTTGCCAGATGGTGAAATTGTCGTGGGAATTACTTCTGGTGCTTCTACGCCAGATAAGGTTGTAGAAGATGTGATTGAGAAGATTTTTGCTGTGAAAGCGACAACAGCACTGGTTTAGGGATTTCCAACTAAAAAAATATCCCATTACTGTGTAGGCAGGGGGAGAAAGAGAAATATTATCTGAGTAAATTGGATAATTGATTTTCTGGAAGTCCCCTACCATTTAAGTACTTCCGTGGCTAGTTGTCCATACTATATTCTTTTGGCTCAGTGAGCAGCGATCGCGATTTAACTGTCTCATCAAATCTGCGAAATTTACTATTTGCCCTATTCTCAAATCTTGCAATCCCATACCGAGATTATCTTTTTTTAAACCAAACAGAGTCTCAGCCTGATTGTTAGCCATGAGCAGGTTTCCCCGACGATCTACTGCAAGTTGGGCAAATGAACTGGTTTGGAAGGCAGCTTCCCAGAAGTGGATAATTTGAGAAATTGCAGATTTGGGTACTTTCTCACAAGAAGTCCCGGAGCGAATCAGTAAATGTTCTTCTAAAGTGAGATTCCCTGCTTTGACAAAAATATAGTGCTTATTACTAATAGTTCTAAAAATTTGTGTATCGTTACTCAAGCTTGTCGGTTTTCCTAGCCAGAGAAAACCGTTATCATTTAAGGCAAAATGATAACGAAGCAGAATATTTGCTTGGATTTCAAAGTCAAATTTATCTAGATTACGGAACACAAGCAGATCAATTTTAGATATGGGCGGATTTTTAACCAGATCATGGCGACCAAAGATGATTGAACCACGCAATTTAACGTTAAAAGTATAACTTTGCTCAGTTTGTTCGCAGTAGTTATACAAAAGTTCGCCTGGAATATCTGCCAATTCTAAGTGACTATAAATACCTCGTCGCGCCTGTTGCAGTAAATCTTCATTTTTATCTGTGGCAAAAATTTGCACTCGTCGCAAATATTGCTCCATCCCCAGAGCTTCTGCTAACAACATACTTATTCTATAAACTTCCACTCCAGAAGCAGAGTCAACACTCCAAACTCGTATTCTTTCGTCTGATTGCTTACTTGAAATGATCTGAGGAATGATTTTGTTAGCTAAATAATTCCAGGAATTATCCTCACAAAATAACTCCAAAGATTTGCTCAAGAGCTTATTAACTATAACAGTCAATTCTTGGGAATAATTCTGTAAATATTGCAAGTATTCTTTAGAATTATCAATCTGTAATTGTTGCATTTGCTCTTGCAACCGATACATTAAATTCACTAGCTTAAAATCTTTAAAATTGTAACGTTGATTTTGGTAGAGATAATCCAATAAAGCTTCTAAATCTTGCTCACAATCTAATATGTTCATATTAGCCTCTTTCAGCTTTTTAATCATTACTCCAGCAAACAAGTCTAGCCAAAGCTCTATAACATTAACGGTAGCTTGACAGTAAAAGTAGCACCCTGACCAACACCAGGGCTATAAGCAACGATTGTACCTGACGGCAATTTCACCTGCTAAGGTAAACTTAAAGGCGTTGGAGAGCAAGTTGAGAACAATTTTCTCCCACATTTGGCGGTCTACGTACACAGGCTCACTCATCGGTGGGCAATCGACCACTAGCCGCAGCCCAGCCCGTTCAATGGCGGAACGAAATACACTGGCCAACTCTGTGGTGAACATTACTAAGTCGGTCGGTTCATAAACTGCTTCCATACGTCCGGCTTCAATGCGGGAGAAGTCGAGCAGGGTATTAACTAGTTTCAGCAAACGCAAGCTGTTGCGATGTGCGATTTCTAAGCGATCGCGTTGTTCTTGAGTTAGGGGATTTACCGAATCGCTCAAGGCATCTTGTAGGGGAGCCAGCAAGAGCGTTAGCGGTGTGCGGAATTCATGGCTGACGTTGCTAAAGAAGTTCGTTTTGGCGCGATCGAGTTCTGCCAGTGCCTCTGCGCGTTGCCGTTCTTGTTCTCGGGCAGATTGTTCTCGCACCCGCTGAATTTCTGATTCGCGCAAAGATTCTTCGGCGCGGGCGCGTTCGACTGCCGCCCAGGTGCGCTCTGCTACTTCCTCTAGCAGCCGCAAGTCGGCATCGATCCAGTGACGCGGTTCGCTGTGCGTGATTCCGAGCATAGCGGTCAGCCGTCCGCGTTTGATCAAGGCGACACCCACGCCCGTGCGGATTCTCGCCGCGCGATAGGACTCGCGGCTGTCTTGCAATCGTGGATCGGTTTCCGTGTCGTCGTAATAGATCGTCCGTCCGGCAATCAAATCATCATAAAATCCGAAGTCTTGCAGTCGCCACAGGGATGGCATGGAGATGCGTGAGTTCGTGCGTCCCTCCCGCGTCACAACGCGTTCACTGTCTGCATCGAACTCGTGATAGACCGCGCTATCAACCTCGAAATGATCCGCCACATGATCCATCGCGGTTCGCAGCACCTCGACCGGATCGGCAATCGGGCGGAATGCGTCGCTGAGGCTGAGTAGAAACGCCTGCTCTTGTTCTTGGCGTTTGCGCTCAGTAATATCGTCGTAGAACACCGTGAAACCGTCTGCTTTGCCAAAAGGAGTGACGTGAAACGCAAACCACTTCTGATTGTCTGGAACGAACTCTTCAAAGCGTTCCGGCTGTCCAGTTCTGAGGACGCGCTCAACATTCTCCAACCAGGTGCGGTAGTAGGTTGGAAAAACTTCGCTCGCTAACCGATCGAGGGCGCTGCTCCGGTCAAATCCTGTCTGTCTCTCATAGGCTGGGTTGAGTTCAAGATAACGGGCATCCACAGCGCGACCACTTTCGTCACGGACAAGCTCACCGATCGCCAGCCCCTCGTTCATCAACTCAAACAGCGATCGATATTTGGCTTCTGATTCACGCAATTTTGCTTCAGCGCGGGCGCGTTCGACGGCAGCCCAAATCCGTTCGGCGGTTTCTTGCGCTAGTTCCGTTTCCAATTCTGTCCAGTTCCTTGGCGTGGTTTGGGTAATACAGAAAGCTCCAGCAGGCTTGCCCTCTTTAATCACAGGTACATTGATAAAGGAAATCACCTGCATCTGACAACAGAGTTGCCTCAACGCCTCATCCAGTAAGTCCGTCGCATGGGCATCCTCAACCACCAAAGGACGACCCGCATCGATCGCTACTTTGAAGATGGGGAAGTCGCTGAGGGGATATACCCCCGCAACGGAGGGCAAACCTTCGCGGTAGGTATCTCGCCGAATGATGGCGTTGCCGTCAATGATTTCGCAGTAGTAACATCGGTCTGCCTCAAAGAAGTTCATGGTGATGCGCGTCACTGCTGCATGAATTTCAACGGCATCAAAGAGCGATCGCAACGCATCCGACAGCTTCACCCGGAAGGCATCGAGTTCGGCAGCGCGGCGCAACTGTGCTTCTGTGCGCTTGCGATCGGTGATGTCATTGAATACAACCGCAACTCGTCGAGTATCATCACGACCAACTTTAAATACATAAAAGTCGTACCAAATTTGGTCAGGTTCGGCGTATCCCTCTAGCCGTTCAGCTTGACCCGTTCGGGCAACGCGACCAAATATCTCGTACCAATATTCTTCAGAGTTTGGACTAATTTCTCTAAGTCGCTGCCCACAAAAACTTTGCCCCGTCATGCGGATGGCGGTTGGATTCTCATCGATATAGAAGAGGTCAATGGGCCAATCGTTTTTGTCAAAAATCACGTCACAAAGGAAATACCCTTCGTCCATTGAGTTGAACAGCGATCGATATTTTTCTTCCGACTCACGTAAGGCATCTTCTGTCCGTTTGCGATCGGTAATGTCATAGGAGACAACCAGCACCGCATAAACTTCCCCGTTGGTAGACCGCAACGGCGTACCCCGTGAGATGTAGAAGCGATCTTGGTCTGTATGTTCCACTTCAAACGGCTCACCCGCTAGTGCTTTACGGTAACGCACTTCATAACTCGCGGCTAAATCGGGCGGTAATGCCTCAAAAATCGTTTTCCCAATGAAATCTTCGGGCTTGAAACCCGCAGCAGTCAGTGCCTCCCCTTCGGCCAGCCGATAGCGCAAATCGGAGTCAACTACAAACGCGGCTCCCCCCGGTAGATTTTCAATCATCGCCCACAGGAGTGCATCTGCATTCTGCAATGGATCATTGATAGGGTGCTGATTATCTCTGTTGACTTGCATAATTTACGCTTTCTACACAGAGGCGTTTGAATCCAGTTTAGTTGCGTTTATTAAGGCAGCCGGATAGTAAAGGTTACGCCTTGTCCTTCCCCTTCGCTTGCTACTTCAATTGTACCGTGGTGTAATTCGATCAGGTGGTGGGCGATCGCCAACCCAATTTCTACTCCTCCCGGTGTATGGCGGTTGGGTACTTCTGCTTGAGTGAAGCGATCGAAGACTAACGGCAGAAAATCAGGACGGATGCCAATGCCTGTATCGCTGACGGTAATTTGCACACCAGCATCAAAGCATTCTAGCCCAATCGTGACTATTCCTCCGTCGGGTGTAAATTTAACGACTAGGAAATGCTAGAGGAAGGGCAGCACTAGTAGTCTGCCAACCCAAAAATGCGCTTGTGAGGGCTGGGGAAAGGGAAAAGGGTAAGGGATTTAAACCCTTTCCCCCTTCGCCCTTACCCTTTACCCCGCCAAGTTCCCTTGGCGTACTACTAGCTTGACTCTGAGGACTCTGAGGCGATCGCAAGAATGAAGCGGTGTTTAATGATCGGCTTGTTGTAAGCTCTGGTTTGGGCAACATAGCGTACCAATAGAGCCAAGCCTACGGTGTTTACGCCAATCTATATCCAATAATCTTGCATCTTGGCGATGATCTAATACACGGTTAAAGAAAATCGTTCTTCCATGTAATACACGTTAAAAATGGTTCTTTATCCCGTGTAATACATGGTTTAGTATTATCTTTCACAATTTGCTCTAAAAACCCAAGTTTCATCGGTTACTGACGGGAAGCGAACTAAATGATAGTCAAACAAAGCCCTTTTACCAAGTAATACAAGGTTGTCCCTAGCCCAAAGGTCTGGGGTTTATCTATTACCTTTTCTGATCAATTTATTTTTTCCAAACAACAAAATAACTGTATTAAATAATACAGCTAATTAAACAAAAATTTGATTTTTAGTCTGTTCCTCAGAACGATCGCCAAACTTTTCGGTCTACTGAATTTAGCTTATACACCACCAGAGTATCGTCGTAAAGGATATGCCACTGCCTGTGTCGCTGCATTAAGCCAAAAACAGCTAGACCAGGGATGCCGCCATTGTTTCCTCATAGCAGATTTAGCCAATCTCACAGCCAATCATATTTATCAAGCGATTGGCACGAATACTCATTCACCTCCAAGCAGTAAGCATAATAAAGCAATTGCTTCCAGGCTTGGGAAATAAATCAAATCAGAAATATTAATTTTTTCATCAGATATTAACCTTGTTTGCCATTGAGAGTACTTTAGATGCGTTCGCCCTGGGGTAGAAATCACCTGTTTAATAGTGCGTAGGCTTGCAAGAACCGCAGGCATCACAGTGAAATAACTGTTTTTATTGAGATTTTAGCTATATAACTGAGAATTAAACCCCAATCTCACTTTTTCGCGTTGCTCCCGTTAGACAGCTAGCCCTCAGTGTGAGTACAGTAACGACGGGAGCAGCGGTTTGCCAGCTATGAGTTCTATTTGATTTGTGGGGATTGTAATCGTGAAGGTTGTACCCATATTTACTTGACTATGTACCTGTATTTCACCACCATGCAGGTCAATACATCTCTTGACGATTGAAAGCCCTAACCCTGTTCCGGGAATATTCCCTACATTCTTAGCCCGATGAAAGGTCTTAAACAAGTGGTCTCGATCGTCATCGGGAATCCCAATACCTTTATCTTGAATTTTAAAGATCGTCTTTTCATTTTGACAAATCAGGTTGAAGTCAATTGTGCTTCCTGCAAACGAATACTTGACAGCATTCGACAACAAGTTAGTCAAAATAGATTGGAGTAACTTCTTGTCGAGTTGAGCATGACTTTTGCTAGCTGCGTCCCGTTCATCGGTAATAAACAGCGTAATCTGATGGTAAGGGGCACTGAGTTGTATTTCTTCCACTAGACTGTGGCAAAACTGCATAACATTGATTGGAGTTGGCATGAATTCGAGTTTCCCAGCTTCTACTCGGTTAATCATCAACACATCGTCTAGTAATTGGGTGATATGATTGATCGACTTTTGGACATGCTGAAACTGCTTCTGGCTTTGGGCTGCATTGAGGCGATCTCCATAATCTTCCAGGATACCAATAGAAGAAGATACGACCGCCAGAGGGGTGCGAAACTCGTGAGATGCCATTGAGATAAAGCGCGACTTTAATTCATTTAGTTCTCGTTCTTTCTCTAATGCTTTACGGACATCAGCTTCTGCTTGTTTTCGCTCGGTGACATCTCGACAAGTGATCACAATGCCCGCTACATTTGGCTCATCTAGGAGGTTTTTAGCGATCGCCTCAAAGTCATGCCAGGAACCATCCGCATGATGCAAACGAAATTCTACTATTGTTTTTTGAGATGGATTATCAAAGGCTCGACAAAGCAGAGTTTCTGCATAAAGGCCATCGTCTGGATGGACTAACTCAGGAAGATTTTTCGCAATCCAACTTTCTGGCTGATATCCCAGAATATGCGTCAAAGAAGGGCTAACATAAACGACTCGTCCACCCGCTCCTAAGGTGGCGATGATATTCGATGCATTTTGTAGCAACGAGCGAAATCGCTCTTCGCTTTGCTGTAATATCTCGGTTTTAGCCAGTTTAATCTCAGTTTGAATCAGTTGAGATTGTGTCTGCTGCAACTGTTTGAGAGCTTGTGCCAGATCTCGATTTGCTGCTTCTAACTGAGCCGGACTAGATAACGCTAGCGCCTTAGGAATCAGAGGAATGAGTTCCAAAGCTGTATACATTGAAACAAGCGCTGTCAAGGCTTTGACTAAACCTGACAACCAGTAAGTTGGATACCATAATGTCCAGATATCCATCAGGTGTCCGGTGCCACAAGCAATAATGAAAGCACCAAACATCAGAAATATCCAGTTAAATGGAATGTCGCGTCGTTTAGAGACAAAGTAGACAAGCAAGCAAGGAATAGAGAAGTAGGACAATGCAATTACACTATCAGAAAGTATATGCAGCCAGACCAATGCTGGTTTCCAAAGATAGCAATGTCCATGTGGAATAAAGCCGTTTGAATTCAAAAGGGGATGAAGTAAATTTAGCATCTTGAAGCCTCTTCTCAACTTCTTGAATGTGATTCAATTTTTGCCTAGCTCATCATCTTGAGAAGTGACTGGCATTGGCAATGCAATCCGAACAATAGTCTGTTTGCCAGGTATACTCTCGATGGTGAACTCTCCTCCATACAATTCAATTAAGCGCTTAGAAGTAATTAGCCCTAATCCAGCACCATTCTGTTCATACAACTTATGATTAAACTGTATATAAGCACCTACATTCGCAATTTGCTCAGAGGTCATACCACGACCGTAATCGATGACATAGAGCGAATAAAGGTTATTGCTAGGAACGCCAATGACACTGACTTTAGAACCAGACTGAGAAAATTTGAAAGCATTGTTAATCAATTCTTGGATAACTTTCTTGAGACTCGCAGATGAAATCTGTACAGCTTCATCTTGTAGATCGATCTCTAAATCTAGTGTTCGCTGTGCATTCTCGGCTTCCTGATATGCAGTCTCTTCAACCATCACTTTAAGAAAGGTATGAGGCGCATATTCTCGGATACCAGCAACTTTTTCTGCATCGGATATGGTTACTTCCAGTTTGGCATAGAGCAAAAAGTTTTGGGTCAAGCCATAAAGCCGTTTGCCAGATGTATAAACTGTCTCAATCATTTCTAATTTCTCAGTATCCGGTGTAAAGTCCCATTCTTCCATTAATAACTGTGGTAATGCAATAATACTTTGCAAAGGCGTATGCAGTTCATGGGGTAATGACACTGTAATCGTGTTACAAAGCTGCTGAAATTTCACCTGATTCTTTTGAGCAATGATCGTTTGCTTTTTGAACTGAACCTCAATTGCTCGTCGGAGTTCAGAGGGAGTGAAGGGTTTGGTTAGATAGTCATCTGCACCCAATTCCATTCCCTGCCGAAAGTCAATTCTATCGGCTTTGGCGGTGAGAAAAATAACGGGAATGCTTGCCATTTGAGGGTCTTGACGGAGCGATTCGATAAACTCATAGCCATTCAATTCAGGCATCATGACATCGCAAATAATCAAATCTGGCATTTCTTCTTTTGCTCTTTGTAAGCCAATCAAGCCATTTTCAGCCGCAGTTCGATAAAACCCTTCAAACCCCAAAATTGAGACAATATTCTCCCGAACTTGAGGTTCATCTTCCACAACTAGAATCTTTTTTATAGTAGATTGCACGATTATTTCTCCTTATGCTGCTAAAACAAGGTGTTTGATCGATTCGTTCTCAGTGTCATAACTCTTTCTGGTTTGCTTCAGGGGAAGCGTAACCGTGAAGGTTGTGCCGATTCCTACATGACTATCTACCTTGATTTCACCACCATGTATATCGACACATTTGCGGACGATCGCCAGCCCTAAACCAGTACCGGGAATGCGTCCTACATTCTTAGCGCGGTGAAACGACTCAAATAAAAGGGCTTGATCTTCAACGGGAATGCCAATGCCTCGATCTTGAATATGAAAGGCAATACTTTCTGATTGCAAAACCAATTTGAAGTAGATTGTGCTTCCTGGCTCGGAATACTTGACTGCATTCGTTAGCAAATTAGACAGAATTCTTTGGAGTAATTTCTCATCCAGTTGAGGGTTATTACGATTCTGATGCTGACGGATTTTATGTCGAAGCAGCGGATCTTTAGAGAGCGGAGCATAGGGATTAAAGATTAGCCTAGTAGCGCAGAGAGCTTGACTCGAATGCTTCGCCATTTTCAGAGCCAAAGACAAAGTTAGATAGAACCAGCTACGACTAACTGATTTACGCTCATCGATAATAGACAGATTAATTATGTGTTGAGGAGCGCTGATCTGGATTTCCTCCACTAAATTGTGACAAAATTGCAAGATATTAACGGGTGCTGGCTTAAACTCCAGCCCGTTAAGGTCTGCTTGGTTAATCATCAACACATCGTCTAGTAGTTGGGTGATACGATTGATCGACTTTTGGACATGCTGAAATTGCTTTTTGCTTTGGGCTGGATTGAGGCGGTATCCATAATCTTCTAGGATACCAATGGAAGACGACACAACTGCTAGGGGGGTACGAAACTCGTGAGAAGCCATTGAGATAAAGCGCGACTTCAATTCATTTAGTTCTCGCTCTTTCTCCAGTGCTTTACGCATATCGGCTTCTGCTTGTTTTCGCTCGGTGATATCTCGACAGGTAAGCACAATGCCCGCTACATTGGGGTCATCTAAAAGGTTTTTGACAATTACCTCAAAGTCTCGCCAGCAGCCATCTGCATGACGCAAACGGAATTCTGCCGTCACATCAAGGGCTGGATTGTCAAAGGTAGAGCCGAAGAGATTTTCAGCTATTAATTGGTCGTCAGGATGCACCAGTTTCGCAAGATTTTCTGCCATCCAATCCTCTGGACTGCATCCAAGGATGTTGGTGATAGAGGAACTGACATAGGTAATTTGTCCATTGCCTTCAAGTGTGGCAATGATATTAGAAACATTTTGGAACAGAGAGCGAAATCGTTCTTCGCTTTTTTCTATTTTCTCTAGTGCTTTAGCTTTCATTGCCAGTTTGATGCTGATTTGTTGGGTGACAAATGACGCAATTAAAGCCAGGATTAAAATGACTATTGTTGCAGCACCTATTGCAATAGCCAGACTAGATACATCTATTAGGTTGCGAGAACTCTCGATCGATGTCTCAGCCGTTGGATGAAAGCAGACAGCTTCCATTGCCGTATAGTGCATTCCGCAGATTGCAACCCCCATAATGACGCTACTACTGATTTTTCGCAATTTGTCAATTGGATTTGCTTCCCCTTTAATTCGGAATGTTAGCCAGAGAGCGATGATAGAAGCACATAGGGCAAAGAGGATCGAGGCAATAATAAACAGCAAATTATAGTGAGCCGTTCCCTCAAGTCTCATGGCTGCCATACCGGTGTAGTGCATTGCGCCAACTCCACTTCCCAGCACAATTCCACCTATGACTAGATTGAAGGTTGTCTCTCGGTAACTGGTAATAAACAATGCCCCTCCTGATGCAACGATCGCTAACATCAGGGACAAAAGCACAATGGGTAGATCGTAAAAAACTGGTGTAGGAAGCTGGTAAGCCAGCATGGCAATAAAGTGCATTGACCAAATTCCAATGCCCATTGCAGCCGCACCTCCAGCAAGCCAAAAAAGACGTGCTAGATTACGAACTGCCATGATTCGTCCTGCTAGGTTAAGTGCTGTATAAGCAGCAAAGACAGAAATGCAGAATGAAAGGATTACGAGGCGAATATCGTAGGTTGCCGTCATAGTTAAACCCTGAACAATGAGAGTGGAGTTGAATTTAAAACTCTACTCTTTAAAATTAGGCCCAGAGGATTGCTTGTAAAAGAGAGTAATCCCTTAATGTCTGATGGATTTTGCTTTTGCTGCCTTGTTTACCTAAGTGCATCAAGAGGAAGTTTTTACTAGCAATGGGGAAATTACTAGATGTTAAATACTGTTTTCGTAAAAGTACTGAGAAACTCAGCCAAAAGCAACCTGATAAATAAATTATTCTATACTGAAAACAGCTTGTAGCTTGACTTTTAAACCCAGTAAAAAATTAACAAGCAAAGTTTTCTTTGCCTAAGCAAACGTCAAGCAATTAGGTGTTTTCAGTATAAGTCAAGTCGCTTCGCTCCAATTAAAAATTAAAAATTATTAATTAAAAATTGTAATCAGTGGGGGCTTGAACACAAAATAGCGGTTTTTTTGCACTTTTCTACTTAGGCTAGACTGAATTGTTAGAGCAATCTCTGGGTGGTGTTCTGGTTTTACCCTGAATAACCCGATGTTTCTGATCCCACTATTGCGGCTGGAAAGGTTATGTTCTTGCCCCACTCATTTCTGCTAAAGCTTCCCCTAGAAAACACGATCGCACCGCCGCCCATCACAGTTACGCCAGATGTGCTGGTGACAGAGGCGATCGCACTTTTGAATTCCAATTGCAACTTTGATCCCGGTATGGGCGCTAACGACTGCATAGGCTGTTTAGCTGTAGTCAGTGAAAACCAACTGGTGGGACTGTTCAGCGAACGAGTGGTGACACGTTTGGTTGCCAGTGGGCGATCGCTTGCTGGAGTCACTTTAGCAGAGGTGATTGAACCACCAGCGATCGCCTTACGGCAATCTGAGTTAACGAATCCTGATGTTGCCCTGAGCCTTTTACAAAAACACCAGATTCAGCACTTGCCGATATTAGACGACAATGGGCAGTTACTAGGGCTGCTGACCTACGAAAGTTTATGCCGTTTGCTGCAACCTGTAGAACCCGATCGGCCAGATGAGGCATCAATCGCCGCTTTGAAACTTCAGACAGAGCGATCGCAGCTTTTAATGGCAGTCTCAACGCGGATTCGGGCTTCGCTGAGTTTGGCGGAAATACTCAATGCCACGGTGTCTGAAGTGCGGCAGTTTTTGGGCTGCGATCGCGTGTCGATCTATCACTTTTTAGAAAATGGGCAGTTCCAGGTAGTAGCAGAGTCCCTCGCCGCCGGTCAACGCTCCTTTGTCAGTGAAGAGATTTACGATCCTTGCTTTGCTCCAGATTGGGCAGATCGATATGGCCAAGGACGAGTGCGAGTAGTTGCTGATATCTATACGGCAGGGATGACCCCCTGCCATGTTGAGTTATTAGAGCGCTTGCAGATTAGAGCCAAAGTTCTCGTGCCGGCGATCGTTAACAACCAATTTTGGGGACTGGTTAGCGCTAGTGAATCGGCTGTGCCGCGTGATTGGCAACCGGCTGAGGTCACATTTTTAGAACAACTTGCCATTCAGGTGGCGATCGCCATTCAACACAGCGAAACGGCGACCCGATTCCAGCAACAAGGGCAAGAGCTTATCGCATTGCTAGATCGTTCCCCTGACGTGATTTTTCGGCTCGATCGAGACTTACACTACCTCTATCTCAACGCAGCAGTAGAGGTCGAGTTGGGCTACACGCCGGAAGCGCTGATTGGTCAACCACTGCTCGCTGCCACCCTTGCCCCAGAACATCTTGCTGAGTGGCAAACTCTCACTCAACAAGTAGCAGCAACCAGGCAAGAACAAACGATTGAATATCAACTTCGCCTTCAGTCGCGCTCCATCTGGTTTCAAACCCGTGTCGTTCCAGAATATAACATGGATGGAACCGTCACGTCCTTTTTGTGCGTGGCACGCAATATCACCCAAAAGAAGCAAGCTGAAGCTAGACAAGCCGCCTATATCAACGTCTTGCTAGAGTGGCAAAACCGCCATCATGCTGCCCAGCTAGCCACTAAACAAGTGCTGTATGAATGGGATACATCCTCCAATCGCATGATGTGGGGCATCAATGCCGATCAGGTGTTTGGCTATAGCGCCTCTGAAATGCCCCAGACATCAGCCGATTGGTTTGCTAACATTCATCCAGAGGATGAGAAACGGGTGCAAACGGCCGCCGCAGAGTATTTTGAACGTCAGGGACATCTCTACTTGCAATATCGGTGGCAACATCAGTCTGGGCATTACATCTGGATTGAAACTCAGGCACAGTTTTTTGCAGATGCTAACGGCAACTTAACTCAGATTATCGGGTATGTCACTGATATTAACGAGAGGAAAAGGTTAGAAGCCGAACGCACGCAGCTAGAAACTGCCCTCAGAGAAAGCGAAGCCCAACTCCGACAAATTTTTGACAACAGTCAAGATGTGTTTTTTCTCAAATCCCTCGATAGTAAGCAGATGATTTATACCAGCCCAGCCTGGGAATATCTTTACCAAACGCCGTTGCAGCAAACCTATGACAATCCTCAAGCTTGGCTCGATTTTATTCATCCAGACGATCGCGATGCCGTAGTCACGTTTAACCAGCAAGCTTGTCAAGGGAAAGAGGTTTGCTCCTTTGCCTATCGGATTATCCGTCCCGATAACTCCATTCGCTGGCTCTGGAACCGCAGCTTTCCGATTCGCAACGAAGCCGGAGAGATTTACCGTCTTGCTGGGGCCAACATCGATATTACTGAGCAAAAAAAACTGGAACTGGAATTAAGCGTAGTCAAAGAACGCTATCAACTCGCCATTCGGGGTATCGGCGAAGGAGTTTGGGATTGGGATATTGTCAGCGATCGCGTCATTGCCAGCGATCGTTATTGGGAAATTTTAGGCTACTCACCCCCAGCCAAAAACGCCTGCAAGTTTGCCTATGAGATGCTTAGAGAAGAGATCCATCCCGACGATTGCGATCTGATGCAATTAGCCTTAAAAGGCCACCTAGAAGACCATTTGCCCTATGAAGTAGAATTTCGCAGACGTAAGCAATCAGGTGAGTATATTTGGTGTCGTTCTCGTGGAGAGGCAATCCGGGATCAAACTGGCAAGCCGATTCGCATGGTGGGAGCGATCGCAGATATCACAGAACGCAAAGTAATGGCAACTGCTCTACAAGCTAGTGAAGAAACCTTGCGCCTGGTTGTCAATACAGTTCCGGGAGTGGTTTATACCTATTGCCGTTCTGTGGATGGAACGAAAAGTTTTCGATTTATTAGCCAAGGCATTATCAAGCTTTGCGATCGCACCCCAGAGGAAATCCTCAACGACTCCCAAGTGCTTTGGCATCTGATCGTTCCAGAGGATGCAGAGAGGGTGCGGGATTTGATTGACCAATCTGCTGCAATGCTCACTCCTTGGACGGCGGAGTTTCGCCTGATAACTGCTAGCGGGGTTTTAAAATGGGTTTCCGGTGATTCCATCCCCTCCCGACAAGTAGATGGTAGCATTGTTTGGCACGGCATTCTAATTGATATTAGCGATCGCAAGCACGCCGAAGCCAAACTGCGTCAACAGGAAGAATTTCTCCGTAGCATCTACACAGGAGCAGAACTGGCGATTTTTGTGATTGAGGTGAGCATAGATCAAGAATTTCGCTTCCTGGAATTCAACCCTGTGGCTGAACGATACGGCTCAGTTACCTGCGAAGAAATTCAGGGTAAAACGCCAGAGGAAGTATTTGGTGAGGCGGTCGGTTCAGCAATCCGGCAAAAGTATGACCTATGTCTAAAATCGGGTCAGAAGATCAGCTATGAAGAATATCTTCCTTTTCCAGAGGGTTCAATTTGGGCGCTCACCAACCTATTTCCAATCCGGAGCGAAGCGGGAAATATCCATCGCATCATTGGTACAGCTATTAATATCAACGATCGCAAACAGGCTGAAGCCGCTCTGCGAGCGAGTGAACAAACCTTAAGTCAGGTCATGAATAGCGTGCCTGGAGCGGTTTTTAAATATCGGCGGTCGGCGGATGCGGCAGATGGTTTTGTATTTATCAGCCAAGGCATTGTCGATCTGTATGAGCATACACCGGAGGAAATCCTCAACAATGGATCACTCGCCTGGGATATCGCCCTACCCGAAGATATGGAGCAGATGAGTGCTTCGAGCGACCGATCGGCAGCAACCCTCGAGCCGTGGGAAATGGAGTTTCGCATCCGAACTGCCAGCGGTGTCTTGAAGTGGATTTTAGGACATTCTATCCCCTCCCAAGAAGAGGATGGCAGTATTGTCTGGTGTGGCATTCTCACCGATATTAGCGATCGCAAACAAGCCGAGCTAGAACGCGAGCGCAGCGAAGCTCTGCTTCAGGCATTGATCGCCGCATCTCCAATTGGGCTAGCCCTGTTCGATCGGGAACTGCGCTACCTCTATGGCAACGAGGCATTAGCCAAAATCAATGGCCTGCCGTTAAGTGAGCATTTGGGACGCACCTTATGGGAAGTTTTGCCGGAAATGGCATCTCAGTTTGCTCCCATGCTGCTCCAGATTATAGAAACCCAAGTACCAATTATAAATATGGAGTTTAGCGGTGAGGTCAGTCCCGGTGTATTTCGCAGCGCCATCTCCAATCAGTATCCCGTTTGTTTACCCAATGGGGAAGTAATCGGCGTTGGCGTATCCGTGATGGACATCACCGAACTTGTCCAGGCACAACAACAACTGAGGGAAAGTGAAGCCCGGTTCCATACCCTGGCAGACAACATTTCTCAGTTTGCCTGGATAACTGACGAACATGGCTCGATTGAATGGTATAATCAGCGCTGGTTTGACTACACAGGCACCACACTGGCAGAAATGCAGGGCTGGGGATGGCAGCACGTACATCACCCCGATCATATCGAGCGGGTAGCGAAGAAAATTAGCCACTGCTTTGAAACAGGCGAAATCTGGGAAGATACCTTTCCCTTGCGTGGCCGAGACGGGCAGTACCGCTGGTTTCTCTCTCGTGCTATTCCCATCCGAGATGAACAGGGTAGGGTATTGCGGTGGTTTGGCACCAATACAGACATCAGTGAACAAAAACAAACCGAAGTTGCTCTGCAAACAAGCGAGCAAATACTGCGTCAACTTACTAATATGGTGCCTGGAGCCGTCTATAAATATCAGCGCTTGCCGGATGGGTCAAAGAGCTTGATCTTTATGAGCGAAGGTATTGTCGATTTGTATGAATATACGCCAGAGGAACTCCTCAAGGATATACAAATCGTGTGGGATATTATTTCGCCAGAAGATATAGAACAAATCGACGCTTCCATTGAGCGATCGGCTGCAACGCTCGAAGCATGGGAGATGGAGTTTCGCATCAGAACTCCTAGCGGCATCTTGAAGTGGATTTCAGGACATTCTATTCCCTCTCAGGAAGAAGATGGCAGTATTATTTGGTTTGGCATCCTCACAGATATTAGCGATCGCAAACAAGCCCAGCTAGCGCTTCAAGCAAGTGAACAGCGTTATCTAAACTTGGCTGAACTATCACCAGTTGGCATTTTCCACACCGATCCGAGCGGAGACTATAAATACGTTAATTCCCACTGGTGTCAACTAGCAGGGCTGTCCTTCAAAGAGGCAATGGACATAGGGTGGAAACGAGCATTGCACCCCGAAGACCGCGATTGGGTCTTGCTCAATTGGCAGAGAGCCACCCAATCGCAGACTCCCTTTTTAATGGAGTATCGCTTTCAGAGACCAGATGGAAAGGTGCATTGGCTGATCTGTCTGGCGATCGTTGAAACTGATACCTCTGGCAATGTAATTGGCTATATAGGAACTATCACTGACATCACTGAGCGCAAATACTCTGAACAAGCTCTGCAAGAAAGCGAACAACGCTACCGCAGCCTGGCAGAAGCAATGCCCCAGATGGTCTGGTTAGCAGATGAAACAGGTGCCGTTAACTACTTTAACCAACGCTGGTATGACTACACGGGGCAAAGTCAAGCTGAGGCAATGGGATTGGGCAAAGCAGCAGCGATTCATCCCGATGAGCGCGATCGCACCCTCCAGGAATGGGGAGAAGCGATCGCAACGGGCAAGTTATTTGAGATCGAATATCGTGTCCGTCATTATCAGGGACTATACAGCTGGTTTCTGGCGCGGGGGGTGCCAATCCAAAACCTAGCAGGAGAAATTACAGGTTGGGTCGGCACAATTACCGATATCGATGACTTTAAACGCGCAGAACTGGCACGGAAACAAAGCGAAGCCCGTTTCCGTGCTGTGTTTGAGCAGGCAGCAGTGGGAATTGTGGAAATGGATGTGGACGGTCGATTTTTGCAGGTTAATCGCCGTATTTGTGACCAATTCGGCTATACGGTAGCAGAATTGCTGGAGCTAAACTTCCAGAGCCTCATACCCAGATCAGATGTTTTAAAGTTCTATTTAAACTACTGGGAACAGCTTTTCGCCAAAAAGATTAATTCCTTTTCGCTGGAAAAATGTCTGCTTCACAAAAACGGAGAGTTACGCTGGTACAACATTACAGTGGCTTCAGTTTGTGATGCAGATAGAACTGTAAATTATTGCATTGGTGTAATTCAAGATATTCAGGATCGCAAACACGCACAGCTGGAACTACAAAAGCTTAACCAGGAGCTAGAAGCCAGAATTGCTCGACGCACAGCAGCATTGAGTGAGAGTGAGGTGCGCTATCGGTCTTTGTTTGAACAGGCAGCTGTCGGCATTAGCCAATGTCACCCATCAGGACGTTATATCCAAGTCAATCAACGCTTTTGTGAACTGACTGGCTATACTCAATCTGAGCTACTGGATATGTCTTGGCAAGACTTGATCCATCTAGAAGATTTAGAATTAATCCAAGGTGAGTTGGCTCATTTACATTACGGTGAGTTGGGATCAATAACCCTTGAAATCCGCTATATCCGCAAAGATCGTCGGCTACAATGGGTTAGTCTTACAGTATCGATGCTGTATAATGCTGCGGGTACATTCATTGGTGACTTAGCGGTGGTGGAAGACATTAGCGATCGCAAGCATATTGAGCAACAACTCCAAAACAGCGAAAAGCGCCTTAAAGAAATCATTTCTAAGACAGTTGATGGCATCCTGATTCTAAATTCCCAAGGACAGATTCTTTTCAGCAATCCGGCTGCCGATCGAATTTTCAATTGCCAAAAGGCAGACTACCAGGGTGCAGATTTAGGAATTTTCATCACGCTCCAAAAGACGTTTGAAATGGAGATTCCACATCCCACTGGCAGAGTGACTACAGTTGAAGTGCGCGTTGAGGAAATTACCTGGCAGGCTCATAAAGCTTTTCTAGCTGCGATCCGAGATATTAGCCACCGCAAGCAAACTGAGATCGATCTGCAAGCAAGCGAGCTTTCCTATCGCACCCTGGCTGAAAACCTACCGGGAATTGTCTACAAGCTGTATCCCGATCGACATAATACATTTGTCTTTTTTAACGATCGCTTAACGACGTTATTTCAGCTTGACCCGATAGATATCGTCAATCTAGGCACTCTCTGCCCAGTCAACTCGCTGATTGTGCCAGAAGACCGCGATCGCGTTATCGAAGTAATTCAAGCCGCGATCGTCAATCAACAGCCCTTTCAGGTCGAATATTGCATTCAGATCCCTGCAACCCAAGAAAAACGATATTTGCTTGAGCAAGGTAGCACCGTAACCGACAACATTGGGCAAGCGTTGCATATTGTTGGGATTATTTTTGATGTTACAGAAATCAAACAGACTGAGGAAAAACTTCGGAAGATTAATGAACGACTGACTATTGCCAATGCAGAACTCGCACGAGCGACCCGCCTTAAAGACGAATTTCTAGCAAACATGAGCCACGAACTTCGTACCCCTCTGAACTCCATCCTGGGACTGTCTGAAGTCTTGCAAGAAAGAACCTATGGCAATTTAACCGAGCAACAACACCACGCCTTAACCACAATTCAAACCAATGGTCAGCATTTATTAGAGCTAATTAATGACATTCTCGATCTGGCCAAAATAGAATCCGGCAAGTTAGATTTACAAATGAAACCCGTTTCCGTTCAGCAACTTTGTCGAAGCACAATTCTTTTTATCCAACAGCAAGCCTTCAAAAAGCAAATTAGTTTTACCCTTGAACTGTCTCCCGATCTGGCTTACATCGAGTTAGACGAACGACTCATCCGGCAGGTATTGATCAACCTACTCACCAATGCCGTCAAGTTTACACCCAACGGTGGTGCTGTCATATTAAAAGTGGAAGGCAATACAGCAGAACAAACATTGAGCTTCAGCGCGATCGATACTGGCATTGGGATTGCTCCAGAAAACATTGACAAGCTGTTTCAGCCTTTTGTTCAAATCGATAGCAATTTGTCTCGGCGTTATGCTGGTACGGGGTTAGGTTTAGCCTTAGTCCGACGCATTATCGAGCTACACAAAGGCTCCGTGACGGTTCGTAGCACTGTCGGTCAGGGCAGCGAATTTACAGTGGTGCTTCCCTGGAAACACGTCAACCCGCCCAACTCAGACAAGCCTCTCGATCGCACCACTGCTGTTGCCCAAATTGCTTCAGAATTCTTACCTGTAGAAACAATGAATATAGCAGAGAAACCTGTCGTTCTACTGGTAGACGATAACCTGGATAACATTGAGACGCTAAAAGCCTATTTAGAATTGAAAGGGTTTAATATTGTAGTTGCCCACAATGGTTTGCAAGCGATTAATCTCACCCAGACGCAGTCCTTCAACTTGATTTTGATGGATATTCAAATGCCAGAGATGAATGGGCTAGAAGCGATTCGCCAAATTCGATTGCAGGAGCAAGACAAGCACATTCCCATCCTGGCAGTAACGGCTTTAGCTATGTCGAGGGATAAAGAACAGTGTTTAGCTGCTGGAGCGAATGATTATTTGACCAAACCCATCAGTCCCATCCATCTCGTCAATGTGATGAAGAAATATCTCCAGTTGTCATAACTGAATATGGGTGTGTTTGACGGTTGTTCGGAGATAAGTGGATACTGTTGGAAAAAGTGTTACAAATGGATAAACAAAAGTGTTACAACTAGAAGCCGCAACTATAGATAAAGGTGTAAACTTACGTAATACTTAGAAATACAAGTATGTATTACATTCGCCAACAGTATCATGAGTGAATTTGAAATAGTCAATCAAGAACTGACGATTCTGTTAGTGGATGACGAACCCGATAACTTTGAAGTCATCAGCGGCATTCTGTACAATTCTGGCTATCGTTTGGGATATGCATCCAGTGGTGTTAGTGCCTTAGAACGACTACAAAAGAGTCAGCCTGATGTGATTTTGCTTGATGTGATGATGCCAGAGTTAGATGGCATTGAGGTGTGCTGTCGCATTAAGGCTAATCCAAATTGGAAGCATATTCCGATCGTTATGGTCACTGCATTGAATGCGAAAGAAGATTTAGCTCGTTGCCTTGAAGCTGGAGCCGATGATTTTCTGAGTAAGCCTGTAAGTGCAGTAGAGTTACGCGCCAGAATTGGCTCGATGCTCCGCATTAAGCAACAGTATGATGCCCTCAAAGCCTCTCTGCAACTGCGATCGGACATGGCAAATATGATTGTGCATGATTTGCGTAATCCTCTGACCACCATTCTTCTGTCCTGTGAAATGCTGGATCGAGCAAAGTTGCCCGATCAATATCAAACTCGGATCAATCGCATAAAAATAGCGGAACAACAGTTGCGATCGCTAACCGAAAGCCTACTACTAATGGCAAAACTAGAGTCAGGAAAAATGATCCTGAATCTTGAGGAAATTGACCTGAGTCGCCTTGTTAATACTTGTATCAGCGATATGCAGGCGATCGCAGGGCAGAAAATGATTCAGATGATTCCCGACCTCCCAGAACTCGAAAGACCCATTTGGGCCGATAAGCTTGTGATGCGTCGAGTTTTAGACAATTTATTGTTAAATGCGATTAAATTTTCTCCGTCAAAAAGTCAAGTCACGGTGCAAATCAATTATTTAGACGACCTGATAACCCAGATTCGAGTGATTGATATGGGTGTTGGAATCGCTGACGAGCTGAAGCAACGAGTCTTTGAAAAGTATGAAACTGGTACTCTGATGGAAGACATTCAGCAAGTTGGCTTAGGGTTAGCATTTTGTCAGATGGCGATCGAAGTTCATGGCGGCAGGATCTCAGTGGAAGATAATCAGCCCCAAGGGTCAGTCATCTTAATAGAAATCAGCAGCCTCCCTCCGGGAGCAAAACACCCTTACTTCAAGGGGCGACAAGCTCCCTAAAGTTCTTATTGTCAGATCCGCAGGGATTCAAAAGTTATGAAGAAATCCGAACATGGTTGAAAGCGGTAGAGGGAGTAGAAGCGTCATATAAAGTAGTACATGATACAGTGCTTTATCAAATGAAAGCGAAGTTAAAAGTACCACGAGCAGTAGGGGTAAAACATAGCCAAGAAGCAGAATCAGAACTATCTCTTTGAGTGGCTGCTCGAATTAAAATTTCAAAGATATTGTGTTGTTCACACTTACCTTGAGTCGGAATTGGAATATGTTCTGTTAAACAGTTAACTACTTCATTTAAGGTTTTACTATCAGTTAAAACTGGCTCTTTTAAACTCATAGCCAAACTAAATAATCCTCAATTTTGCTTCTTTATCTCCATACTTTACAAAAATTGCGTAACACAACACCAGAACTGTGTTTTGATGGGCACGTTATCCTTAACTTTTTCGGTGATTAATTAGTTTTACTTATTTAAAGTTTGTCAAGAAGTATTCAAAAAATTGTATCTTAAAATACGGTTTTTTGAGCAACAGTCGGTTTTATAGGTCTTGCTCTGTCCGCGATCGCAGAACTTTTAGGTCTACTGACATAATTCTGCATTATTTTGTAACCAAAACTTACTGTTTCCTTTCATACGCAAATAAGGTTTCCTGAAAAAGAGGAGTTATGAAAAGCACCTCATCCCGCAAGTAAGATGAGGTGCTTCGATTTTAATAAGTGACTATTTTGGTTTAATATTACACAGCATTGATGCTCAAATTAACTTTCACAATCATATCGTTGAAATCTCTGTCACCACCCTTTGCTAAATCTTCAAAGCCAAAAGTATTGTTTTCTAACAGACGAATATGATCTGTTTTGTCTGAGTTAGCACCCATAAATGCGAAGTAAACTGCTGGATTGTTATCAGCATTGCCATCAAGAATGGCATCGGGTCTACCATTAACAATAAGAAACGGTGCATACAGAGAATCAGGCGCGATATTCCCAGAGTAACTTGCTGTACCTTGGTTATTCCCTGTCAAATCTATACCTGCAATACGTCCACGAATAGCAGCTTCAGCATAACCAGCTTGCCCTGTGAGAATATCTGCTATACCATCGCCGTTAGTGTCGATACCACCATTTTCATCAGCCACTTGATAGAAACCGATAACATTGTCGTATGCAGCGTCTTTATTGACAACAAAATCAGCTTTTACCTGTTGTGTCACACCACGTAAATCAAGGAGTTCTCCTTGTTCCTTTCCTTGTAAACCTGCACCCATTGGCAAATCTTTATCTGTCGCCTGAATTGTTACCATCAAATCCTGGAATCCAGCATTGTTGCTAGCTTTCCAACACAAGGAGAAGTTATTATTATCCAAGCTTGTGATTTTGACATTTGTCGGATCGGAAATCAGTACATCTGTAACAGCAGCTTGTCCAGCCAAGATACTATCAGTAGTACTATTGCGTACCAAATAAAATTTTAGCTGTTCACCAGAGGTAAATTCCGCAAAACTAGCTAAATTAGGATTAAATCCAGTCGGATAATTTGTCAGTGAGGAGAGAATCACCTTGGATCGTTTCAAAGCTGCTTCAGTGTAACCAGCATCGCTAGGGGCAATACCTTGAATCTTCCCTTGTTCATCATCTACAGCAAATACTCCCAGTTCATAAATTTCATTAGAACTCTGTCCTGTGAGCTTGACTGATAGTGTTGCTTTTTCACTGTTACCTTTACCTTGGATAGTAAAGATATCGTTATTAGCATTCTTCGTCAGAGTTGGTATATCGTTGACACCACGATCGTTCAGATTATTAACTGCGATCGCCAACTCTTTCTCATAGATTGCTCCACTTGCATCAGTTGTCTGAACCCGGATGTTGTAACTAGATTTGGTTTCAAAATCGGGAGAACTGTTGATTTTTAACTTATCGCCAACAATTGTAAATGCAGAATTGTCGGTATCACCAGTTCCAGCGACTAAACTGTAGGTAAATGTATCGGTTGCATCTGGGTCTGTGGTGATAAATGTGCCAACTTCTGTTCCCGCAGGTACATTCTCGTCAACAGCTAGTTTACTGACTGTCAAACCTGTGGGAACTTCGTCAACCAAATAACGCACTACAGCAAAATCAGTACCATCAGTTCCGGCGATAATAATTTTGCCATCGGGCTGTTGAACAAGTCCATAGGCAATATCGAGAGTGAGTAAGCCTAAATCAGTACTGACCTTACCATCATTGTCGAAAGTAGTGTCGATTGAACCATCACTGTTGTAACGCACTAGAGCAAAGTCACTATTGCTCACTCCTGCAACAAGAATCTTGCCATCTGCTTGTACAGCTAGGCTGTAGGCAATTTCGTTGGGGAGGAGGCCGAAATCAGTAGTAACTTTACCATCGCTGCTGAAGGTGGTATCGAGTGAGCCATCACTGTTGTAACGTGCAAGAGCAAAGTCACCATTACTCTGTCCCGCCACGAGAATCTTGCCATCTGCTTGTACAGCAAGGCTATAGATACTATCGATAGTAAGTAAGCCAAAATCAGTACTGACCTTACCATCACTGCTGAAGGTGGTATCGAGTGAGCCATTGCTGTTGTAGCGCACTAAGGCAAAGTCACCATTACTCACTCCGGCAACGACAATCTTGCCATCTGCTTGTACGGCAGTGCTGTAGGCAACATCAACGGCAAGTAAGCCTAAATCAGTAGTAACCTTGCCATCACCGCTGAAGGTAGTATCAAGTGAGCCATCGCTGTTGTAACGTGCTAGGGCAAAGTCAGTGCCATCAGTTCCGGCGACGAGAATTTTGCCATCGGGTTGCACAGCAAGGCTATAACCGATGTCAGTGGTAAGTAAGCCGAAACCAGTAGTGACTTTGCCATCACTGCTGAAGGTAGTGTCGAGCGAGCCATCAGTGTTGTAACGCACCAAGGCAAAATCGGCGTTGCTGTCTCCTGCAACGATGATTTTTCCGTCACTTTGTAAGGCAACACTGCGGCCGATATCAATAGCGATGAAGCCTAAATCAGTAAAGACTTTGCCATCACCACTAAAGGTGGGGTCAGGAAGTACTATAGATAGTACGGAAGTATAAGCTGCCATCACTTCAGGCTGGAACGCTAGAAAAGGAACAATTACCCCCGTATTGACTTCTAGTTTCCAGTCACCACCTAATGCATCACTCCCCGTTAAATTATTGGACGCTACTACCACTGCACCTGTCAGCTTGCTCAGATGGCGGACAAATGCCATGCCTTGCTGTGTTTGAGCTACTTCACAACCGTAGAGTAGGATTTGTGCATCTGCACTCAACGCACTTGCCCAACCCATCAGTTGCGCTGTATAGCGGTTGAGTGTTTCATTGCTGAGTTGACTGTTGCCTAAATAGACTCGTCCTGGTGCGCCGTGAGAAACAATATGTAAACTATTAATTCCCCGATGGGATGCTAGCACTTGATCAATTTGCTCAATGCCATCGCGATCATTATCTATAACTACAACGGAAGTATTTGGTAAAATACCTGCTATTAAGGTTTGATAATTCTCTACCTGTGAGTCGATGAAGACTAGGCGATTAGCTGAAATTTTCTCATCAAGGTTTTTAGTAGCGATCATGGTAGGTATTTTGTCCAACATAAATTTATGACTTATAAAAGTTGATTTTTATTCTCAAAAAGTTTTTTAGCTTTACTTTTGAATAACTTAAAAGCCTTATTTATCAAAGCTTAAAGCCTCTTTTTTCAGTCCAGTTTAACCGTTTTGAGTATAATTTAATGCGTGTTTAATGGTTTTCCAGAAATGGCTGATGCACGAGATGAATTGAGTGTGAGTGCAATGCTTTCAACCTTTTTGTTTTTCAGTCACGCTCGTTTCTCTAATTTAATGACACCAAGTAACTTTGTAATTCGTAGCTCTACGCGTTTAATGAACTCGCTCATCCTGAATTCAGTAATCCTTTTAGCAATCAATGACCTTAAAAAAGGTGTCATCTGTAGCTCTACGCTTTTACTGAACTTACCCGTCTCGATCTCAGTAATTTTTCTAGGGTGCTATTAGTAGTCTCAGTAGAAATCGCAAGAGTGGGTGAAAAGATGAGCAATTACAGACGTTTTCTGATGGTTAAGCCACAGTAATTGATACTGAGTGTCTGGTATGCTTCAAGGGGTGACAGTCACCTCTAAACCCTGCCAGCTAAAGGTTTGGGAGGCGCAGACCCCTTGAATTTGGTTGCTTATTGAGAATGAACTGTATGGGGTAGCAGACCCATCTGTGGAGAGCGATTTCGTGGTAAAAAAGAACGGTTTCGTAATTTCAGTAGACCGAAAACTTTAGCGATCGCTGTAGGAAGAGTAGCTAACTAAATGTTTTTTGATGAAAATTAGTGATTTTAAATCTCAGTGTCAAAGGGCTGAGTTAACCTTATAACATAAGTAAAGCTAATAAATTAGCCAAGTGTAGGAGCAAATGCCGCATCAGAATATAGTTATGCGATTCTTATAGAGAATTTTGTCAAAGAGTTACGTGAGAATCAAGCTAGAGAAGTAAGGGACTTCCAAAGAATAAATTATTCCAATAAAAACAAAAAAGACTAAGAAAATTAGGCAAGCCAAAATAGGAAATATGACTCGCTTTGCCATACGTAGCATCCAGACAAGGCTAATTATCATTATTCTCTAAAGGATAGTTTTTTCAGTAAGTTGCTAAGGTTGCATATCGCGCTCTACTAAGTCGCACCAACGCCGCAATAACTGCCGTTTACCAAATGACAAATCACGGGTAATAGACATATACATAGTGCTTTCCCACATAGTATTGTGAATTACCCCGTTTTCCTTGTTATCGTCACCAAGTGTTGCCCTGATTTGCATAGTTGCACCTTCAATTCTCTGACGATTGTTCATAGGAATTACCTGTGACATGACAGGGTAGATCAAGTTATAAACCTTGAAAATATGGTTATACATAAAATCCCATGTCAGTTGGCGATCGGGTGTTTTAGCTAACTCATCATCAAAGGGCATAACTCTAACTGTGACGTAGTTGGAGAATGTAGTATCCAGTGTTTCAGGAATACATGGTGGCGATTCATCTTTACCAAACGGAATGAGAGCAATATTGCAACAACCCTCTTGGATTGGGTTTACTGGTAATGTAACTATTCCTTGTGCATCGGCTGTAACTACAGTTCCCGTATTGATGTTGACAAATGGAGATTGTGTGGAAGCACTTAACCGCTCTTGGGTACTGATGGGCGTTATTCCAGATCGGGAAGCCATTAACTTATTTACACTAGCCGCATTTTCCTGTTTTTCCTCTGAGCAGATAATGTATTTAAGAGAACTAGGAATTAAAAGTGGAGTGCTACCATTAGCATTACCATTATCGTACTGAGCCAACAGTAATTTTGTCCCAGCAGGGGCAAATTTACCTTTATACATAACTTGGATGACGCATTGTTTATTGGTGTCGCTCTGTTCAAGGTAAAATGCCCGATTATCGCTAAGTGCTGTGTAAACAGATTCTTCAAGTGCTGTCACGGGTTTACCAGTTGTATTCACGCGAAAGGCTAACTGGCCTTGTTCTACCAATTGTACTTGGCTGTCATTCAGTGGAATATCAATAATGCCTGCTTGAGATTCATAAGCTTGTTGATTGTATTGCGAGTAATTAAGGCTAGTAATTTCGGTAAACTCGCCTTTGTTATCTTCCACACCCACACTGACTGAACCAAAATCAGCTTTTTGGCCAGAACTATTCCATTCCGGGAAGGTGCTAATTAGATCAATGCTCAAGGTTTTTCTTGACTGATTGATTTCTGCAACTACAGGCCCTAATGGTATGGCTTTACTGCCGCTTACACAAATCACTGGATTTTTGGACTTTAAATAACGACCAGCAGGAGCAGTTGCAAGTTCGCCCTTTTTCCACACACCAATTGAACCGACTATCAAACTGTAAGCTGGATTATAAAATACCTCTCCTTTTAGATATAATTCACTCAATTCATCACGGGTGCGAGGCTGTTGTGGAATTTTATTGCGAATTCCATTTTGATAGTATAGGGTTCGATAAGCACAGAGTCGAATCATCAATCCTTGAGCATCATTTTGCTGCATTGCTTGCTGTAACGCTTGCAAAATTTGCGAATCTTTTTGACCGTTAAATTGAAGTTGATCGTAGGGAATAGAAGTTTGAAAAACTGCGCTGGCAATACCAGCAATGATCAAATCTCCAGATGTGTTGTAATTGCGATGAAAATCAATCCAATAGGAACACATTTGGCGCTCTCGTTGACCAGTAATGCCTATGTCATTATTCCCAATAACTAGTTGATTAAAAAATATTTGCGATGTCCAGCTAGCGTAGGGGTCAACATCAACTAAGCGTCCGTCTGTGGGATGGTTGTTAAAGATATTTCCGATAATTTGAACTGGTCTACCGACCAAATTATCTTCATAATTTGCAGCACTGCCATCGGGTAAAGTACCACCAACTATTTTGGTCTTACCAGCAACAAATTTTGAGCTATGATCGCCATAAAAATTCCAACTGTTGCCAATGGTGATGACCTTTTTGGTGAATTCATTTTCATTAGCACCATCTGTATTTGCCGTATTGTTACCTTGGTTATATAGATCAGAGAAGTTGTTAGGGGTGCTAGGATTCCAAGATATTTCTCCTGTGAAATACAAGCGGGGAAGAGAAAGTACACTCATAATTCAATTCCTTTTATTTGAGTGAGTTTGAAATGTTACTTAACAAGATTGATAATTAACAGAGAGACTTGAAGATTTTTGTTAATACTTCATGGTTGAGGTGCGATGATCTTATGGTGAAGTGGCGGTGCGATCGCGTTTTGCCAGACGTAATGACCAAACATAATCTAGTGGAACGAAATTAGTTTGTATTTGCGTTTCTAGCTCTGGGGTAAGTTTTCCGGTGTAGTAAGTTAAATTCCCATCTCTGTTGTCTACAAAGGATAAGTAAAACGGCCCTGTTGGTAGCTTAGAAACTGCTGCGATCGCATGACAAGTTATACAAGAAGATTTCTTCTGGAAATGGGTTTCAATTTGGGAGTTCGCTAAGAGTTCTGGATCGGTAAAGTTTATTTGAGTACCAACTAATTCGTAATTGGCATATTTTGTTCCTTGAAGTAACTTTTGATACTTCATATTCGTTTGTTGTGCCTGATTTGGAATGAGGTTTTCAATTGTTGCTGGTGTATATTCAGCGTTGTAGATATTCTCAAAGGTAGCCCATACCCAATCAGGTAAAACTTTGCTAGTTATGTGCATTCCAGTCATTGCAGCTTGCCCAACTTCGTAACCTAATGGTTTGCCGCTATTGTCTGTTTTTTGATAATAGGCATTGGCTGTGACGTAACGATTAGCTATCTCTGCACTTTTAGGATTAGCATTCAGCCACAACCAGGAAGTTTTTATTTCCATTGCATCCCAATTAAATTGAATACAATTTCGGGATGCTGGATTGCAATTTTTCGCAGATAGTTCTTGACCATTTTTATTGTAAAGACTTCGATTAAAAATGTAGTTGAACGTACTTTGATTCATCCCTAATTCATAGCGAATTGGTTCACCCTGATTATCTTCACTACTTTTGAAGACTAAACCAGAAACTTGCTGAATTAAACCTAGATTATGGAAGGGCTGATCGAGACGTAATCCCATGTCTTGAGCTTTTGCTAGTACCTCTGCTGGCACTTGGCGAACAGTTCCCCAAGGTTGGGGTTTTTTACCATTATCTAAATATACTTCTGAGCTTTCTTTCCAAGCCTCCCAAACTACAGGAGTACCATTTCCAATACATTCTGAGGTGTTAGGTGTAGAGGAATTTTTACCTTGGGAAGGCCAATTCAATAATGTGAATGCGTCCCAAGCAAAGGTTTCAGGAGAGTATTGAGCCATATATTTACTATGGTCGTAGTCTTGAAACCTTGTAATGTAGTCTTTAATAGGTATAGAACATTTAATATTTTGCCTTTGTAAAATGTTATTTGGTGACAACTCTGTGCTTTTATCCTGCACTAAACCATAAGCAGGGTCAGCCAAGAAAAGAGGGAAACACATGAGAATCACTGATAGACATTGCCAAATTAACTTTTGCAGTCGGGCTTGATTCATAATACAAATTCTCCAAATTATCATCGAATAAGTTCGTGACTTTAGAGGTTGTTTTAAAAGTGGTTCTAATTTTCGGCACTTTATTAATTTCCCCTTTTAAGCAGGATAATTTAGGCGGATATAGAACGTTTTGTTACCCACAACGGGACTTTTAAAACATCCTCTAAATAACTATTCTTCCTAATCTTTAGCTAGAGCGCAAATGAGCAAAAATTTTATCTATTTAGCGTCAAATGTATAAAGCCAAAATCAAGACCTTTTACTTATTGGTTTTGTTGTCTGAATGTTATTAGCATTTTATTGAAATGTTAGTTGCAGAATACTACATGCTATAGATAGAAGTATTTAAAGTTACACAATTATTTACAACATTAAGGCTATTAACTACTTCTTAACCTAAGTTTTGAGTAAGAAACCCACCCTGCAAAAGTGTCACTTTGGCGGGGTGGAGATTAAGAGGAGCTATTGCACTAGGTGGATTTCACGACTTGAAGTAGCTGGCGTGCGGGGTGTCAGGGACTTTTGCAAGAGGTTTAAGAAGAAGTAATTTTATTGGCTTGTTAGTGGTAATTAGCACTACGCACTGAGTAATAATTAATGTAAAGAAATAATGCTTTCTTACTTTAATCGCTCCGTTTGGCTCTCTTGATTACGTTGTAATACCATTTCACGAAATACCTGATACAAATAATTTATCTCTAATTCTTTCCCCCCTGCTTCCTATTTGTATCAACCTTAAAGGGAAATGGTATAAGAAGTTGGAGTGGAGGTAATATGGTTTGGTTAATGTTTTTTGATGGAAATTCTAGATTGTAAAGAGGCGATAAATCATCACAAAGAAGCGATAAATCGCCGTCTATACAAACAGACGCTTTAACCGAACACTTGCTCGAAGCAAAGCCATGCCGTTGGCGCAGCCCTTCTAAAGAACTTTAAGCATTGCTAAATTCTGAATTCTGACTTCTCTTTTAACTTCTAAGTTGCACAGGCATAGCTAGATAAGTCATTTTCAAACCACCCAATGGTGTAAAAATAACTGGAGTTAGGCTTTGATTTAAATGCATTTGAATTTCGGAAGATGGTAACTCTTTCAAGCCTTCCATCAAATATTTAATATTAAAAGCAATTTCTATATTTTCACCAGAAATCTGTGCCGGCATTGACTCTCTACCACTGCCTACATCTTGAGCTTCACAAGATAAGGTAATTTCTTGAGCTTCGCTATCAATACTAAGTTTTACAATATTATTCTTCTGATCCGCTAGCACCGCAATTCGTTCTAAAGTACTTACGAATTGTCGCCGTTCAATTGTCACTTGTCGTTCAAATTGCCGGGGAATTAATTGTCGATAAGCAGGATATTGCCCTTCTAATGTGCGACTAGTCAGGCGTTGATTTTGCCATGCAAATACAACTTGACCTTGATCAAAATATAAAGCTACAGGTTCATCTGATGTGGCGCTATGAGCTAGCATTCGTTGGAGTTCGCGTAATGCTCTCGCTGGTACTGTCACTTCTAGTTGACTAGTTCCCTCCAGAGGACGCTCGTTGCTAGTTTCTACAACTGCTAGGCGATGTCCATCGGTAGCTGCAAATTCTAGAGTATCTTGTTTAACTGTTAAATGGACTCCTGTCAGTACTTGCTTGGTTTCATCACCACTAGTAGCAAATAATGAACCCCGTAATCCTTCAATTAATGCGGCGGTGGTGAGATGGATTACTTCGGTATTTTCAATTACAGGTAGTTCGGGAAATTCTTCCGGCCCCATTGCTCGGACTTGATAATGTCCACTTTTGGGTGTAAGTGTGACTATTATACCTTCACCACTGGATGTTGCACCTGTAAGGGCTGATTCATCATCAAGAGTGATTTCGCCTTCTGGAAGACGAGAGGTGATATCTACAAGTAACTTAGCAGGAAGTGCGATCGCACCACTTTGCCATACCTCTGCGTTAAAGCTGGTGCGGATTCCCAAGCTGAGATCGAAGGCTGTTAAACTGACTTGGTTAGTTTCAGCATCCGCTTGTAACAGCACATTGGCAAGTACTGGATGAGTTGGTCGTGAAGGTACTGCACGACTAACGAGTGAGAGGTTGGTACTGAGGTCGCTTTGGGAGCAAACTAATTTCATAAGTCAGATTCAGCTGGTGAAAGATATGGTAACATCCTTCCTTATTGTTTATAGGCGATCGCTGACGAAGTTGCTTAAGGACAGCTTCAAAGGGCGATTTTATCTGAAAGAATAGACAAAGGCGATGTCTACGACAGGCTACGCCTACGCTCTTACGCTTCAAACTTGTAAAAACTCAAACCATTGCAGCTAATGTTGCGCGATCTATAAGAAACGCTTAAGTCTTTCTTGCAAACATATAAGCATTTGCTGCAAAGCATTCATACTTTGCAACAATTAATCCATCATGTATAAGAAACGCTTAAATCATTGCAACAATTGTCGCAATAAACTTATGAGCTTATTTATTACTTAAATTAAAAAATAAATCAACTATAGGTTTACAAGTGCAATTTCTACGATGGGCTATGCCTAAGCAACTGATTTTGTTATATTTTCTGATGACAATTAAAGATTTTTTTGTATAAAACAGTACTATGTTTTACTGAGAAAGATGAATTATGGCACGTCCTAAAAGAAACTCTAGCGTTTTAGAAAAAGCCGATCGCCGCATTGAAAGTTTACAATCTATCAGCGTAGAACTAGACTTTGGCGAAGGACTAAGTATACAAACTTACAATGCCACAATTAACGATCTACGGTCTAAGCTTGCTGCCTACAACACTGCTTTATCTTCCATTGATAAACTCACAGATGATGTGAAGAAGGCAGAACAAATTGTAATAACAATGTCAGAAAAAATGTTACTGGGAGTTGGCAGCCGTTACGGTAAAACCAGCCAAGAATACGAGATGGCGGGTGGTGCGCGAAGAGGTAATACTAAGAAAAAGCGAGGCACAGCAGACCAGGGCAAACTCACCAATCCTTTAGTAGTCGATTCTGTTAAGCTTTCTTCTGTAAATGGATCTATGAATGGGGCATCGGCTGCCAATATAAGTTAGCTAAAATCCAATAGGAAAACAATACCTACCAAACGGGAGATTCACAACATCGTCACTCTCCCGTTCAAGGAGTTATCGTGTTTCTGTTTGATATTAGGCAAGACTATCTGTGGAAAACTTGTGGAAAAACTTAATTACTTTTCCACAAGGTAATTATACTTAATTAAGTTTTGCTAGTAAAATATCAAGTTTTCCACAGTTTTTTCCACAATATAAGTTAAATTTAATCAATTTTTATTTGTTACTTAATATTTTTGTCTAATTATTCAGCTTTCAAAGCTAGCGATCGCACTGCTGGTTGTGGAAAACTTAAAATGCATCTTCAGGATGGTTTTTGAGAACGGCTAGTCATATTGATGCGATCGCTCAGTTGGCGGATTGTTTGTGCTAAAGTGCGATCGCTCTGGTGGAGTTGAGTAATTTTATCGCAACTATAGATTACCGTTGTATGGTCTTTACCACCAAACTCCTCCCCAATTCTCGGCAAACTCAGAGATGTGTGTTGCCGCATGAGATACATCCCTATTTGACGCGCCCAGCTAATCTCTCTCCGCCGGGAGTTACCTTTGAGGTCGTCTATTGAAACATCAAAATTATCCCCTACAACCTTTAAAATAGCTTCTGGGGTAGCTGCCATTTTTTCGTTAGGCGGTTCTAAAACTGGTGTGATGTTTTCCACCGTCATCGGTAAACCCCAAATAGAAATATAAGCCACCGCCCGAATTAAAGCTCCTTCTAATTCTCGAATATTAGAAGTATAGTTAGAAGCAATATATTCAATCACATCGCGGGGAAGACGAATATTTTCATCCTCGGCTTTTTTCTGCAAAATCGCCATCCTTGTTTCTAAATCTGGCTTTTGAATATCTGCGATTAACCCCATAGAAAAGCGAGAACAAAGACGTTCTTGTAAACTCGGAATCTGGTTAGGAGGGCGATCGGAAGCAATGACAACTTGTTTACCAGCTTCGTGTAAAGTATTAAAAGTGTAAAAAAATTCTTCTTGAGTATATTCTTTACCTTCAAGAAACTGAATATCATCAACTAATAGAACATCAGCCGCTCGGTAACGATCTCGAAAACTTTGCATACTATCCTTACGAATCGCTGTAATTAAATCATTAGTAAACTGCTCAGTAGAAACATAAAATATTTTACAATCAGGTGAAATTTTCCAGCGATAATGACCAATAGCTTGCATCAGATGAGTTTTACCTAAACCTACGCCACCGCATAAGAATAAAGGATTAAACTCCTTACCTGGAGATTCTGCAACTGCCAAAGAAGCAGCGTGAGCCATCCGATTGTTAGCACCAACTACAAATCGGGAAAAGACATATTTAGAGTTTAATTCAGTAGTTTTATGATTGTGATCGGAAGCAGCTTCAGAAATATTGCTAGGATTTGGTGATTCCCAAGAAACCTCTTGTTCACTAAAATGAGAAATTTCATCACCTTGAGCAACAGTAATGTAAATTCCTACAGGATGACCGAGAATATCTTGTACTACATGAGCAATAGTATTGATGTAATACTTCTGTAACCAATTACGAGCAAATGGGTTAGGAGTGCGGATAACCAAACAATTATTTTCTAATCGCTCCGCACTAGCAGTTTTAATCCAAGTTTCAAAGGTAGGCCGGGATAGCTCAAGCTGTAGGCGCTCTAGTACCTGACTCCACAGACTTTCTATGGGAATTTCCATTATCCACCACCCTTGCTGCTAATCGTCACAATAGAAGAGAAAGCATCAATTTAGCATCCAGACACGCTAGACCTAGAATAAGCTTTTAAGTTGTAATCATTTCGGGACATACCCGGTAGGCAAGATTCTAACATTCACTGACTGACAAGGGAGAAGCAACGACACATGAAGACAACAAACCATGATTTAGCGCCCAACAATCTTGATAGCAGGGGTTTTCCTAAGAGATTGTGGATACTCTTATATGGGGTGACAGTGGTGTTCCTGGGAAGCTGCTCTCTTGTACCTGCTAAGACTTTTGAGACTCGACAAGGTGAGACTCAAACTCAAACTCAACAGACAACAGAATCCAATCCAGTAAATGTCCCCCCACCAATTATTTCATCGTCTGGAGATCCTAATTTTGTGGTAAAAGTAGTACAAAATGTGGGGCCTGCGGTAGTTCGCATTGATTCTTCCCGAACCATCACTTCTCGCGTACCAGACGAATTTAACGATCCATTTTTCCGGCGGTTTTTTGGAGAGGGTGCGCCACAGGCTACACAAAGGGTAGAGCGGGGTAGCGGCTCTGGATTTATTATTAATTCTTCAGGGCAGATTTTGACCAATTCTCATGTGGTAGATGGTGCTGATAGAGTGACTGTCATACTCAAAGATGGCCGGACTTTTGACGGTAAAGTACTAGGTGAAGATCCAGTAACGGATGTTGCTGTGATCAAAATTGATGCTAATAATCTGCCAACCTTATCTGTAGGTAACTCTGATGCTTTACAACCAGGAGAAGCAGTAATAGCTATTGGCAACCCTTTAGGCTTGAATAACACCGTCACTTCTGGGATTATTAGTGCCACAGGTCGTTCTGGTAGAGATATCGGTGCTAGTGACAAGCGGGTTGATTACATCCAAACCGATGCTGCGATTAACCCTGGTAATTCTGGTGGGCCATTGCTTAATGCTCGTGGACAGGTAATAGCGATGAACACGGCTATTATCCGAGGCGCTCAAGGCTTGGGATTTGCTATCCCGATTAATACTGCACAAAAAATTGCCCAGGAATTAATTGCTACGGGTAAAGTCGATCATCCTTATTTGGGTGTGCAGATGGTAACACTGACACCAGAAATTAAAGAAAAAATAAAAAATGGAGCAGGCGATCGCTTAAATCTTACAACAGATGACGGCGTTTTGCTAGTTGAGATTGTGCCGCGATCGCCTGCTTCTGTGGCTGGGCTACGAGTCGGTGATGTGATTAAAAGCATTAATAACCAGCCTGTTACTAAAATTGATCAAGTACAAAAGCTAGTAGAAAATAGCAAAATCGGTACTACCTTACCAATAGAAGTGGAACGCAATGGGCAAATCGTTCAAGTAGGAGTCCGACCGGCTCCTTTACCTGCCAGACGTGAAGGATAATTTTTGTCATTTGTCATTTGCCATTTGAAAAATAATTGGCATACTTACTTTCTATTCCCAATGCCCAATCCCCAATTTCCAATTCCCAATTCCCAATTCCCAAAAGGAGTTTTATCATGACTGAATTAGCGCCAATCATTCAATTAGGCAATCCAACATTGCGCCAAAAAGCTGCTTGGGTTGAGAATATTCAAGATGAGGATATTCAAAAATTAATTAAAGACTTAATCGCCACCGTTGCTAAGGCTAGCGGTGTGGGAATTGCTGCACCTCAAGTAGCACAATCCTATCGTTTATTTATTGTGGCTTCTCGTCCCAATGCCAGGTATCCCAACGCGCCAGAAATGGAACCTACTGCTATGATTAATCCCCAAATCATTGCTCATTCAACTGAAGTTGTCAAAGATTGGGAAGGTTGTTTAAGTGTTCCAGGAATTAGGGGGTTAGTTCCTCGATATAAATCTATTGAAGTGGAATACACTGACTGTCAAGGCAATTTACAAAAGCAAGAATTAACCGATTTTATCGCTAGGATTTTTCAACACGAATACGATCATCTCGACGGCATCGTATTTGTTGATCGCCTAGAAAACACTCTCGATATGATTACTGAGCATGAATACCAACAACGAGTAGTTAACAAATAGACCTCTTGCATAAATCAAAAATAAAGAACCCCACCCCGCATTTGCTTACGCAAACGCTCCCCTCCCCGCAGGTCTACGGTGTACACACAAGTAGTCCTAGAGCGAGTTTCCAGCCAAAAAAGGTAGATTCAAACTGGTACAATCCGCGAATCAAAGTAGTAATTCCCGGAGGTTTCTGAGACTTATAACCAGACCAACCGCCAAGTCGAGCAATAATCCAAGTCGCCCAAGCAAGGGAGGAAGGAGGATAGGGATTTTGTTGGAGTCGAGTTTTTCCCTCTAACGTAGGTACCAGAGTAGACAAGCATTGCAGTTGCTCGTCGGTAAAAGTAACAGTTGCAGGCAAGTCAGGATTATCCCGTCCCTGAATCAGTTGTAAAATTCGCACTGCA
>NZ_JAVRCP020000008.1:0-197814 GCF_034530675.2 Nostoc sp. DedVER02
AAACGGGCGGCTCATGGCTATTTAAACTTAGGAGTTGGCTTCTCCCTATTATATGCAGCTTCATATTAAATTGGTATTAGCAGTAGATAATCTCTAAGAAAAACTCAGTACATCCCATTGCTCAATTGGTGTGAGTGATACTCAGTTAGATAAATTAAGAAGTCTAACTAATTGCAATAAGTCTACTAAGTTATTTTTTATTCTGACAGATAATGATGAAATCTTAAGTCAGCTCAGAAAATCTCTAATTGCACTTAACCCAAACCACAATACACAAATCAAAAGCTAGGGTTTTGACTTCGTTTATGTACTAACAAATAAGTATTATTTTTGATATACCACCCTAGAGAAAATAGCCCTTATTTATATCAATTATAAATTTCAATAAATTGCTCATTTTTCCATATAAAAGCCCGTCCGCAGGCGAGCTAAAACTTTTCCAAATGATAATAGCTAATAGTTAATAAATATTAACCATTATCTGTTAGGCTAGCCGTTTTAGAAAGCAAAAGTATTACGCAGTTTACCAACGTAGATGGTGTCGTTCTAGCCACCGTAAGTCTGAATTCGGGCTAAACCAAGTGGAATTTATTCTTTCATATCAACCCTTTTGACAGATACCGGATAATGCCAAGTTTTCTCATAATCTGGAGTGTTAACTCCTTTCATACGAATTGATATGCTTGTACCAGGGGCTACTGGTTCCGAAAAAGCTACAGTAGCTTTTCTGTTGTTAATGGAAACCGTTGTCGGAATTTTTTGACCTAGTTTATTTTCGACTTCAATTCCTTTATCAATACTTACTCCCTCTGGTAAATCAATCGTTAATTCTGAAAGAGCTTTACCTTGGACATAAACATCAAACTTATGAGCAGCATCTAGGGTACGGGCATTATTAGGAACAGCAGCACTATTTCCTAGATGGGAAAATTTAGCATCGTTTGGATTTTTTGCCCAAGCAGTAGGAACTGAAGATGCAATAACTAAGGTAAAGGCAATGGTGTAAATCAGCTTTTTCATCAATATTCTCCTTGTTTTCTTAATCGGTTAATTACCTCTATATCTATAATTGTGAAAGGTATTGATGAAATAGAAATGAAATATTTTTATGTTAAGTAAAATTTTAAATATAGTGATTAGATGCAATTATTGAAGATTATTGAATAATTAATAATATTTGATAATTGGGTTTAAAAAATCAAAAATATCCTGACATTTAACTTAGAGATAAGTTAAATGTCAGGAGGTTTATTTATTGAATAGCGCTAAGTTTAAGGATTTACACGAAATCTAGCTACACCTATAGGTATTTCTGCATTAATGCCAACAAGATTAGCAGATAAATGGTAGACAGGGCCATTACCACGAAAAGGTTGTTTGACATTCTTGATGTCAATCTTTAGCTTAGTATTAGGAACAATTGGTTCGGCAAAAGCTAGCAGTATAGTTTTGTCATTTACAGAAATATTAGTATTAATTTTTCGACCATTCTCTTCGTTTATAACAACATTATTAGTATCATAACTCCATCTGACAGTATTTGGAACTTTAATTTTTAACTGCGAAACACTCTTGCTATTTTTGGGAACGTGTACTCGCAAAGTATGTCTAACAGGCGACCAGCGAGTCTGAGGAAATTGATAGTTACCATCAACATGAGGAACATTACCATCCTCTTCATTGGCACTTGCATAGTTGGCAGGAATTAAAAGTGCAGCAGCTAGAGTAGATATAGCAACGTAAATTAGAACTTTCTTCATGTTTACTCCTCACTTAATTATTAATGTCAGCAAATCAAAATGAACCTGTGATAAATCAATACGTAACAATCTGGTAAAACTAAAATTAACTACCTTCTACGTTTCTTACTTTTCACAAGGTGAAAAAAAGATTAGGTTTTAAGTTTTTACACTCTTACACCTTGTAATACCAACATTTTCAAAAATTTCTATGAAAAGTCAGTCTACGCTTACACGTTAATTAAAGGAAGTTAGAAATATTACCATTAACTTGTTTACCGATTGAAGTCCAAAAGGTATACTACCTTTATTGATCAGTTTGGCAGGTCTAAATGAAATCAAGATGAAATTTTTGATGATTGTCAAAAATTAAGGATTAAAATGTAGGGAATTGAGCTACACCAATGGGGATCTCTATTTCACTACCAACAACCTTCGCTGAAAAGTGGTATACAGAAGCTGGGCCTGTCACTGGTTGTTGAACTTGATTAAAATTAACTAAGAGTTTAGTGTTAGAAATAACCTTTTTAGGGAAATCTATAATAATTTGTTTGCCATTCACGGAGATATTAGTATTAATTTTCTGATCATTTGCATCGAAGACATCAATGCTATTACTCACTGCTACAGTAGATGGAGTTTCAATAATAAGTTGGGAAAGAGGGTTGTTGTTTTGAGGGATGTTTAACCGAAAAGTATGTTTTACAAGCCGCCAACTATTAACAGGATATTGCAAATTATTATCAATATTAGTCTCCTTAGCATTTGCATGACTAAGGGAAATGAAAGCTGTAGTGGCAAGAGCAAACACTGTACTTGTGTAAATCAATGTTTTCTTCATCTGGAATTTATAAGTAAAAATTTATGTAAAATAAGCTACATGCTTTTGCTTATTGAATGAACCTTTACATTATGAGTTTGACAGGTCACGATGAAATCAAGATGAAATTTCGGCTGGTTTGGGAAAATTATTCATTCATGCTATGGTAGGTAGCCACGGCTGAAGGAGAACTGCGGTTGACGTAGCGAAAAATCCAATATTTGAAAATTGTATTCATGACAACTGGGACAGTAGCAATGAATAGTGAAATCAGACTTCTATTTTCTGGAAGACCAAAATGCTTTGAGGTGTTTTCTAAAATTATTTCCCAACCATAGGTAGAGTGATAGCCGACAAAGATATCAGTAGCGAGAATAATGAAAAAAGCTTTTGCAGAATCGCTTAAGCCATAAATTAAGTCAGCACTAAAAAATTGAATAGTGATAAGCTGCTGCTTACCAAAGACACATAATATAATAAATGACAATAATGAAAGTATATCTGCAAATACGTTAGCAACTGCATCAATACTTTCAGTTTTGTATTTTTGAGATAACGCAATAGCCTTATCTTTGACCTTCTGTTCTACAATATTTGAAGAAAGTTCTGGAGCTTTTCTCAGCAGTACTTCAAACTGAATTTTCTGCTCAAATTTTTTCAATTCAGCTAAGGCTCTTTCTTCCTGAGAAGAATTTAAGAAAATTTCTGATGGTTCTTGGCTCCAGTATTTATCAATCAAAGGTTGGATTAAAAATGTTTTAAACAGATTATTCACTAATAATGGAACAATAAATAGAATTAACAAATAACGGAGAGAACTAATTGTTTTCTGACGAGAAGCGCGAAACTCTTCAACAACCTTATGCTCCGCATTTGGCTCTAGTGATTGTTTTAGCTTGTTTAAAGTTTGTAGTATCGACCGAGGAACAAAGCTAGGTTGTTGAGATTTTAGATTAGGTTTCATTCTCATTTGTTCGATAAAGTCAGGCTATTAGTATTACCGTTGTGGCTGAAATAAAAAGCCTGAAAATAGTGTGGAGCAAAGCCAAGGAATAAGCTCCTAAAATTTACTATATATAATCAAGATGAAATTAGGATGAAATAAATCATCGAAGAATAAAAATTTACTAATAAAAAATCAGACTCTTTGAGCTAACTAAACACGACATAAACAAAAAGCCGGATTAAACTTTAAAATTAGGAGTATAAAACCAAAATTTATTATAATTATTATCAATAAATTTACATATAAATAAATTTTGATATATAGGACTCATATTTTATTGTTGAAAAAACTCAGTTCATCTGTGACTGATATGTTAATATATTAGAGAGAAAAGAAACATCAACAAACTGCCACCTTTCAAGCTGTAAATCCTAAAGTCAAAATATTTTAGGGATTCTCTGACACCTTATACCTAACTAGTCTCAATGCGTTACGTTTTCGTCTGTCAATGGTCAACGACGTTTTTGAAGCGATAGGTCTCAGTTAATCGAATCTGTGAACAATAGAGCCTCTAGTCTTTTATCAGTTAAGCGATGCACAGGCTCCCAGGTTCTTAAACCAAGTGAATGAACCCAAGCCTGGACGTAGAGAAAGAAGTATAACAATGCACTCACGATGACTATTTAGCAACAGGCTGAACGTTTATCTTTACACCGCAGGATTTGTGTTATGTTTCTGCGATTAGGCGATATTATCCCTAGTTTCACTCAAGCTTCCACTACAGGCGAGAGCAATTTAGATAAAATGCTGGTCTAGTCCATAAAGAACAGCTTGCTGCGTGGGAAAGCAGTTGAATTTAACTGTACTAATATCTCCACCACAAGAGAATTCACCCGGAGTCAATTGCATAGATTAGTGTATTAGGAGAGCTATAGATGTTTTTTCGGCAATTATTCGACCGCGAATCTTGTACTTATACTTACCTAATTGCTGACCTCAATACACAAGAAGCAGTTCTGGTCGATCCAGTTTTGGAACAAGTTGAACGTGACTACCATCTTCTTCAGGAGCTTGGCTTCACACTCCGGTATTGTCTGGAAACCCATATCCACGCAGACCACATTACAGGAACTTCAAAACTGCGGGAATTGACTCTTTGCCTGGGGGTACTGCCAGAAAATGCTTAGGCAGACTGTGCTAATCAGTTTATTCGAGATGGAGAAATGTTGCACATAGGAAGCATAACCATCGAGGCGATCGCCACACCAGGTCATACTGATAGCCATACGGCTTACTTAGTCAATAGCATTAGCGAAGTGGCTCCAAAGGAGCTTCACGTTCTCACAGGAGATGCTTTATTTATTCGAGGTTGTGGGCGAACAGATTTTCAAAGCGGTGATGCGGGAATTTTATATGACTCGGTGACACAACGGCTATTTACATTACCAGACGAAACCTTTGTGTATCCTGGTCACGATTATCAAGGTCATATAGTAGGTTTTTACCTGGAAGATCCCTCAAATGTAGGAGTAATACTTGGTGTTTCTGATGCGAATGGGGAAGCTTTATTGAGAAAGACGAATGACTAGTAGATGTAGCTAAGAGTGTACCCGTTACTAAATACCTAACAATTGAATTAAACTAGGTTATCAGGAGCAAAAGGACATTGGTAACTAGGATCGCCTGTCTCCACCTGAATAGTTGGGTGTTCAATGCTGAAATTGTCGTGAAGCTCACGGACTACCCGTGCTAAAAAAGTATTACCGGGATAACCTGCTGGTATGACAAGGTGAACAGTGAGTGCTGTTTCTGTGGTACTCATTGCCCAAATATGCAAGTCGTGAACTTGAGCCACGCCTGGGAGTTCAGTTAGATAAGTACGGACAGCCGAAGGTTCTATTCCTGCTGGTACAGCATCTGTAATTAAATTCAAGGATTCCTGCAAAAGTCCCCAAGTGCCAGCTACAATCACCACAGTAACAATCAAACTCACCGCCGGATCAAACCACAGCCAACCTGTAGCAATAATTGCAATACCAGCTAGTACAACCCCTACAGATACCGCAGCATCTGCAACTAGATGTAAGAATGCGCCTCTGATGTTCAAGTCACTTTTACGCCCCGATAAGAACATCAAGGCACTTACTGTGTTAATGACAATTCCTATAGCTGCTACTGTAATTACCGTTCCCCCTGCTACCGGAGCAGGTTCACGAAACCGTTGAATTGCTTCCCAGCCAATACCGCCAGAAACAACTAGGAGAAAAGCGGCGTTTAAAAGCGCAGCCAAAATTGAAGAACGACGCAGCCCGTAAGTGCGACGTGATGTCGGGCGACGACGGACGAGGATGCTTGCTCCCCAAGCAAGTAGTAAACCCAAAACATCACTCAAATTGTGACCTGCATCAGCAATCAAGGCAAGGGAGTTAGCAACAATGCCATAGGTTGCCTCAATGACGACAAAACCAGTGTTGAGGGCAACACTGATAACAAAGGCGCGGTTGTAATTACTCCCACCGTGGTCGTGTCCGTGACTATGATTATGAGACATGACTGTTTTTCAGACTCCGGTGGAGAGAACTTCTATGGTTTGACAAGTAACAAACTTGTCTTTAAGTATATGTTTGACCGAGGAAAAAAATTCGGTTATTGCAGTTTCACTATCAATAACCATAACGAGAAGCGGTAGTGCAGATGACTCAGTAGATGGGTCTAGCTGATTTAGAGTACGAAAAACGCCATGTTTGCCATATCCAGAAATTGCCCGCACCACTGTTACTCCCGTTAATCTTTGTCTGCGAGCCATTCCGAGCAGAACTTGATGAAGGGGTTGATGCTCCCAACAATCCAACTCGCTAACATAAATTGTTAATTGTTTCCATGTTGTCATATAGCTTTTCCTATACTGGTGAGACGCTTTGCGAACACTACGTGACGCAAGCTACGAACAAAACAATCAGTGGCGGGTTTGAATCCCCCACTAATAGCTTCTCTACGAGACGCTGCGCGAACGCTTAGGGAATTCCAAGAAATAAATTATCCTGCTTGAAGTTGCGGACTGTGGTCAGCCAAAGTGTTGACTGTGAAGAGTGGGATATTCTTTTATTTGTCAGTCCCTTAGAGCTAGTCTGCGTACTTCTTTCTGCCCAGAAGCAAGCTATGGGCATTGTCTCACAGAGAGTATCAAGATTACTGAATTCTGTTAGCGCAGCGGGGCGTAGGCCATTCTGAATTCTGCATTCTTCTTCAATTGCTCGGATTATCGTTTAAAGGTAAAGCGGCCATTAAATTTTTCACCTTTTACATCCGTTTGAATAACAACTTTATACTCTCCCGTTGCAGTTGCAGGCAGCTTTGCTGTGTATTGCTTTTCCTCGGTATTATAAGGAAGTTGTAGGGTTTTGTTACTGCCATCTGGTAGCTGAATTTGAGCCGTGAGCTTGGCATCAGTAATTGCTTTGTCCTGCTCACCGTGTACGCTCACATCTAAATGAGTAGAATCTTTTTCTATATTTTGTTTGAACTCTAAATGATATTTGCCCGACTCTATAACTTGACCTTTATGCTCTCCATTATTAGATTGATCGCCTTTTTCATCATGAGCATGACCGTCGTTTTCATTATGCGCTTCTCCAGTTTTAGAAACGGGTTCAGTTTTGGCAGCTGTTTCTGTAGTTGCAGTCTTGGTAGCACTTTCCGAGTTAGCAGCTTGATTCCCACCATTACAAGCACCCAAAAAGATTAATCCGACACTGCTAACAATTACTAAACTGGTCTTCAGAAATTTCATTAATTCAAACTCCTTGATGTTTTGTGAATTAAAAACTAATACAGCACGTTGTAAGTAAACCACCCATTTCAAATCAATGAAACCCTTGGGGTATAGGAATTCCTAATTCTTAATTCTGTTAGCGTAGTGAAGCGTAGCCCATTTCAAATTCCGCCAAGCTTTACTAGGCTCTGGCTTCTCGTGTAATTTCTGGTTGAATAATTGGTTCAGCCTTTCTCGGCACCAAAAATCTCCTAAACTGCACATAGGAAGCTGGAAGTACTAACAGGGTTAAAGCAGTAGAGGTAAACAATCCACCTAATACTACAACGGCTAGTGGCTGAAGAATTTCTTTGCCTGCACCACTACCAATTACCAGTGGTACCATACCCAATGCTGAAGCCAATGCTGTCATCAAAATAGCAACTAAGCGTTCCATCGAACCTTCCATCAAAACCTGCGGTAAAGGTTGTCCTTCTGCTAATCTGGCATTGTAGTTCTCAACCAACAAAAGTCCGTTACGTGCTGCTACACCAAATAGAGTAATAAATCCTACCATTGAAGCTACGGAAATGATGCCACTTGTCAAGGCTATGGAAATCACACCACCAATTAATGCCAAAGGCAAATTAATTAAAATCATGATGGTTGCAGGGATTGATTTAACAGCAAAGTAAAGGATAAGTGCGATCGCAATAAAAGCTAATACCCCAGCCGAAAGTAAAGTTTTCGTCGCTCCCTCTTGCGCTTCAAATTGACCACCGTATTCAATAAAATATCCAGCGGGTAATTGCACCTGTTGCTTAACTCTCTCCCGAATATCCTTAATTACAGAACCTAAATCTCGTCCACCCACGTTGCTGGATACGACAATATAACGAGAGACGTTTTCACGGTTGATGGTATTGGGGCCTGTACCATAGTTGATTTTTGCGACTTGGGCTAAGGGAATTTTTTGTCCGTTGGGTGTATCAACTAGCAAATTACCGATAATTTCAATATTGTTACGGTATTTTTCTTGCAACCAAACCACCATATCAAAGGTTTGTTGTTGCTCCAAGACTTGGGAAACGACTCGCCCATTCAGTGCAGTTTCTACTACCTCTGACAATTCGCCAATAGTTAAACCATAGCGGGCTGCTGCATCGCGGTCAAATTGAATTTGTACTTGTTTAATCGGTACTTGCGGTTCCAGTTGCAAATCTACTAGACCTGAAACCCCGCCCATAGCTGATTGTACTTGTTGACCAAGGGTGCGGAGTTGTTCCAAATCGGGGCCAAAAATTTTCACAGCGATCGCACTCCGTACACCTGAGAGTACCTCATCCATCCGGTGCGAAATAAACCCGCCGATATTGGGAACGACTCCGGGGATTTTTTCAAATTCTTTACGAATCGTTTCAATTGTTTCTTCTCGATCTTTTGCCCCCTCCTCGCTGAGTTGGACATCTATTTCTGCCCCGTTTACACCAGCCACCTCAGTATCCCCCTGAGCTCGTCCAGAGCGCAATTGAGCCGTTTCAACCCCAGGATTTTTTTTCAGAGCTTCTTCGATCGCTATCCCTACTTGATTAGTCGCATCCAGAGATTGACCAGGCATTAAAACTGCGGCGACCACCAAAGAGCGGTCTTGGAATTCTGGTAAAAAAACTTGCCCTAAACCCAGCATAATTACCAATGAAGCCACAAAGCCAGCGATCGCCATTCCCAAAACAATTTTGGGGCGGCGAATTGAAAATTTCAAAGCTGGACGGTAAACTTTATGGGCTTGTTTTTCCAACCAAGTTTCTGTACTGGGTAATCTTGTATTCGTTAGCAACAGGGCGCACATAGCTGGAGTTAATGTCAGCGCTACTAGGGTGGAAGCAGCAATTGACAGCAGATAGGCTAAACCCATTGGTGCAAAAATTCGACCTTCCACACCAGAGAGGGCGAAAATCGGTGCAAAGACAACTGCAATAATAATTGTGGCGAAGAGGACGCTAACCCGCACCTCAACTGAACCATTAAAGACAACTTGCAGAGGTGGAATGGGATTACCTGCTAGTTGGTTTTCCCGCAAGCGGCGGTAGACGTTTTCCATATCTACAATGGCATCATCCACCACTGAACCAATAGCCACCACCAGTCCGCCCAAAGTCATGGTGTTGATGCCTTGTCCTGTCCAGTTCAGAATCATCATTCCTAATAATAAGGACACGGGTAAGGCGCTCAAACTAATGATTACCGTGCGCCAATTCATCAAAAACAGAATCAGGATGACGGAAACGATGATAATACCATCACGCAAAGCTTCTTCGACGTTTTTGATCGAGGCTTCGATAAAATCTTCCTGACGGAAAGTAGTTGTAATTTTGACATCTTTGGGCAGACCGGCTTGAATTTCCTCGATTGCTGTCTCAACCGCCTTCGTTACTTTTGGCGTATCTGCTGTTGGCTGTTTGTTGACTGTCAAAATTACCGCTTTTTTACCCGCAAAACTGCCATCGCCGCGTTTGAGTGCTGCACCGATTTGCACATCCGCCACTTGTTCTAACAGAACTGGCGTGCCATTTTTGGCTTTAATTACTGATTTTTTCAACTGCTCGATAGATTCAATCCGCCCTACCCCTCGCACCAATGTCTCTTGGTCAGGAGTAATTAAGAATCCCCCTGGTGCATTGGCGTTGGCTGCTTGTGCTGCTTTGGTGACATCATCGAGGGAAACATTAAACGCTTTCAGTTTATCTGGGTTAACCAACACTTGATACTGACGCTCATCCCCACCAAAGATGACGATATTACTTACACCAGGGACAGCCAGCAGGCGGTTCTTCACTTGCCAGTTGACAATACGCCATACCTCCATTATTGGAGTGGTTTCAGAGGTAAAGGCGTATTTGATAGTCCATCCTAAAGGGGAACTGACGGGAAGAACCTCTGGATCTTCTACACCTTGCGGTAGTTGACTGCGTGCTTGTTGCAACCGTTCCGTTACCAATTGGCGGGCGCGGTAAATTTCTGTATCCAAGCTAAAAGTCGCTCTCACAGCCGAAAGACCTACAGCCGAGGAAGAACGCAATGCTGCCAGTCCTGGGGTACCGTTAATGGCACTTTCTACTGGTCGGGTGACTAGGGATTCAACTTCTTCTGCTGCAAGTCCTGGAGCTTCGGTCATAATTTCCACTTGCGGTGGAGCAAAGTTGGGAAATACATCCAGTGGCATTTGCGTAAGGACGAGAAAGCCCCAAACAGATATGAGGATGGAAGCAATAACTATTAGCCAGCGTTGAGCGATCGACCATTTAACAATATAATCAAGCATTTTTAAATGTTTTAAGGGATGTCTGCTTGCTGTGCAGCTAAGTAAGCTTAAAGATCAAGTACTTTACCTACTCTCCCAAATGAAGATGAAATTGAGATGAAATTTTTAGCTTCAACTTAAAGTTGCCTCACGTCTGTCCCTTCGGGAAGCGATTTTTTTCGGGGGAGATGGGACTGATAATACGGTAAGATGACCTAATGTCAGAATTTTTATTAAAGTCGAACTCGGTCGTCATACCCAAGTCCCACTTGTCAGACAATTCAATCGCCAGGGGAAAAATAATAGAGAAAGTGACAACACAAGCGGGTGTTACCCTTTGGCGCGTATGAGCTAAATCAGCAGACTATCAATAATGTCTTTCAATTACAAAATGGCGGTAATAACTGGAAAAAATTGAGCTAAAGCAGCCCATAGTTTCCTCAACAATTCGATAACAAAATTGAATAACCCAACTATTTCGTAAGGTTTTTTGAAAAGTTGGGTTTGACAATTATTTGAATTGGTTACATCTGAATCTGCTGAAGAAGAGCTTGTGTTTGCTTATACCGAAGAGTATCTCCTTGCCGTTGAAACAGACTTGCAGCTTGCTCTAAATCATTAATGGCATTTTTGCGATCGCCTAAAGCGTATTCAGCAAGTCCTCGGTTGCCGTAGGCATCAGCTAAGTTGGGGTTAATTTGTAGTGCTTGGTTAAAATCTGCGATCGCCAACTTGTGATTTCCCTGTCTATAATTCAGAAAGCCTCTATTGTAGTAGGCATCTACAGACTTCGGATCAATTCTTATTACCTGGTTAAAGTCGGTAATTGCAGCTTGAATGCTTCCTAGTTCTGCATGAGCAGTTCCCCGACTGTTGTAAGCATCTGTATGGTTGGGATTTAGCCGCAGCGCTTGATCAAAGTCGGTAACGGCTGCTTTAAAATCTCCTAATTGAGACTTTGCCAATCCTCTCAGGCAAAAACCCTCGTAGTATCTGGGATTTAACTGTACTACCTGATTAAAATCTTCTATTGCACCGTTGAAGTTGCCTTGCTCAAGCTTTTGCACACCCTGGTTATAGTATTCCTGAAAATTCATCTGTTGGATGCGCGTTTGTGGTTCTTGTGCAGCAAGGACAGCAACAGGTATTCCACTCAGTACGCAACTTATTATTCCCAGGATGGCTACAGATTTGTGAATGTAGTTCATGGCTTGACTTTCTCCATGTCAGACAGATCAAAGCAGATGCACAGGATTATTCTCGACTAGATCCATCCTAAGCGGTTTGAAGCTTGAAACCCAGCTAGCCCAAAATACTTTGTAATAGCAAGCAAACATTCAGCCCAACGATAACAGTAGCAACTCCCCAAGCTAAAGATTTAAGCCATAACGGATTTACAAACTCACCCATTAAGCGACGGTTACTTGTGAACATCACCAAAGGAATCACTGCAAACGGTAACTGCAAGCTGAGGATAACTTGACTGAGAACTATAAGACGACTTGTGCTGTGTTCTCCAAATATAATAATTGTAATTAACGCTGGGATGATGGCAAGCAGACGGGTAACTAAACGCCGTAACCATGACGGAAGGCGAAATTGTAAAAAGCCTTCCATTACAATTTGCCCAGCCAGGGTTGCAGTCAATGTTGAACTTTGACCAGATGCAAGTAAGGCAATCCCAAAAATTGCACTAGCAGCACTAACGCCCAATAATGGTGAAAGCAGTTTGTAAGCATCTTGAATTTCTGCTACATTCTGATTACCAGAAAAATGAAATGTTGCAGCAGAGATAATTAAAATCGCCGAGTTGATAAACAGTGCTAATGACAAAGCAAAAGTTGAATCAATTGTGCCAAACTTAATTGCTTCCCATCTTTTTTCATTAGTAGGTTGCCAATCACGGGTTTGCACAATTGCAGAGTGTAAATATAAGTTATGAGGCATCACTGTTGCCCCTAAAATACCAATAGCGATGTAGAGCATTTCTGAATTCTGTAAAATTTCTTCTTTGGGCAGATATCCAAACATTATTCCGCCCATATCAGGTCGGGAGAACAGTATTTCCGCTGTAAAACAGATTCCTACGGTTGCTACCAGCATTATTACCAAGGCTTCTGTATAACGAAAGCCTTTATGTTGCAGAAATAACAATACTAGGACATCCAACGCAGTGATGCATACACCCCATATTAAAGGAATGCCGAATAAAAGTTGCAAGGCGATCGCACTTCCTAATAATTCTGCCAAGTCACAAGCAGCAATGGCAATCTCACACAGTACCCACAAACAAAAGTTAACTTTTGGATTGAAATAGTCTCGGCAAGCCTGTGCCAAATCTCGCCCCGTAGCAACGCCCAAACGCACACATAGCGATTGTAGTAATATCGCCATCAGGTTGGACATCAGAATGACTGTCAACAAGGTATAGCCAAACTTAGCTCCCCCAGCGATGTCTGTAGCCCAGTTTCCTGGGTCTATGTATCCCACTGAAACTAAATATCCTGGCCCTGCATAAGCAAGCATTTTGCGCCAAAAGCTCTTGCTGTTGGGTACTCTGATGCTGCGGTGAACTTCTGGTAGACTGGGCTTGTTTTCTGGGATAGTCATCTATTCTGTCGGAGATTTTTTCATATTTCTCTCATAATGTCAAAAAATCTGGCAGAAATATCAATATACTCAATATAGATATTCATCTATGCACTCAGGCATAAAAAAGAGCATTTGGAATTGCTCTCAAAAATATTTTTGTGAAGATTTAGTCAAGTCAAATTGCTTAACACATTTTATACACCATTGTCAAAACAAGTCCGAGCGTATATGTTTTTGCAATCAAGTAGCAAAGTGCCTTGATTAATGAACTAGCCAATTTAACTATGGAAGGTCAAAAATGACTACTTTTTCTTCTAATCCAGTATTGCAAAAGACCGCAGGTGTTACCCTATCCAAGCCTGTTCAAGTAACTCTTTACATGCTGCTATCTTCTTTAGTCATCTGGACTGTGTTGTTCTCTACCTATCCTGCGGTTCACAATACAGCTCACTCAGTACGTCACCACACTTTAGGCGTTGCATGTCACTAAATCATCATAAGTCTGAAATTTTTTAGATGCATTCAACTTTACTAAAACGCCCAACAAATTAAGGACATTATAGGGCGCGGCTTTCGCGCCAATGTTTTTACTACCAAATCAATTTAGATTTGTAGACATGCTTCGCTGATGATTTCTACATTGTCTTAGCTTGATTTGATAGCATGTTTAATTTATCACCTATTTTTTGACTGTAATTTTTCTACCTTTAATCAACAGAAGCATTATTAGGTGGAATGAGTTCATTTACCGCTGTCAAGGTATCGGTCGCAAAAGATACGCATTTTGCACACAGAAGGCAAGGCTTTATGAAAAAATATCGACTGTTTGGGGCGATTGGTACTGTTTGCATCGTGTTGTCAATTCTTTATTCCTTTGTAGGTATTTCTCAAACTCCTGCACCCAGAGTGCTACTTTCTACTAATCCACCTTTAGAGCATATTCTTCCCTTTGAAGCAGAAGCACAAAAACAACAGTCTCCTGTTACCCTAACGCTACAAGCTGTTGATGCTGTGGATAAACCTTTAGAAAATGCTTTAATCAGTTTACAAATTCTGACACCACAGCCCCATCCTTGGTTAACAACAGATTTTCCGATTGTTGAAGGAACAAAATTGCTGCAAATGGATGCGGCTGCACCTGATGGAAAGCTAGAATTTGAGCAGATATTACCGATTCGTGGTAACTACCAACTACGGGTGAATGTATCACCCTTGATAGCAAACGCTTTTGCTCCATATCAGCAAACTTTGAATCTAAATGTCCACGAAAATCCAGTCAAGTATAAATATTTTGCTATTGTCGCGGCTATTTTACTATCAGTTGGATTGTTGGGTGGTTGGGTTATCGGTGGACAAGAAGAACTGCGACAAGGAGAAATTGCACCAACCTCAGTGCGTTTGCTATTAAGTGCCTTGACAGTAGTGGCTATAGTAACTCTATTGTTTATTAACATTAGTGCAGAAGTTGCAGAAGCTCATGGCAGCGAACACAATAGCACTACCAAAGCTATTGCACCCTCAGTCCAGAAATCACAGGGGTTATCAGTCCGCCTTGAAGGAGATAAAAACGCAACTGTAGGCAAACTTGCTAATCTAACAGTGCAGGTGAAGGATAGCGCAACAGGTCTACCTATTAAAGATGTCACGTTGCAAGTCAAAGCGATCGCCCTAGAACATGATTTTACAGTTTTTGCCTACAAAGGGATTCCGAACGCAGAAGGCAAGTTAACATGGCTAGAACAATTTTTTGATGGCTCACCTCACAAAGTTGAGGTGTCAGCAACTCCCAACCCTGGTTCTAGTCGTCAATTTTCTGAGGTGAAAGTAGCCCAAGAGGTAGAAGTGGAGGGAATTGCACCACCAATGTATATCCGGTTGATTGGTTTATTCTACTTTACTGCCATTGTCGGTATTGGTATGGCAATAGGATTGCTAATACAACAGCGGCGAACACCAAAAGTAAGGGCAAGCTAGTACTTTATTCCCAATTTAGTATAGAAAGCTCTCGGTAGTCATCTTAGGGATGATGAAGGTGTAAGCAAGATTTGTTACTGTTAGCTCGCTTATCTCTGTTGCTTAACCTTAATGAGTAGTCGAACAGCTCGCTCCTATGCTTTCTTATCGATTTCAGCGGCAGTCGTCACAATTGCCCTGAAGTTTGGGGCTTACCTGCTAACTGGTTCAGTAGGGCTGCTTTCAGATGCCATTGAATCGTGTGTGAATCTTGTGGCAGCATTGGTGGCGCTGTGGGCATTGACTTATGCAGCCAAACCAGCCGATGCAGAACACGCCTTTGGGCATTCCAAAGCTGAATACTTTTCCAGTGCAGCCGAGGGTATGTTGATTATAGTGGCAGCCATCATCATAGCCTTTGAAGCTTGGGGGCGCTTGTTGCATCCAGAACCGCTAACTGGGCTGGGATTAGGATTAGCACTCTCGCTATTGGCAACGGCAGTCAACGGCATTGTTGCCTTTATTTTGCTGCGGGCGGGGCGGCGGTTACGTTCCATTACGCTAAGGGCTGATGCTCACCACCTGTTTACCGATGTCTGGACTTCAGGGGGTGTAGTCATTGGAATTGTTCTAGTCAAAGTAACAGGCGCTCTAGTGCTTGACCCAATTATCGCTCTATTGGTAGCAGCAAATATTGTCTGGACAGGATTTCGTTTGCTGCGGGAAACTGGTTTAGGGCTACTGGATACTGCCTTGCCCAAAGAAGAAATTGACACAATTTTCGGAATTCTAAACGAATACAAACCTCAAGGTATCCAGTTCCATGCACTGCGAACTCGCATTGCTGGAACCCGCCGCTTTGTCTCCTTCCATGTTCTTGTGCCTGGAGCTTGGACAGTGCAACAAGGGCATGATTTGTGCGAGGCGATTGAGCTTGCCATTATCCAAGCATTACCTCTAACCAGCGTGACAACACATTTAGAACCTTTGGAAGACCCTACCTCCTGGGATGATTTAGAGTTGGAGCGGAGGAGCAAGCAGCAGAGCAAACATTGACAACTCAAAGGGGTACAAAAGGAGGTAGGAGGAGAAACCCCTGCCTCAAAACTTCGTCAGCCTGGGGTAGCTTATCTAAGCTCCTTCCCAAATAGCAACAACTGCAAAGACCAAGAATAGGAATCCACCAATTGTAGTGATTGTGCGTTCAGAGATTTTCCCAGCAATTAAACGTCCACCGATTACAGCAATTACAGTGCAGATTGTATGTCCCAGGATCGCACCCAGAGTAACGCCGAGTGTATCGTTAGACGCTGCTAGCGTGACTGTAGCAATTTGAGTGCGATCTCCCCATTCCGCCAGAAATGTCAAGAAAAAACTTTCTAACAGCACTGCTACGGTACTACTGCTATTTTTAAGATTTTTTTCACTCTGTTCAACTGCTGCTTTTGCCTCTTCTACAATCTCGTCATCAGCTTTAGCTGACATCTGAGTTGCATCATAAAGCAACTTGATACCGAACAGTAAAAATAGTCCAATAGCTGCATAATGGGTATAAGTTTTGGGTAAAAAAGCAATAACTCGCCCAAGTGCAACTGATAGAACTGTCATTGATGCTAATGCTCCAATGACCCCAGCAAAAACTAGGTTCCGAGGATGGCGCATTGACAAGATGACGGCAATAAAGAAAGTCTTGTCACCCAGTTCAGAAATTGTAATTAGTAATAAACCTGCCGTAAACGCTGTTAACACACTCAGTCTCCTCAGAATTAAACATCTTCCTCTGAGTGAGCCTGATGAAAGTACTAACACTTCACCAAGCTCACAAGGAATGTGAACTTAGTGAAGGTCTCGCATATCAATAGTAAATATTTAACTCAATCTTGTTCCTAGATTAAGCTAAATATTAAAAACTTGCTACCCAAACCAGGCAAATTGCCAGTATGTTGATTTGGGCGACTGGTTAAGTAACCAGGTGCTACTCCCCTTCAATTAGTAACTATCGTAACATTAGAAAAATAAAATAGCAAAGTTTTTCTAAATAGCTTTGAAAGCTAAACACTCTGTATTACGATGTATTTACTCATATTATTTTCATTTTTGAGTCATATTCTTTTTATTTATTGTCTAAATTCTATTTTGACAATTAAAGATTTGATTCATCTAAATGTTCCTCTACAGAACGGTACAGGTTAATGATATGACTGTCAGCCACACTGTAATAGACATTCTTACCTTCTCGACGATAGTTGACTAAACGCATCGCTTTAAATAATCGCAGTTGATGACAAACAGCTGATTCGGTCATTTTTGTTAATGCGGCTAAATCGCAAACACACAACTCTTGGTTAGCCAAAGCTGAGAGGAGGCGTAGACGATTCGGATCTGCCAGGATTGCAAAAACTTCTGCTATTTGCTGTGCTTTAGAAGTTGCTAATATTTGCGTTTGAGTTGAACGCACATTATCTAAATGCACCAAATGAGTGTCACAGCTTGGCACATCAGAGTTTTGTCGGTTGTCGAAGTCTTGTTTTGCCTTGCCCTTGTTCATAGTGTTGTGCGTAGGTAATGGTTATCAATTCCAATCATACCTAAAATGAGAATCATTGTACAATTGAATAGTTTCTCAATTGTTGTAGTAAGATATTGAAAGTTAACTTTGTAGTTTTTTATGTAAAGCTCCCATGACTAAAACCCCTTCCTTCAAAACCCAGTTTTTGCAAGTTGATGGTATGGACTGCGGAAGCTGTGCTAAGACGATTGAAGCCAGCTTGCAACAGCTACCCGGTGTGATGGAAGCTTCAGTGAGCTTTGCAACTGCAAAAGCCAAAGTTTTATATAACCCGGAGATCCTGAGAGAAGCTGAAATTATAAATCGTATAACTGTCTTGGGTTATACAGTTGAGCAGAGTGGTGAACTAAAGTCTCATAATCACAGCAATTCTTGTGAAGGTGAACACGACCATAATCACGACCACGTTAAAGCGGACGTTAGTAAAAAGTTACAGGCAAAAGTCGGTGGGATGGATTGTGGCAACTGTGCCAAAACTGTTGAAGTTGGCTTGCAGCAAATCACTGGAGTTTTAGAGGCATCGGTTAGTTTTGCGACTGAAAGAATGCAGGTATCCTATGACCCCCAACAGGTAAGTGAAAAAACAATTTACGACCAAGTTAAAGCTTTAGGTTATACAGTTGAACAGAGTCATGAAGTAAAGCCCCATAATCACACCTCTGACTGTAATGGCAACTACGACCACCATCACACCCATTCCCATGACAGCGACCATGAGCATTTGGAAGTAGCTTCTCCTCAAAAACTACAAGCAAAAGTCGGTGGGATGGATTGTGGCAGCTGTGCCAAAACTGTTGAGGTTGGCTTGCAGCAAATCGCTGGAGTTTTAGAGGTATCGGTTAGCTTTGCGACTGAAAGAATGCAGGTATCCTATGACCCTCAACAGGTAAATGAACAGACAATTTCAGACCGAGTTCGGACTCTGGGTTATACGTTTGAACAGATTGGTGAGGTAAGCTCTCATCAACATACCTACAGTCGTGACCACGATAATTCAGTCTCGAAACCAACTCAAAAACGCGACCCAGCAAGCTGGAAATTCTGGGTTAACAACCGCCGAGGACAGAGCGTAATTTTAGCGGGATTGGGGTTAGTCCTGGGTTTGCTGACTCAACATTTAGCATTACCGATCTGGATAGCAAGGGCTTTTTATGGCATTGGCATAGTAATTGCAGGCTATCCTATTGCACGGGCAGGTTTGTTTGAGTTGTGCTTGCGCCGTGCCGATATGAATCTGCTGATGACCATATCAGTTATTGGGGCAGTAATTTTGGGGGACTGGTTTGAAGCGACGCTAGTCCTGTTTTTGTTTTCTTTGGGTACAACACTGCAAGTTTTCACCTTTGGTCGCACGCGCAATGCTATCAGCGCTCTCATGGATTTAACTCCACCTACTGCTACTGTCAAGCGAGGGAATAAAGAAGTTACAGTTCCCGTTGAAAGCATTCAAGTTGGTGAAATTTTGACGCTTCGACCGGGAGGGCGCGTGGCGTTGGATGGCATAGTTATTTCTGGCAGCAGTGCCATTGACCAATCGCCAATTACAGGAGAGTCAATTCCAGAAGATAAAGAAAAAGGCGATACTGTCTTTGCTGGAACATTGAATCAATCAGGCTTTTTAGAAGTTCAAGTCACTCACACTGTTAGTGATACAACTGTTTCTAAAATTATTCATTTGGTAGAATCAGCTCAAGGAAGTCGCGCTCCTTCTCAGCAGTGGGTGGATCGGTTTGCTCTTGTCTACACCCCAATTGTAATTTTGATTGCGATCGCCATTGCCTTGATTCCGCCCTTGGCTTTTGCTCAACCTTTTAACGTCTGGGTTTATCGGGCGCTAGTGATGTTAGTAATAGCTTGCCCCTGTGCTTTAGTAATTTCTACTCCTGTTTCAATTGTCAGCGCCATTGGTGCAGCAACTCGTAAGGGCGTTTTGTTCAAAGGGGGTAATGCGCTGGAAACCGCCGGACGTTTGACTACTTTTGCTTTTGATAAGACTGGTACGATTACGCAAGGGCTACCCATAGTACAGAAGGTTTATGACCTTGGCAAGGTAAGCGCAAACATGGTGTTACAGATTGCAGCTTCAATTGAGCAACAGTCTGAGCATCCTCTCTCCAAGGCAATTGTAGCCAAGGCTCATGAGCAAGGCATGGAGTTAGAAGCACCTATTAAATTTACAGCACTACCTGGGAAAGGGATTCAGGCGAACTTGAGGGAGCAGTTGTACTTCATAGGCAATCAAAGGTTGTTTTTAGACCAAGGTATTCGCTTATCTGGTGAAGCGGAATCTTTGTTAGCTGAAATTGAACAACTCGGTCAAATTCCGGTGTTGGTAGGGACAAATGAAGGGTTATTGGGAGCGATCGCACTTTCCGATGGCATTCGCTTGGAAGCTACAGAAGCCCTGCGACAATTGAGGCGGGTTGGATTAAAGCGGTTGGTAATGTTGACAGGCGATCGCACTGCTGTTGCCAAGCAGATTGCCCAGCAAGTTGGAATTACAGAGTACCGAGCAGAACTGCTACCCGAAGATAAACTTGAAGAAATTCAACTCTTGCGCCAAAAAGGAGTAGTAGGGATGGTTGGAGATGGTATTAACGATGCTCCTGCGCTTGCTGCTGCGGATATCAGTTTTGCGGTTGGTGGAATAGATATTGCTTTGGAGACAGCAGATGTCGTGATCGTGGGAAGTGACCTCAGACGACTTGCTTATGCAGTGGAACTAAGCCGTCGCACTGTATCTGTAATTCAACAGAATGTTGTCTTTTCTTTAGTAACAAAAGGTTTGTTTCTGCTGTTGGGAACCTTTGGATTTGTTGGGTTAGCTGTAGCCGTCTTAGCAGATACAGGGACTTCCTTATTAGTTACCGCAAATGGAATGCGGCTATTTAAAACCAAGACGGTTAAGGATTAAGCAATGGTACACGACCACAGCCATAAGCATCAGGGACACGAACATGGACAGGGCAACTACAACCGCGCTTTCGCAATTGGTACTGCCCTGAATATCGGATTTGTGATTGTCGAAGCAGTCTATGGCTACCGAGCAAACTCGCTTGCTTTGGTTGCCGATGCTGGTCACAATTTGAGTGATGTATTGGGATTGCTACTAGCTTGGGGAGCAAGTGCCCTCACCCTACGACCACCAACCCGACGGCATACCTACGGATTGCGTCGTTCCTCAATTTTGGCGGCTCTGATTAACGCACTTGTTCTCCTCCTAGCGATGGGTGCGATCGCTTGGGAAGCAGTTCGCCGCTTTAGCGAACCTAGCTCAGTATCGGGAGGTACAGTCATCGGTGTTGCTGTAGTAGGAATTATCATCAACACAGTTACTGCCTTGATGTTTATGTCCGGTCGTCAAAAGGACTTAAATATTCGAGGAGCATTTCTGCACATGGCGGCTGATGCCGGAGTTTCGTTGGGGGTTGTATTAGCTGGCATTGCCATTGTTTTCACTGGCTGGTTGTGGTTTGATCCAGTTGTGAGTTTAATTATCGTTGTCGTAGTGGTAGTTGGAACCTGGCAACTGTTGAAAGACTCTCTAGACCTGGCATTAGATGCTGTACCAGCAGGCATTGAACCGCTTGCCGTCCGTACTTACCTAGTTGAACTCCGCGATGTAGCTGGTGTCCATGACCTTCATATTTGGGGTATGAGTACCACAGAGACAGCCCTTACAGCTCACTTGGTAATGCCCACAGGACATCCCGGCGATGCTTTTTTAGTCCAGGTAAATCGAGAGCTTCAAGATCATTTTGGAATTGAACACACCACGTTTCAGATAGAAACTGGCGATCCGAGTTACCCATGTCCTCTTGCTCAAGAAAACGTTGTGTGAACTAATTAAGTAAGGGTGGATAAACTTATATTTCACCAATTCAAACATAATGAGTGTAAGTCTGGTAAAAGGGGAAAGGTTTATTTGCTTGGTCATGGTAATCGGTAAATTGAAACACAAGAGCATCTGGATCAATAAAAAATTTCTGTTTCTCTTTCTATCTCCTCGTTCTGCAATTTACTCTTAACTAAGACGGTAAATTTTATGGACAAAGATATGCTGCGATCGCTCCTATGTTTTAGACTCCAACGCAGTTATCGTCATAAACGATCTGCATTCCGTCTTTACCAAGCCTTGGCTGAACGGGAAGCTTTAGCATATCGACGACAATTGTTACTCATCCTTGCTAGAAATGCCGAGAAATCTGCTATTACCTACGCCATCCGGTTATTACACTTAAATGTTACAGTACCCCAGGATTTAGATACTTGGAGCGAACGTCTTTGGTATTGGTTATTAGTGCATAGCAAACTTCAGTGGGTAATTGCCTGGATTGAGTGGCAACAACACAAAGATGCTAGGCTTTATATTCGGCTATTTCAAATGTATTCAATACTGTCACCGACATTAAAACATCGTTGAGTATCTATTATATTCCATTGCTTTAATTTTCATTTATCCTCAATTTTTAAATTAGAAGCTTTGAATGTAAAAAATAAAGATGAGTTTTACCAACCAAAAATTACAACGTTCCCATCATTCCTACACCAAAACTGTAGATTATACGCAAAAATTAAATTTACTTTGGGTAATTTTCGGGCTGCGGAGTAGCCTATTTTTAATAGAATTAGGAGTTGGACTTTGGGGAGGTAGCCTGTCACTTTTAGCAGGTTCGGGACACCTATTCTCCGATGTGGTGACTTTGGGATTGACAGTGTTAGTAGTTTGGTTAACAGAGCGTCAATCTTCAGTTGAAACGAATTTTAAGTACCAGCAAATAGAAGCTTGGATAGGGTTACTAAATGGGGTGAGTTTAGTAACTTTAGCTGGTTTCATTGCTTTAGAAGCTGTGGAACGTCTTCAAAATCCTCAACCTGTATCAGGCTTACCCATGCTGGCTGTAGCTACCTTGAGCATTGTAATTAACAGTTTAACTATCCACCCATTACACAAATATAGTCATCATGATTTGAATCTGCGGGGAGTTCTCTTACATGGGATTGCTGATGCTGGCAGTTCTCTCGGTGTAATTCTGGCTGCTGGTTGTGTTTATTTTTTTAATTGGTTATGGGCAGATGCAGTAGCTAGTTTACTGGTTGCCTTGTTTTTGAGCATCAGTGCTATTTCTCTAATTCAAGATAGTCTGAGGCAGTTTCAACTTACTTGCAAGCTATGACGTTCGGTTCAGTCTGACACTTTGTCTGTTGACAGAAGCGATCGCCATAGTTAAGAATTCGACTACCATCTGCCGTACACCACAATGTCACACCAATCAAAGATCAATATAAGCTTGATGGGAGCGGTATTTCTGTCACTGCTTGTCACCCCAGTGTTAGCACATAACATTAAACTATCGGGGGATGTGGCTGGTACTTGGCACGTTGAACCAAATCACAGTCCCAAAGCAGGAGAAACAGCGAAAGTCTGGATTGCACTTACCCGCAAGGGAGGGAAAATCTTGCCAGTGTCGGAGGCGAATTGCCAAATGGCTGTCTACTCTCAACCTCGTAAACAGAAAGATTCGCCTGTACTACAGCCTACGGTGCAAGCGATTTCAGTTGAGAGATATCAGGGTATTCCTGGTGCAGATGTTGTTTTTCCTAAGACAGGAGCTTATCAGTTAGAGTTAGGTTGCACTCCCAAAGTCGAAAGTAATTTTCAACCTTTCCAGATGCAGTATGAGGTAATAGTAGCTAGTGGTGTAGCAGCATCGACACCAGCACCAGTTACAAGTTCTCAAAAAACTGAGCAAGAATTATCATCCAGTCAGTCAACCAACTCTGGAAATCAATGGTTTACTGGAGCTATGGCGCTCGGTGTTATGATTGCAGGTTTGGGAACCTTTTGGTGGATGAAGCAAAGGGCGAAAGTCAAATAACTACTACAAACTTTCAAAATTAAGGAGCATCAGCCAGCTAGATAGCTACGTGAGCTAATCCCATATCTTCGTAGAAGTGTGAGAGCTTGTTGTTCAACTTGTCGCACTCGTTCCCGACAAATGCCCATGCGTTGACTAATCTGTACTAAGGTAAGTTCGTATCCATCTGCTAGACCAAAGCGTAAGATTAATACTTCCTTTTGCTGGGGAGTCAGCTTTGCTAGTAGATTGTGAATGTCTTGATAGAAAAATTCTCGCTCGGCGTAGCGTTCGGGAGATATTCTATCATCCTCCAGCATATCCTGCAATTGAGTATCCTGCTCAGGCCCAATTCCCATATCTAAGGAAACAGGTTGACGAGCAAACTGCAAACATTCTCGAATCTGACTGGGTTCCAGATTAAGCGCTTGGGCGATTTCTCTCACGTCGGCAGTGTGACCAAGCTTTTGAGATAACTCTCGCTGGACACACTTAATTTTGTTTAATTTATCAACCATGTGAATGGGTAAACGAATGGTGCGGGATTGTTGTGCTATAGCTCGTGTAATTCCCTGACGAATCCACCAGTAAGCATAAGTAGAAAACTTGTATCCCAGAGTTGGATCAAATTTCTCTACCCCTCGTTCTAGCCCCAATGTACCTTCTTGAATTAAGTCTAAAAACTCAACATTGCGTTTCTGGTATTTTTTAGCAATAGACACCACCAAACGCAGATTAGCCTGAATCATCTTCTGCTTGGCAATTTGTCCTTGGCTTAGTTGTTGCAGCAGCACTTCTTTTTGCAACTGCATCTTGTCAGCCCATTCTTGCAGCGTAGGTTCACACTGTAATTTTTTAGATAGTTCTTCCTTCGCAGTCAGCATTGTCATCATTTGCTGAACTTGTTTAGCAAAAAAAACTTCTTGCTCATGGGTTAACAGAGCTATACGTCCAATTTGATGAAGATAGATACGCACTATATCTGCTGTAGATGAAAATTCGTTATTCTTGCTCTTAAGTTTAGTTACTTGGGATGCTGAATTAGGCATGAGCAGGTTATCCTCCATTGAATAAATTCAAAGATTTACATAAACAAACATAAATTAATCGAAATGAGAAATCTTACAAGCTTCCTCGCTATCTCTATCTGAAGCACCTCATTGTGAAGTTTTACGGAGTTTATTAAACATTGAAAAAACGTGAAGGTGTTTATTAAATAAGAGACATAGTTATTAAAGCTTTTAATATCTTGAATATTAACAAATAAGAGTAAGGTTAAATATTTTTTACAGTTGATTGTTTTAGAAGATGAAAGCTATAAAATTCGCATTTCATCCCTATCCCAAAAATCAATTTTCCAACACAGATCCCGCTACCTTTCCATTTTCCACAACAACCGCACTTCGCTTAGGTAACAAAAACCTACCAAACTTAGAATATAAAGCAGGTAAAACCAGCAAAGTTAACGCCGTAGAAGTAAACAACCCACCTAAAACTACAATCGAAAGAGGTTGCAAAATTTCCTTGCCTGGGCCCACTGAAATTATCAACGGAACTAAACCCAAAGCTGAAGTTAAAGATGTCATCAAAATAGCGTTGAGTCGTTCCATTGACCCAGCAATTAATACTTCTTTTAAAGACATACCTACCGCAAATTTTGAGGTATAATTATCTACTAATAATAATCCGTTTCGAGTAGCCACACCAAACAAAGTTACAAACCCCACCAATGAGGCTACAGAAACAACTCCACCTGTAAAAGCTACCGCAATTACTCCACCCACTAATGCAATGGGCAAGTTAATCATAATCATTGCTGTTGAAGCGATTGATTTCACAGAAAGATACATTAGTACTGTAATCACAACAAAGGAAATAGCACTGAAAACCAGAATATTTTGTGATGCTCGTTCTTCTGCTTCAAATTGACCTCCATATTGGATAAAATAACCCGAAGGAAGTTGCACTTGTGCCTTAACTTGATTTTGAATATCTGTCACTACAGAGCGCAAATCTCTGCCTTTAGCATTAGCAGACACCACAATTAAACGCGAAACATTTTCCCGATTGATAGTATTAGGCCCAGTGCCATAGGCAACCGTAGCAACTTTAGCTAAGGGAATTTTATTCCCATCAGGGGTATCAACTAACAAATTCTCAATTGTTTGTAGATTTTTGCGATACTGTGGTTGCAACCACACAACCAAATCAAAGCTTTGTTGCTTCTCTAAAACTTGAGAGACTGTTCTTCCATTAAGCGCAGTTTCAATAATATTAGATAATTGTCCAATAGTTAAACCATAACGAGATGCAGCAACCCGGTCAAACTTAATTTGAATTTGTTCAATAGGAATTTGTGGTTCGAGTTGTAAATCTACCATTCCCGAAACAGATTTCATTGCGTCTTCAACTTGCTTTCCAAGCTTGCGGAGTTCTTCTAAGTCGGAACCAAAAATTTTGACTGCGATTTGACTCCTCACCCCAGACAAAATTTCATCAATCCGGTGAGAAATAAATCCACCAATATTGGATGCAGCGCCTGGTATTTTGTTAAACTCTTCCCGCAACCATTCCACAGTAGCTGCGCGAGTTTTCATTCCTTTGTCACTTAACCCAATATCAAGGTGAGCCAAATTCACAGGTGCAGCATCCGGATCGTTGGGGGCGCGTCCGGCGCGTAATTGAATATACTTTAATCTAGGGTCGTCTTTGAGTTTATCTTCCAAAGCAAAAGCAGCACTATTCGTAGCTTCTAAAGATGTACCTGGGTAAAGTGCTAAAGTATTTACCAAAGTTGATTCTTGAAATTCAGGTAGAAATGCCCGTCCTAAAGTTGGGAAAATTATAATTGCTGCTATCATTCCCGCCGCAGCCACAGTAATAACAACTACCGAATTGCTGATAGCAAAATCGAGAAAAAGGTAATAAATCCTTTTGCAAACTCTTGGTATCAAGGGTTCCCTTGCTGACATTTTATCGTGAGGTAATAAAATTGCACACAAAGCCGGACTTACAAGCAGCGCTTCTAAGCTAGAAACTATAACTACCACCAGATAACTAAGACCCATCGGGCCAAAAATCCGACCTTCCACGCCAGCGAGGGCAAATATTGGAGAAAAGACGACAATAGTAATTAAAGTTGCCCCAATCAGAGATTCTTGGACTTCCTGTACTCCTTCAAAAACAATTTCCAGTACTGGATTAGGGTTGGGAGAGTATTTATTTTGTCGCAACAAACGAAAAACATTTTCTGCATAGACAATGGCATCATCGATCGCTGTACCAATGGCGATCGCTAATCCTCCCAAAGTCATTGTATTCAGCCCCAAGCCCAAAAAAGATAATACTTGCAATGAAAATATAAAAGTCAGGGCAAAATTCAACAGCACAACTCCCAGAGTCCGCCAATTCATTAAAAAAGGGATGAGGATAACTGCTGCAATGATACTACCTTCCACCAAGGCTGACCTGACATTTTCCACCGAAGCATCGATATAATCTGCTTGGCGGAAGGTTTGATTTACTTTAATTCCTTTCGGTAAACCTGCTTTTAGCTCAGATATTGCGGCTTCAATTGCGCGGGTGACGGTGGGAGTATCAGCTAGGGGTTGTTTATTCACCATCACCACAACAGCATCTTTCCCATTTAAACTACCATCGCCGATTTTCACAGCACCACCAATTTGCACTTCGGCGACATCTCCCAAGCGGACGGGCGTTCCTTGACGGGCGACAATGACAGATTGTTGAAGATCATCAAGGGATTCAATCCGCCCAATTCCCCGAATTAAAGTTTGTTTGTCAGGAGTAGTCAAAAAGCCACCAGGAGCATTGACATTTGCCGCTTGTACGGCTTCACTTACCTGTTGTAAAGATACATTAAAAGCTTGTAGTTTATTGAGGTCTACTAACACTTGATACTGACGCACATCGCCGCCATACACAAGTACCTGACTGACACCGGGAACTGCTAAGAGGCGATTCGTCACTTGCCAATCAACAATTCTGCGGACTTCCATGAGGTCGATTTTAGTAGCAGATTGGTTATTGCCTTCCCCTTCCACAGTCAAGGCGTACTTTAATACAGTACCGATGGGGGAGCTTGTGGGGGCAATTCGTGGGGTTTCGACTCCTTCTGGTAGCTTGCTTATGGCTTGTTGCAGTCGTTCTTGTATCAACTGGCGGGCTTGAAAGATATCTGTTCCCCAGCCAAAAACAACTCTGACTACAGAAAGTCCTGCTGAAGAAGAGGAACGAACGGTGGTTAAGCCTGGAGTTCCATTAATGGTACTTTCAATTGGTAATGTCACCAAAGATTCGATTTCTTCTGGCGCTAGTCCAGGGGCTGCTGTCTCAATTTCGACTTGGGGAGGTGCAAAGGCTGGAAAAACATCCAGCGGCATTTTGGGGATGGTATTAAAGATGATGACTAATGTGGAAATGAGCGCAGCAATTACTACGAGCCAGCGTCGATAAATTACCCATCTAGCAACTGTACTAATCATTTGGTTTTTGGTTAAGAAATGGCGAAGGTTTTGTTTCTTTGTGATAAACGAGTGAAAAATTTAAATATTAGGTGTGGCTGTTGCTAGCATTAAGCCCCAAATCAACCCAAAGCGAACTTTAGTTGCCCTACAGATTTCAAAGTTTGAGGAAGTAAGCAGTTGATGAAATTCAGCTTGGGAGTAACACTGCTTGTGTCCTGAATCAAATACTTTCAATAAAAAGTCGCATATTTTACACAAAATATAATCTCTGCACCAATCCAAAATTACTAATTTACCATCAGGCTTGAGAACCCTTTTCATTTCCGCCAATGCAGCATCGGGATCATCAAAATAGTGAAACGAATTAGCAGATACAACTACATCAAAACTGCTACAACGAAAAGGTAATGCCGATGCAGATGCAGTGAAAAACGAGACATTAAGGTAATTACGACATTTATGTTTAGCAACCAGCAGCATATTTTCAGAAATATCTACTCCCATAATCTGTTGTGTTGGATTGTCATTGAGTAGTAAATGCTCAAATTCCCCTGTTCCACAGGCGACATCAAGAATTGTGGCTTGTGGTGAGATATGCGCCGAAGTTTTGAGAAAAGTAAGTGTCTTGGTAATATAAGTATTCCACCTCTGGTCATAGAAATGCGCCATTTTGTCATACTGCTGGCGAACTACTGTCTCACTCATAGGTACACAGGAACTTGATGATTTTTATAAATTTACAGTATTCCTAAATAGGATATGAACAAACTACATTCTTATACTCTCTGCGCCTAAAGCATGAGATTTATAAACTGTATGTTCAGAATCTAAATAGTTTTGCGGTAGGTTAGTTTGATATTAGAAAATCTAACAGAACCAAACTTCAGGTATTATCTGCAACTTTGCTAATTACTAACCACCATCTGAATGTCAAGGACGATCGTGCTCCTCAACATTTTTATCAGAAGTAGACAGGGTTGGTTGCTTGTGGTTGTCGAGATAAACCTCTGTTTCATAATTGAACCCGTCGTACTCTAAATTACCTGCTGGTACTAAACGGGAACGGGTACGACGATTAGACCAGAAAGCACCTCCCATGAAAGCAACTGTCACAAGTGCTACTCCTCCACCTGCTGTTAACCACAAAGGTAGTGGGAAACTGTTAGTTTTAACTTCAGTTTCTTCTCCATGAGAACCACTTTCTTCGTTGTGTTCTTCTTCTTCTGGTTTACTATCACCCCGCAATGATTGAGCGTAAAGTTGGGGCGCACGTTGGGTGACGATCGCATCTCCTTCAAACAAACCCGTTTTCACCTCAACCATGTCCCCAGAGGTTTGACCCAAGGTCACTTCCGCAGATTGGAAAGCATTACCATTTTGGACGTAGACCATTTTTTTCCCATTCGCATCGACTACAGCCGAGCTAGGAACCGCCAAGATAGGTGCGGATGATTGGTTTGTTAGTACCTCCAATTCCGCAAACATTCCAGGTTTGAGTTGTCCGCCTGGGTTATTTACTTCAGCTTGTACTGGGACAACCCGTGTTTCCCCTTGTACTACCGCACCAATCTGTGTAATCTTTCCAGAGAAGGTACGGTCTGGTAAGCTAGCAACTTTTAGACTTACTCTTTGACCTACTTTTACTTTGTCTAAATCTTTTTCATAAATATTGGCTGTGGCAAAAACCCGACTATCGTTGACAATAGTCATGAGTGTGCCACCTGCATCATTAAAAGTTTGACCAAGGGTAACTTGGCGATCGGCAACTTTACCGGAGATGGGAGCAGTCACTGTCACCAATCCCTTAGCGTTAGGACGGTTCCCTATTTGTTGCAGTCTAGTATTATAAGCAGAATCACTAAGACGTAAACGCTCTTGTGCTACTTGAACAGCAGACTGAGCGCGTTTCATTTGAGCTTCGCTTTCAATGACATCTCGTCTGCTGTTAGCTGAGGTGAGTTTGGCTTTTGCTTCCGCTAATTGTGTTTGAGATTCGAGCGCGTTGCGACGTGGTAAAGCGCCTTCATTAGCTAACTGTAAATCCTTATTATATTTTTCTTCAGCAAATGCTACCTGGCTTTGTGCTTGGGCAATGTCGGCGTTAGATATTTGCCAATACCTTTGATAATTTTGTTGAGCTAATCTGGAATCGGCTTGCGCTTGCTGCAAAGAAGCTATAGCTTCCGCTCGTTTTTCTTGGGAACTAACCCGTAACTCCACCAGATCGGGACTAGTGACAACGGCAAGGGGTTGACCTTTTTTAACTACAGCACCGGGTTCCACCAACAATTCAACTACTTTTGCCCCTGTAATTGGGGTATTCACTTCCACTTTTTGGCTAGGTAAGGTTTCAATCTGTCCAGTGCTTTTAATACCCAAAGCCAGCCGTTGCCGTTTCACTGGCTCGACTTTAATTCCTAGCCTCTGGGCGGTTTCGGCATCAACTTCGACAGAACCACTTGCTTCGCTTCCACTACCCTGAAATGAACTTCCGCCGGTATGATCGTGTCCAGCACCAGCTAACACAGCCGTGGGAGTTGTCAATAATAAAAGGCTCATGAGTGTGCCGGAAACACAACGAATTACTGTAGGTGGTTGGAGACTGTTAGAGATTCCCATCGCTATTTTGTGTCCTTGAGTTACTATGGTGTAGATTTTTGCTTAGACGTTGGTTGACTTTTTAAGCGGGATTTGGGGAACCGCTTTTGGCAAGCAAGCTAGCGTTTCGCTCTTGGAATTTGTTCGCGAAGCCAACTTAACCACTTAACTTAATAGTTTTTCACACAGATATGAAATTGAGATGAAATTAAAACGGGCGATTAGCATTCAAACAAAAGTTATTTGTTGGTAATGAACATACAGCACGGTATCTACTGGCATTTGCTCTCCAACAGAAGCCAGCTTTGACAGCCGAATAAATGTCGCAGTTTCTTTTATCTACACCTAAATTCGTCGATTTTTTTCGTCCCTCTCAAGGTGTAAATTTAGGTAGGTTATTTTATAAATCAGTTTTATGACGTGCAGCCAACTGACTGGGCATCCCAGGCGTTGCAATTTCTAGTTGAATGGTATAGTTGTATCGTGGGATACGCCAAAATTTCTAATTTTTGAATAGTTTGTAGGTAATTTAGAGGTTTATCATAACCATAGTCCAAATAACAAAAAAAGTTTTATCCGATTAACTTACCAATTTCATTTAATTTCTGTGACAAGATTTCTTGTAAAGATTGAAGTTGTTCTCGACTAGCATTAGCTAAAGTTATCTCAGATAATCCACTACTGATTTTTTGAATAATTACTTTTACTTCTTTCGATTCTGATTGTTCTGATGTTAAATACTTAGCTTTAATGTTCTTAACTAAATCGCGTGTCTCAGGTACAGTTAAACTTTCATTTAATACCTGTTCTGTTGCTTTTATTCGTTCTATAGCTGCTTCTTGTTCGGAAATTTTCAATATTTTTGATGACAATGTTGCTAATGCCAATGCGTGAGCGCCTTTCAGTTCTTGATGACGAATTGCTTTTTTTAAATCTTCTGGCAAAGATAACATTGGTAAAAAATTGGACTGAACAGAAGCAGGATTCAACCCAAATTCTAAGAACACTAAAAATAAAGCTTGCTCCTCGTTATTAATATCCAATGCTTCTAAACCTTGTTGTTGCTCCTGACTACTAGCAATTAATAATTTTGTTAATTCTTTGACTTGATTATTACGTTCAAGCCGGTTAAGTACAGCACCAAGAAAGAGTTGTAGCAACCCTTGATAAAAAAGATTTGATTGTACCTCAGTTGCTTAGTAAACACTATATTTTTTCTGAAAAATTACGTAATTATTATGGACTTACTCAACTAATTTTTACTACAAGTAATTGTATCTAGTCTTACAATCTATTTGCTTCTTTATAAACATTGAAGCAAACTACATGAAATTTGTTAGTAGTTTACATATCAACAAATGTTGTTTAAATATTGAAATTTTGTTGATTGGCTTTTTGAAATTGAGGTTACACAATAGAAGTAATATAATCACTTATCTAAAATTAGTGCCTACTTTATATATGAAATAGTTTTTTCAACATAATGGTTAAGAATTTGAATTTACATTAACAAAGTGTATTCGCTTTGTAGAGGATTGTTATGTCTCAAAATAGAAGCAAAGGTAAAAAAGTCATGTCTGATAATAATACAACCAATAGTAATATTTCCTTAAACACTGATAGTAAACCTCAAAAGCGGTTAATAATTGTCACAGGTGATAAAGGTGGTGTAGGAAAAAGCACTTTTGCAAGAGCGCTATTTCAACTTTATATCAATAAAAATTTACCCAGTGTTACTTATGAAGCTGACTTAAGAAATCCTCAGCTAGAAAGATATTTCAAAAAAGATTACCGACCTATAATACGTTACATCGACATTTTTCATAGGGGTGGTGCTGACGATTTATTAATTAATTTAGATGAGAGTGATTGCCCTATTACATTATTAGACTTGCCAGCACAGTCGGGAGGCTTTTTTGAAAGTTATGTCAAGGAACTTTCATTTTTTGAAGTGCTTAAAACCGATATTAATTGTCGAGTTACGATGGTTTCAGTGATTAGTAGGGTTCTTGATTCAATAAATGTTCTAGAAAAACTGCGCGAACTTTGTAAAGACCAAGTAGATTATATTGTTGTCAAGAATTTATTTCATGGTGAAGAAGAAAAATTTGAGCGTTATAATGACGCTTTTCTACGTCAAAATATGCTTGCAGAAGGTTTGGTAGAACTTGTGATGCCAGATTTATTCTACAAGTCTTACGACTTTATTGACCGCCATGCTTTGACGTTTAACGAAGGTCAGACTCATAAAGCAACAAATATTGTGATTAAGTCAAGAATTAAATCTTGGCTTGCTGAGTTTGAAGCGCAAATTAAGCCAGCATTTAATTTATTAGGCTTTGATATACAACCAGATGATTGTTACTATCCAGCAGTTGTTGAAAAGTCTAAAGAGCTTAGAGAAAATGAAGAAAAAGAAAAAGCTAGAAATCAAGATTCAAATTTACAATCTGAAAATATAGCTGCTTAATTTAGTAGTTTGCTTAGTTTATTATGTTTAGAAAGCGTTTTGTGATTACATCGGGTGATGCTCGTGTAGGTAAGTCTACAGCTTCTAGGCTCTTGCTAGAGTTGTACTTGAAGAATAAACTCAATGTGCGTGTTTTCTACCACGGGCATCGCAATAAGCTATCGATGTATCAAACACAACGCTTTGAGATAAACCATTTGGGATTCTCTAGGGGTGATTCTGATAGGTTATTACTCGACTTAGAAATGTTTCCGAAAATTGAAGTGATTTTGACTGATATGCCAGGTCAAAATCTTCGAGAATTCAAGTTTTTTGATAGAGATGTTTCACTGATAGAAAATCTTAATTGTCTAGGATATCGTGTTACTTTCTTGCACCCGATATCACACCGTAAAGACTGTGTTGAAGATTATCTTCAGGATTTATACCAGCATTTTGGTAGTCAGGTTGACTATGTTGTTATCCAAAATCATTACTTTGGCAAGCAATTTCGATACTATGAGGGGAGTGAATTCCAAGCTGCTATTAAAAAATTAAACGGCTTGGAACTAGTTTTAGGTGGATTGCATAATGACTTTTACCAGTTGCTTGAGGATACTTGTTTACCTTATGCTCAACTGATTGAAACTAACTCTTCTCTTAATACTATTCAGCGTTCGATAGTATTCAACTGGATGGAGAATTTTCATAACTCTATTGTTTCTAATGGAATAGCTTCTAATTATCTAGGTTTGAGTATCAACTGTGCAGAATTAGTTTCTACGGGTGTAAGTAAACAAAGTCCTTCCAATCTTGATGTAACTGAAGATATTGAATCTGAGAAATGGTAAGTATTGGCTTTACCAAATTGAAAGTGAGACTTTAAATTGACTGTTTAAACAACCTATGACCAATATTGCAAAAGTTGTTGAAAAAGTTGTTGCAGAATATTCTGAAGAAAAAAAAGCAGAGGTTACTGATTGGATACTGAAATTGGGTGTTCGACCTGATGACCCCTTGTTTAACCTATATGCGGAACTGGGTACAACTCAATTTGCGTTGCAGCAACTACCAGGTAGACTTGACTCCCTTGTGGTGGGTTGGACTGACATGGTAGACGATAAGCTTAATAGTGCTTCTAAAGTGGCAATACAACAACAAAAGAGTGCGATCGCCCAAGCGGCTAAGGATTTAGTTAAGATGACTAAGCAAGCTGGCGGGGCGTTGCCTCTCTTAGGTGTAAATAATTGGCGATTGGCACAAGTAGCGGGAGTGTTGGGTTTTGTACTGGCTTTAGGAGCTGCAATTGGTGTTTTTACATACAAGACTATTGCTGGAAGTGTAACTTTTCAGCAGGCGGCTTCTGGAACTGCTATTTTACAACCCGAAGATAAAAAGCTTCTGGATTGGGCTAAGTCCAATGAAGGTAAGCTAGCACGTAGTATTTATGTTAGAAACGCTGCCATTATTAAAACTTGCCGTCAGCAGAAGAAGTATTCAGGTGGCTGCATAATTGCTGTTGATTAATTTTCTAGGCAACCCAGCCTTTATATCCTTTATTACTCGTTTTAGCTGTATCCTTTTGACTATTTTGGTTGGTTTTGACTCTTGTGTGGTTTTCTTGAGTAACTTCTTCTTCAATTTTCATGTCTGTAAAGCTAAGGATTCCCAGGCGGATTGCTTCGCGGATAGCGTTTAACCTATCTTTAACTCCTAGCTTAATAAATGAGTTATGTAGATATGACCTTACTGTACCTTCAGAAACATACATGACATTAGCAATTTCATTATTTTTCATGCCTCCGGCAGCTAATTTAAGAACTGTTATTTCTTTATTAGAGAAATCACTTAATAAATCTAGTGTATTTCTATCGGGTGTCTCATTTAACCTGAGACTATCAATTAGAATGCGATTAATAGTTGGGTCAATCCATGATTCATTATTGTATGCAGCCATTACTGCTTCAACGAATCTTTCTCCCACTTCTTCTCTAACACTATTTTTACAGTAGTAGCAGTCTGCGCCATTACTAATTGCTGCGTTAATGGTATCTCGACTGCTATTTGCAGTCATAACCACGATTTTAATCGATGCGTGTTTGGATTTAATTACACTTATTACATCAATGCCATCGATATCAGGTAAATCAATATTTATAATTACGATATCTGGCTTTTCTGTGTCAACAATTTCTATTCCTTGCTTTCCGTATTTGGCAAGGCCACAGACTTGGATTTTACCAGTTTCAGATAATATTGTTGCCGCGCCAATCCTAGATATGTTCTCATTTTCAATGATGACAACATTAATAGGTTTCATATTATATGCTTTTTTGGTTTGGTATTGTTATTGTTTCTGATAATAATACTTATAACACTTACCTTTTTTAGATTTTTTAATCTTTACAATTCCTATAATTTAATTAGCTTATTTAAAGTTTTTACTATTATTCGTAAAAACTTTACAAAGTGATTGGGTGGTTTGTGTAGTTTTCATTAAGCAATATATTGACTAGATGATTTTATTTATCAGTACTGGTTTTAATAGCTATCAGCGAATTGATAGAGGAATAGATAATTTTTTATGAAGAGCGATAAACTTTTAGGATGGATAGAAAAGATTGTTGTTTGGTCTTTAATGGGGATGCTATGTTTGGTCGGGTTAGGCAGATTGCCTGTTAACCCGACGAGTTTGTTTGACTTTACTGCGTCTTTTTACTATTTTGCTGTTGCGGTTGTTATTTGTCCTAAGACCCCCCTGAGTTTTAATAAAAAGCTGGTTTTTGGATTTATAGCTTTTATGTATGGTGTGTGGTTTGGGTTGATTTAATCTAGCTCTTTAGCAGAATCCTGGTTTTTTAATTGTTGTTGACTCTGTTCGCGGCATGCTTGTTGCTCATTGAACAGAGTCTTGAAACGTTCAAATTCCTCTTTGGTCAGATTATTAATGGTGATAGAGTACTCTTCTGAGTTATTGTCACGAGATGCCAAGAGTGCTTCTCGACTTTCTTCGTAATTAGGCAAATTTCTATCAAGGCTAAGAGTTTGCGAATCTTGTTCTAATTTTAGATTTGCAGTATATTCTTCATTTTTATAAATGATACATTGTGTCTCTTTATCTGCTTTTCCAAATATATCTAAGCGGTCTAAAATTACAGGAATAACAAACTGTCTAATTTGAGAATCGGCGGTAAGAGATTGTACTCTATCTTCTGGACTCTCTTCTACTGGGTTGCCATTATTGTCGTCATTTTTATTTGTGGGGTTTTTTACAACCTCTGGTTCAATCGTTGTTCCTGTGAACTGGCTTGCTTCGGCTTGTAAAGTTGACTCTTGATTAACTTGATGAACAAAAGTGATAGGTTCAAGTTCTGTAGAGTTTACTTTTGCTTCATCTTGCACTACTTCACTGATTCTGTTAATTTCCGAATTCAACCTTAGCACAGCCTCTTTTGTTTCCTCAGCAGTTGGAGGCTTTTTTGCAGATTCTTCAAATTTATCATCAGGGATGTTAAGCTGTTTGATCAATTCTCTGAGGAGACTGGCTTGCATAGCTGGAGTTAAACCTTCTACTGGAAGTTCGATTAGTTCTTTCATACTAAAATTACCTCTCTACTAAATCTTTTTTGACATTTTTGAGAGCATTATTGATACGGGAATTCATGAGTTGAAAATCCTGTAATGTTTCATTACTGATGTTACTTACTTGGGTTTTTCCTTCTTTGATATATAATAATATGTTGTCATGTTTATCTTTAACTAAGTAAATTTTGTCTTGGGCTTTTGTCGCAATTTGGTATTTTTCTGTTTGTACTGACATAATGCCATTGATATCTTCCTGTCCAATGATTTTAACTAAACTTTGGACAAGACTGGTCATTTCATTAATTTTTTCTAGCTCTTTAATATCTCGCTCCCTTGCCTTAAAAGCGTTCTCAAGACTGATATTTTCTTTGATGTATAAATCAGTTATCTCCTGAATTCTATTGAGATATGTTTCTGATTTACCGAGTTTTTCAGCTGCTACATACCAGTCTTGAAGATTTTGCACTGTATTAGCTTTCATCCGCTCGATAATGTTATCCATCGCTCCAACCTGCTGTATTATGGGTTGAGAAGGTGATGTGAGTGCTAGGTCAATATTTGGTTGTTGACTTTGTTGTGGAGAGAAAATGCTCTTGTGATTAGTAATAAATGGGTTATGTGATACTTGTGTATTGGAAGGAATAGTGTTGGTACTAATTTTGATATTTTCTATAGGATTAAATACAGCGTATCCTTGAGAAGTTTGTTCTACTTTATAGCCTTTTTCTTGAAGATAATTTTGAACTAATTGATCACTTCCTTGTGCGTTTCCGACTATGAAAGAGCTTTTGGCTTCTATTGCCTTATTAAGTAACGGTTTGTAGTGATTTTCAAATGTTTGGGTAATTTCCTCGCTTCTTACTCCGCGCCACGGGCCAGACCCGGATACCATAATGATGTCGTCTTTCGAGTAATTTCCTGTGTTGGCGCGTTCTCCCCATGCTTGCTCGTAATTACGGGTGCTTGAAGGTGTATTGGGGGGTGCAGCTGATTTACCGATAAACTGGGTAGCTATTTGTGCCATCGCAATATCTTTTTTCATGTGTTCAGCGACGGCGGCGTTTATAGGTTCGAGTTGGGATAGTGGATTTGTTAGCGGCCGATCAGTCTGTTCGGACTTTTCCTGCTGGGTTTGTACTGTAGTTTGTTGTGACTTTTCAGTTATATTGCCGTATGCTTCGCTGAGGGCTTGAATAAATGCGGATTCTTTACCCTTACCTTCCCAGTGTTTACCCTGGGCGTTAGTTATACTGGTACAGTTTTCCAGCCACTCAGTTCCTCCGCGTTTGGCGATCGCCTCAGTTAACCGGGGGTGTTGTTCGAGTTTAGCCTGAAGCACTTCTACCATTAGCTTGTATTCATCAGCCGATGGATGCAACTGCTTTTGGTGATTAAATGCGTGTTCGGCAGATGCGTATGCTACTCCTTCAGGTTTTTGGCTGTGGTTCTCTACTCCATATCGTCCGGCGGGAGCTTCTGGATTATTATTGACTGAAACTTGGTAATCATTTTGTAGCTTGCCTTGTTCTTTTGCGAGTGCAGTGGCAAGGCTGAGTGCTACTCCAAGTCCATCTTTGGAGTCGGGGCTGATATTTATCGGGGTGACAGTTTGTTTTTGGATGGCTGGGAATGGAATAATTTTGCCATTGACATAATCCCCTAGCGGCTCCATGAATAAGCCATATACCTGACTCTTACTCGCCTGGGTTTGGGTAAGTTCTTTCGGTGAATGCTTTTCCCATTTCGCCCAGGCTTGCTGGTAACTTGGATCTTGAATCATTTCGGGGGTAATTTTGTACTGCTTACCCACTCGGAAAGCAACTTGTTCGCCGTTTTTACCAAGGGCGATCGCAATATCTCCCTCTTTGACACCATAAGTTTTTTGGTAATCTACACCTCTGGTGGTGTGTATCCTACTGTGTCCGCGCATGGCATCGATAGTTGTATCAGCTGGTACTGTGGAAGATTCACCGTGCAGATGCAGCGAATAAACCATTGGTACTGGTTTTCCAGATATAGTCGGGTTGTCTGGAATCTGAGGGTTAGCAGCGCGTATTGCAGTAGAATTCCCGATGGCGATAATTTCTTCGACAGTTGGTTGGTTTGAAGAGTTTGAGGGTATGTTTCGAGTGGCTTCTCTGAGGTTGGTATAACTGCGCTCTACTTTAATTTCTCCCCCAGGTGTCCACTCGTTAGTTTTGATGGTGAGGTCGCTGTTGCTTTGGACTACTGCAAGAGGAAGTTGGTTTGAGGCGAGGAAGTCCTCAAATTTTTGGCGAACGCTGTTTTCTCTGCCCAGGTCATTTTTAATTGACCAGATGTTGATAGACCATCTGCCAGCCTCAGTATTGAGGGCAGCGTGTTCATTCTTGCAGTTAAAGCGGGTTACTGTACCCGACTCAAGTTTAAACTCTTGGTATAGTGCGTCCTGATTCTCCTTCCTAGTCCATGCCATTCGTTCCTTAGCAGCGCGATACCCCCAATCAGAATTTCCGATATTAATGCTGCGGGCTTCCGTCGCGGCGTAGGAGTCATCGCGATGGTAGTTGATGCCAGCGCCGGGGTTTTCGGAGTAAGTGACCAACACAATATCAGCATCAGGATATACCTGCTTGACAAGTTCCATTAACCTGTCGTCCTGTACCCCTGGCTTGAAGTCTTTGTCTTTTAAATCCCATTTTGCACCGACCCATGCAACTTGTCTCAGTAGTGCGTAGTTGGATTTATCGTTTTCAAGTACAGGTTTGAGGTGGGTTTCAAGATGCGATCGCAATTGTTCTACTTTTTCCTCGCTTACCTTACCCAATATTTCGATAGCTTTAGTTGGATCGGCTTGGCGCGAGTTTAGTAGTAATATTGCTTGGTTATTAGCTTCTAATATTGTGTTTTTTGATACCTGTATTTCAACTGTGTTTTTGTAAACTTGTGAAATTCCTGCAACTGTAGCGTTAGTATTTGATTGAATATTAGTTATATTCTTTTCTGGTACAGCTTTCGCAGGAATAATTGGTACTGGAGAATCTTCTTGATTAAGCTCTCTGGGACGGTTAGGTAGTGCTTGTAAAGCTTTTTTGTACTCACTATTTTCTGGAATTTGGTTTAATTGTAAAAGACTACCTTCAGTCGCAACTTTTTGATTTAACTCTGCACTAAGTTGTCCGTAACGGTCAAATCCATCAACTTCACCGATATTAATCGGTTCTCCAAGTAAACTATTTAATTCCTCGTTTATTTTTTCACTAATCTCATTTTTATTAAAAATAAATGTAGCTATGTTACTCTCAATAAAATAATGATTTTCAGTAGATTTTGATTCTAGCCAAGTAGCTACAGCGATCGCGTCTTGTGCGGGAACAACTAATCCGAGAGCTTCTTTAGTTTCTAAGAGCGATCCATCTGGAGAAGTATATTGTTGGTTTGGGTTATAAAAATATACAGTTTGTTCTGGAATGATTGGAGTGGGTTGTGACGGTGTATCTGCACTCTTGATATTACCACCAGCCCGGTCAATAAAGGTTTGTTTTAGTTCGTCACTAATAGTAGTTTCATCGAGTACGAATACAGTCATACCTTTTTTGGTTTCTAACCGAGCTTGTGATTCAGGAAGGTGTTCGTATAATACTCCTACTTTTTCTAGATACTTTTTGGTTTTTTCGGCTATATTTTCATCAACTGCTAATCCTAAAAGTCCTACTAATTTTTGTTCTTTATCTTGGAATATGATTGTCGGACGTTCGTTAATTTTACCGAGTATTTGGTTCTGTTTTTCTTGCTGTTCGTTTCTTACAGGCTTTTCATTACTTATAAGCTGACTGCGTTTAACCCATTTGTCGGGATACTGTACTGTTTCTGGATTAATAGTTATTTTACAGGTACTTTCATTACTGGTAATCTGTACAGGGATACTAGTTCGTTGTTGGTTTAAGCGAATAATACCCGTATCAATTAATTTTTGTACAGTGCTACTTTCTTTCCTTTGCCACTGTTTTTGTATATTCCCTTTATTTAAATCAGCTTCGAGGCGTTCACTATGCTGACCAATAATACCGAGTGATTGATCGCCAACTTTAGCAATATAAACGTGCTTTTTATCAAATGCTCTAACTAAAGTTTCTTTAAATGCTTGGTTGCTAATCTCCTGTTTTTTGTACTTGGGATTAGTAATATTAATTCGTAAGAAATTTCCCTTAGATGTCTCTGCTATTGCATAGGCATTTTGTCCGGTGATGATGGTTTGAATTTTAAGCTGTAACTGTTGGCCATTACCAGGTTTTTCTGCTAGCCAACCTTGAACAATACCATCCTTGATTGATTCCTTATCAATGTTGCCTAGTTTCTCAGGTTTATTACTATTTTGAAGATAAATACTATAGTCTTCACGAATAAGATCAACTTTTTCGATTGTTAACATTACAGGTTCATTATTAAACCTTTGGGAATTTCCAAACTTATTAACTTCACCTACTTTAAAGGTAAGTTCTGGAAGTCCGGGTACTTTGGTTGTAACAGAGGTGGTATATACTTCACCTTTTTCAATGCTGGCAATAGCAGTAGTACCAATTGGTAGTCGGGCGTTACTTTGTTCTATATTGCCAAATGTTTTGTAATTACCTTCCTGATTCTGGAGTTCAATGACACTTTTTCCATCTTCAGCTAAATTAAATCGAATATTTTGAGGTTTATTTTCATGAAATAATTCACTACTCCGGTCGGAGCCAGTGATACTAAACTCGTTAAATCTGAGTGTGTCTAACTGACTGATAATCTCTTCAGGAAAGGCAGCAAAGGCGAAATTAGAAACTTTCTTTTGGTAATCGCTACCTTTATCATTACTACTCTCACGAGTAGTTGATACTGCCCAGGTAGCAGCTGCCATTGCTAGCTTTTGTCCTTCTGGAATTGAATTGGAAAATTCTTCTGCTATCTGGTAGGCTTTTTGGTAAAGAAGCTTAATTTGACCTTCGCTTAGTTCAGCTTGGAAGGCTATTTTGTTAGACGCTACTTCCTGTCCAAGTCCAATTCCTATTTCTTCGGGTTTGTTTTCTTGCTCCTTGGCAAGTGTTCCTAATGCCCTAAACTTGGGTTTGTTGTTCTCAGTCTCATCGTTAATTTGGGCATAAACTACATATTTATGCGGGCGGTTACTGTTGCGCTTGTCTTCAGATATTTCTGATAGCTTGATCGTAATTTTATTAGCTTTCCAGATAAATTCGTTATCATACTGTAAAAGGTTAGTTATACTTACTTCATTGCCGTTAGCAAGGGTAATATTTGCAGACGGCCCTTTTTCAGTTTCTCTTTGTCTAGATAGCTGATTCGCTTGGTTAAAGGATTTGTCGAATTCTTTTTTGACAAGAGTAGCTCTTAATCGCTGTTCGTTAGAAAACTCGACACCTTTAAATAAAGCTTGAAATTGGGCGATTTCACGCGATTCGAGACGAGCTTTTTCAAAATACTGGTTGGTTTGAGCAATTAGTAATTCAACAGGCGAGTATCCCGTGGGTTGAATTGTATTGTCAATATAAACATCTTTCTTCTTATCCTTAATATAGTTAACTTCCCGGTGGAGAATCCGACTGTTGTTGCGGATAATTTCCATTTCGGGTTTTTTGGCACTTTTGAAGAGGTCAACTGCAATTTGGTTTTGAAATGCTGCCTCGGCAATCATTTCGCGATATATCTTGATGTTAGTATTCATTGCCACCAGTGCATTGACCTGGTTTAAGGGTTCTTGCCGAACAGTTTTGATAAACTCTTCCATGTAACCGCGATACTTGGTCGGAACCTCCTTCCCTTCAATACCCTTGGATTTTGCCCAGGCTTCTGTTTTAAATAAATCTTCGTAGTGTTTGGCTACCTGCTGTACGTACTCAATTTGGTCTTTTTCACTACCAAAGTTTTTCAGAATAGTAATTTCTGACTCTAACGCTTCGATTGAGGTCAGGTGATTGTTGATAACACCAACACTAATGCCATCGCTCATGTGGATGGCGATTTCTTCAAATTCCGGCTGACTGCCATCTTCCTGGTAAAAAGATTGTTTTTTGAGTTTAACAGTTGGATCGTAAGCGTTTTCAGGCAGGTTGCGCTCCCTTGCCTCGGCAGTGAGGTTTGGATACCTGCTTGCCCGCTCGAAGCCAATACAATCACCATCGTAGTCGCGTGCCTGCCGCTCTTGTTCGGACTCTTGAGGAAGAATTTCTAGTTCGTAACCAGCTGACCTTAGTTCTGAAATATACTCATTAAATTTGTTGGTAAACTCGATTTTGTCTTTAGTTTCAAGGTTGCCGATATTTTGATCTAAGTAATTTTCAATACCTTCTAACTGAATATTTTTACTTTGGGCTTCGGGTAGGACATATTTAATTTGCTTGTTTAGACGGTTATAAATGCGATCGCTTGTTTCGTCTGAGACAGCGATCGCACCTGCCAGAGGTTGACCATCAGGCCCAAGGATGTCTTCTACAACTTTGTTAGTTGAGATGCACAGACCATTTGAGTTGAGGAAAGGTGAACGGAAGTTGAGAACTTCTTCCCCGCCTTGATAATGCGGGATGGAGATTTCCCCATTTTGCAGGTCTTTGGAGGGAATGACCATTGCTCGCTCAAATGTGAGCGTCTTGCCGATGGCGATTTCTTTCCACTCGTTTTGGACGAACCGGGCGAGTTCGCGCTGTACTTTCTCAGTTTCAAGAAGTTGACCCTCTCCTTGCAGATCAGCTTTGATAAGTTTGTAAACGAAAGAGTCAGTAGCAACGCGATCGCCTACGGCGGGCGCTCCCGCGCCATCGCGCAAAGTTTCTAACTCTTCTACTACTGTTGGATCTTCTGCTGCTTGTTCTTCTAGTGTGGTTGCTTGTTCTTCAAGAAAAGCTTTCCGTTTCTCGTACTTTTGGCAGTAAAGTTGTGCAAGTTGCCGGGGGTCATCCTGTACAACATTCAGCTTTTTGGCTTCAAGTTCTAGCTGTTCGGTAAAGTCTTTCAGTCCGTTAGGGAATGAAGCGAGTAACTGGGAGATAGCTGTTTTACCGAGTTCAGATTGTGATTTTTCACCTAGCCAGATATTTTGCCTGTACAGTCCAGGTTGAATTTGGGGCTTACCTGGCCCATTAGGGTTGTCTTTATCAGTTCCCTTGAATGCAGATAAGGGAAGAATTAAGTCAATTTTAGTTGAGTTCTTGGGATCTGAATAATTGAGGATTTGCTCAAGGTTTGCAGGTCGTAAAGTACCTTTGCCAAAGCGGTATTTGTTATCGTCTCCGTCTTGGTCAGTCCAGCCGAAGCGGTGCTGAATTACTCGATATTTATCACCTTTTTGATGCTTGGTTAATTCGTGATATAAGTCTGTGGATATTTGCCCGTAACAGTCTCCTGTTAGCCGATACGCCTGGTCATTACTAATAACGCCACCATTTTCACCATTACTGTCATCAACAATTAGAACATTTAACTCTTTATTGACGTTATTTTTACACGAACCGAGAAAAATAGATCCGTAAGCACCTCTATCTTTGTTGTCAGGGCATAATTGTTTAATTCTATCTAGACATTCTTCCGGCCCATATAGCAACCGTGTTTTTGATGATAATAATAATTTGTGACCTTCAGGATGATTAATTAATTGTTCCACACTAGACTTTTCGTCCATATGCCCAAACGAAAAGTTAGCCCCAGGAAAGAAATGTTCTATTAAGGTATTATTAAGTTCTTCTTTTAACAGTGAATCTGGATTAACCGTATTACCATCTGTATGAATCCACTGATTTAACCTAGTGTCAAAATGTTTAGCTTGAATTGTCATATATAAACAATTAAACTTATAAATTTAAATATAAATTTTTACTTTTTGGCACTAAAATACCCTTAGAGCTTGATTTTACTTTCTCTATATCGGTAATTTATTAAACAATTTTCTAATTTCTATTTCCAAAGTAAATGTAATTTCTAATACAGATTAATGTAGTTATTACTTAGATCCAGTTTCCTGAAGACCTATTCGGCGTGATCTCAAAATTTAAGTATGAAAAAAATATACAAACTTCTCAATTACTTCTTGCTTAATGCTAAATCAGTAGTAACATTCTTAATGTTTGCCATTGTGCCGATGTTTGTAGTTTGAGAGAGAAAGCTAAATTAGTGTGGCAGCAGGTTGATAATTTTATGTCTTTGGATCTGTCCTTTGTTCTAGCTATTATTTTTATTTAAAGTAACTAGAACAAAATGGCTTGAGATACAAAGCTTGACTTCTCAGTATACTGAGCAAGATTCAAGTAGGATTCCTATATAAAATACATAATTTTGTATAGTGTTGTAGACGTTCTGCGTAATATTTAGCTTTAAGTTGGTTCTCTAACTCTTCCAATTTAGATGATTTTATAGGTTCTAAACCTAAATAATTATGATACGCCTCATTAGCTTCATTAAGAACGCTATGAGATTGATATGATGCTTCGTTTTTAACCATAAACTCTATCAAGCTTTCTATAGTGTCACCCTGCCAAGAGTCTGAAATCTTATCTTGAAATCTTCCTCTTTTAGTCGATGTGGCATCACTCCATAAATCACTAAAGGGTGCATCTTGATTTTTAAATTGTTTGAGCCATTCTCTAAAACTTATGGTCATTTTTCATTTCTCCCTAGTCGGTTTTTAGCCTGTTAGCATACCTATCAGAGCAATTCGATCGTAACCGTCACAGCGTACTGGTAGATAAAGCAGCTTTACAGATAAGATAATCCTGTATTTCAGTATCTACCCCTCTTCTGTCACTTTCCGGGTATTCTAAATAAAAGTATTAGAAGAAAAAACCCTGAAAGGTAAGTATGGCAATGGATGTAGAATTACAAATCTTGAAACATTTGGCAAGAGACGCTCACCCAACAGTTGCCACCATAGATGAATATTGTGCAGAGTATAAAGACCTATTTAAAGAAGTAAGAAATTATGAGTGTTTCAAATATTTACATCTGGGAATAATGTCACCAATTAAAAGAAAATCGTTACCAGAGATAGCGAAAGCCGTAAGTATAAACTCCGCTCAGTCATTACATCATTTTATAGCCAATTCACATTGGTCAGTAAACAAGTTAAAACAACGAAGATTAAATAAATTGAAGAAAGAATTAGATGGTAGAGCAATTACATTAGTCATAGATGAAACAGGAGATAGGAAAAAAGGTAAAAAGACAGATTATGTAGCTAGACAGTATTTAGGGAGTGTGGGAAAAATCGATAATGGAATAGTATCAGTCAATGCTTATGGAGTCTACTCGAGTATAACATTTCCATTAATGGTAAAAGTATTTAAACCAAAAGGAACACTAAAGGAATCAGATAAATATAAAACTAAAATAGAGTTAGCATCCGAGATAATTACAGAATTAATGGAATCAGGATTCAACATTGAATTAGTATTGGCTGATAGTTTGTATGGTGAAAGTAGCCAATTTATTAGAAAAATAGCTGAATATAACTTAGGCTATGTGGTATCAATCAGAAGTAATCATGGAGTCTGGTTGCCAGCAGAGCAAAGAGTTAGAGCTAATAAGTGGTGTAAATTTAAAAGAACATTTAGCAATCAAAAATCAGAGACTAGATACATTAGGGAAATAATTTATGGAAAAAAAAGAGCCATAACTTACTGGGAAATAACTACTGACCCAGAAACTATGCCAGAAAATTCTACCTCCTTCGTAATGACGAATCTTCAAGGCAATTTGAAGAAAACTTTAGGCGACTTATATGGATTAAGAACCTGGGTAGAATATGGGTTTCGACAGTGTAAACAGGAACTAGGCTGGACAGATTACCGTTTCACTAATTTTCAACATATTGAGAGGTGGTGGGAGATTATTTTTTGTGTTTACACGATGATTATTTTAAATTCTTCAGTCTTCTTAGGCTTAAATCAATCTTGTCAACTTGAGACTGAGGCGCAAGAAAATAGTGATGTTGATTTTTCTAATCATCCACAATGGAACCATGAATCCGGATGGAAGAATACTTTAAATAATCTGCGTCTCATTATCCAACCACTTTTACTATTTTGGTTGATTTACCCCTGGTTAAGTATTTTCCCTAATTCACGCTTATTGCTGGGATTCAATCATCTAATTGCGGCAATGAATCAATTTAAACCCTGTTATGCTTCTGGATGATTTAGCTTATTTACTACTTCCTTGTTCCGGAGAGTGACAGAAAAGGGCTACAGCGTATTTCAGGTAAATGAGGTACGCGCTTCAGGGCATGGCAGTGCCATGCCCCTACAATCAAAAATTATCTGTGCCTCACTAACTTGCAATCCGCTGTATATTTTGTGGCAGTAATGAAGTAAATTTTCCCTTTTTGCTGGTTTTATGAGTCGATGGGTATAATTTCATCACTGTTGAAAACTTCAACTGTAGCATTTGGACTGTTCATATCTGTAGTTTGTTCGAGTAGGCGTGTTGCTTCCTCAAGCAATGTGCTTGCGTTGTGAAGCAGTGTTCGCACTTGGGTTAACTTGTTCCGCCGTTCGATACCAAGTTGTGCTTCTATATACCGCGCATCATGCTGATGGCTGAGATGAATTACCCGTACTTCTTGTTCTTTCTCTGAAGGTGTAAACATTGCGTTTTCGGCGGTTAATTTATAGTACGAGTACGTACCACTCGGCCGTTTGACATTGTAGATGTGGAGTTCGCAACCAGGTGGCGCGATGTACTGTCCGTCGAAGTTGGTAAGTCCAGTACGAATATTATCTAATGTGGTGGCGATCGCCTCAATGGCCGGGATAACACTTAACGATTCTGGTGATTGCGGGCAACCGCGCCTCATCAGCATCATGATAGCGGCAGAACGACGGGTCAGGCGAATTCGTTCTTGATACTGGCGCATTTGTTCTTCCCGAATACGAACAAGTTCGAGTTCTTCATCGGGGCTTAGTTGAAGCGCACTCCCACAGGTTTTGTAATTTAAGCAGTCGCCAGAGTCTATGCCTGGGTATTGCATCATACTGGCACAGTCAAATCCAAGTCCGCATTTTTTCTTGGGCATAGGTTACATTTTTTAGTTCTAGTTACTTTTATAATTTAATATAGCTAGAACTAAGTAGAGTTATTTCCTATGGGGTTATGGGCGAGATAAACGATGTTAGGATTTTTGCACCTGAGCAAGATATTACGTCGTGGTAGTCGTTGTTTGAATCAGATACATTCGTCAGAATAGTTAGAAAAAATAGGTGTAAGTTGAGCAATCAAACTATTAATTATACTGAGGTAATTCTGTATTCTGGCTCTTGGCTTATGAGTGCTAAATTATTACATGTTGTTAATGCTGGGGCTGATTATTCTTCATAAAAGATAAAATAAAAGTTATGCCTAAAAAAAATGTCTGGGTAGTATTTGGTCACTTTCTAGATTTAAATTACTATTACGTATCAAATACTGAATGGACTTTTGAAATAGAAGAAGCTTGCTTATTTAAAACCAAGGAATTAGCCGAAAGCACAATAGGTAGGCTAAAAACTTATGAGAAAAAGAATCTAGACTTTCACGGAATCAACCCAGATAGCTTGTCTGTTGAACGCACCTGGCTTGAAGTTAGCGAATTTCTGCATTTTACGGTTTAATTCATCTCTAACAAATACGAGCGCAAAAAATTGTACTTTTGATGCTTAGACACCAATAGACAAAACAATTTTTTATGCCCCACAAATCCACAAATAGCTGCCCCCAAATTCACATCCAGCTAGACAAAGAACCCGGATTGCTAAACGAAATTTTTAAAACCTAAACTGTTTAGTTTGCACTTGGTGACAACTTCGCCAACAGTGTCTTTGCCAGTCCTACCCCTAATTTTGAGTAGATTAAACTCTCTCTATCTACAGATTTACTATTGCTCAATACCTCTTTGCGATCGCTGTTGATTGATTAATGCTTGTTGGGTAAAGAAACGCAGACTGCTAATCTGCTCAATTTCGTTTGTTGTTAGTCGAGTTGGTATCTCTTCGTACCAGGTTCCCTGACTGTAGCAGGTTTGCATCACAGGAGTATTATCCCCATGACGGTAAACATTCAGAGTATTGCTATCTAAGCTGGCGCTCAACTCCCGTCCTTTGATACGGAAGTTATTGGTAACAAGCATATAGTCAGTGATTATAGAAGGCAAATGTTTGAGGTTAAAAGGGAGAAGGTTAGGAAAAAAGGGAGTAGGGGAAGATTGCTCTTGCAGGATTTGTTGAGCAGTGGATAGACGGTTTTCTTCTGAAATATCCTGTTGTGGGTGCTGTTCCTTCAGATACGGCTGTACTTTTTTCTTAACCTTATTTGCTTCCGACGTGGGTTTATCTTCTAATTTTGGTTGTATTATCGAAATTTGATCTGGATAATTATTGTTTAGTGCATTTGTACTCTCAAGTGTTTTGGAGTTACTATCGGTATCGCCATTAGCATCACTTGTACTGATGCTAGTAGGTTGTTCAGTATACAAGTAATTATTATTACTTATAATATTAATATTTATGCGGTTAATTGCTCTGGCTTTAGCTTGTTGAATTACTTCCTTATCTTTCTCTTGATCGTATGTTATTCCGTATTCAGACAGCAGTTTGTTCCAACTATAGGGTTTGTATACTTGATAACCAGCGATTTTCACATCATTATGGATGTAGGTAAAGCCTAGTAGTTCCTCCCGCCGCATTTTAGGCAATACCCCAATGTTGTTTTCCTCCAAGCGTTGGATGAACGTGGAAACAGTGGGACTATCCTTGATGGCTTCCCCTATTGCTTGGCGAATAATTTCCTTACTTGTTGGGGTTTTGTGCTTACTATTGACTGCTCTAATACTTTTCGAGCGGTTGGGGCTGGTGAGTGCAGTTATGCCATACTCTTGCTGTAACTTAGAGGCGACGGCTTCATTCGTTGTCGGTGTTACTTCCAATCCTAGTTCCGCCGCGATGCGTCTAGTTGAGACTTGGGAGTTGAAATAATCATAGGAATCATTAACTAAGCTGCCATCTAACCGAATCCGGGAGGTGATTATATGCAGGTGTTCGTGGTGGCGATCGTGGTGGCGTACTGCAACGAACTGACTGGTAGCTGCTACAGATGATTCTTCCTTGGGCAAGTATCCCATATCTTTGAGATATTCTCTTGCTACATAACTGTACTGACTGTTGGATAAATGCTCGTGGTAGTTTGGGCGGTGTGCGATTGAGATGATGAGGTGCGCGCACTGCCGTTTAACTGCTTTGTTGGTGTACTTGATGGTGAGAAACTGCTGGTTAAATTCATCTGGTTTTGTTCCCATCATATCAGTATCGACAATCGCAGCATCATCTTTCCCCAAGACATACTTGAGCGTGTCGAGAAAATTCGGTTTTTTATAAATGACAGGAATCAAATTGAGGGAGTTTAAAGTGGATATATAGAACCTGTAATGCCTTATTTATCTTGGCTTGAGGGTGATTTGTCTGGAACGTCTAGGTTAAATGCAGCAGCTATGGTCTGATCTACGAGTGCGATCGCATTATTGACAGTATCCAAAATTTGCTGGTTGTTTGTTTCCTTTGCTAAGTGAGATAACATCATCAGTTCGCTTTTGAGGTTTCCAGCAGTAGCGCGGATAGTTATCAAGTTGGCAGACGGTTTTGCCGTTAGTACCCGCCTTAATCCACAAGAACGTAAATACTCAGATGCAGTTACCCCTGTGGCGATCGCTTTTTCCTCAATGGTAGTTTTCTCTTGCTCAAAGAGGTATACCTTGATAGATTTGGTTCGCTTTATGGAGTTACTTACCATACCTTCTTTCACTGCGGGACTGAGGGGCATAGTTAGAGACTGCACTGAGGGAGTTGGGGATAACCGGAAATCTGACAACAGGTGCGGTATCAATTGCGGACAATATCGCTGCTATTTTTGGTATAAACTATACTTGATTTAGATGTCGACAGTGAGAGTACTGTAACTATTGTGATATAAATACCATGAGGTTAATATCTTGTGGTTTATTTTGTAACTGACACTGAAGCCCTAAACCTTATTGTTAATTCTGCAATTGCTGGGATGTAGTAATTGTATGGATTATATGGCTATGTCGCCAGCGTGCGAACCGACAGGTCGGCGCTTCTCTGCGAGACGCTCCGCGAACGCTATCGCGTAGCGGGTGCTATCCATCATCAGCATGGATTAAATTATACGTAATTACAATTATTTTCAGGTATTATTTTTTCAATCTGTTTATTTATCAGACACTATATGTAGTGTAAATGTCGAATTCTATGCTACAAGACCAGGACGATTGGTATTAAATGTACTGTCAATTAATCTAGTTTATTGATAAAAATCTAGTGATAACACGACCCCATTAGACATACCTTGTTTTAGTTACAGGACTGTACGGCGACAGCAATAGTCTGTTGTGGAGTGCGACTGTAGTAAATCAGATGCAGAGAGGATCGTGGGGTTATTCCCTAAGCTGATTAACCTTTGACGTAATGCTGAAATAATTGGGTTAATTTGCCCTCAGAATACCTCAATTATGGGGATTGTCAGAGTTTATTTTTCAGTTAATTATTTATTTTGATTGACAAAATCAAACCAAATTTCACTTGATTGGGGTAATTAGTGTGTGAATTGAGGTAGTTCGGAGTAAATACGGGGGTGAATTCTCCCACCGTATGGTTAAAGTATGAGTATTGACAAATAGCTTATTGAGAAGCTTGATTTGCACGTTATATAGAAGAGAAGTTATGGCAAGAGCGAGTAAGCCAGCTGATTCGGTTGAGTTGGCGCGTATCATGCGGAATAAAGATATGGAGGACGGTATAGTAATTAGCTATCTCCAGTCGAAGAAGCGAGGGCAAACTGAGTTAGTATGTGAGGCGCTGCGGGCGTATTACCTACCGTTTGCGCTATCTGCTGCGGGGGTATCTGGTGTTGAATTGCAGTCAGCCCTCCATGATGCGATCGCGCAACTTGAAGTTCAGATCATTAAGATGAAACGGACGTTTGGGATGGAGGGGTTGCCCCAGATAGTTCTTGTTAATCCTCATAGTGGAGTTTTCTCGCAAGGTGCAACTGGGTTACAACCAACAGTTGGAACTAATGGCGTGGAAATAACTCCTATTTCAGCTAATTTGGTTCCCCCTTCAGTTTCTTTTTTTGATTCCACTGGCCCAAGTCCTGTGTCGTTACCTGTTGCGACAGAACCAGTCGGATCAAATGTTTTGGAAGAAGATTCCAAAGATGATGGGTTCTTTAATGATGAGGAGGATGACCCAATTGCTAAGGCAAAAATAGAAGTTGATGCAGGATTTCGTCTGGAGTGAGGGAATTATGAGGATATCGATGGTTAGGTGTTGGAGAAAAGCATACTCTCTGTTTTTGCTTGTGATACTTGCGTAAGTCGAGTCCTTGTCCTGTTTGTTGTAGGCAATATCTCCTGGAGTGCGAACCGACAGGTCGGCGCTTCGCTATCGCAGGCGCTGTTACCAGTAAGTGCTTTGCACCACTACACTGGGCGCATTTAGAAGGAGTTTTCGCTCAAGCACCTGCACTGCATTCCTCAAAGTTTCTATGAAACCATTTCAGCCATACATTTGGTCAAAACCCTTGGTCGAGGGCATCAACAGTATTTGACCGAACTGGAAACGCGATCGCATTCTAGTTTTAGAGGTGCGATCGCCTAGAATAATCACTTCATATATCTCATCTGTAAAAGCTGCGATCAAAAATTTGACAGCAAAGCAAATGTGTAATTAACCCCATCTGGCATACCTTGTTATTGCCCAAGACTGCACAATAACGATACTTTTTACTGGGGTAATTGCGGGGATGGTTGAGGTAATACGGTGTGTGATGATGACAATCGTATTGTTTGAATTACAGGCAAAAAGCTAATTTTGTTTAATAACTCAACTTTTAGTTGATACAGAATTTGGGTGTGATTGGGGTAATTCAGCCATAATTTAGGAGGTGATTTGACAGTAAATTTTAAAGCAGTTTTTAGTACATTAGTGTACTTAGAATCTACGGTTTGGATTTGGTATTAGTGCTATAAAGTTACTTCAATTAGCCCCGTGGCAATTTGAACTTGGTTGCTTGCTGGCAGTTTGCAGTGGACTCTCTACTCAATGGAGTTGGTATGAATTCTGTAGCGCCATCGAAGAGCATCGCCATAATAGTTTTTTCTCTACGCACTTTGTATGTAAAAAAGCTGTTAAACCCTGTAAAGAAAGTGTTTTACACCATAGTATTTTTCCCATTTCGGTTAAATTGGGAACGATAGTAAAAGGTAATAAAAGATTAAAGATATGCCCAAAACTAAGGAGAAAACAGACGTAAAAAAGGTAGTAATTACGATTGACATGGGTGCAAGTAAAACCAAGGCGATCGTTCAAGAGTATCCAGAGGGAAAGCCTGTTGTTTTACTTTTCGACTCAGAAGTAGCAGATATTGCTAAAGCTTCGATTGAGAGCGTTCAACAAGAAGGTAGTCCTGAATCTCGTACTTGGGTAGGAATAGGCGATGAGTATTGCGCCTTGGGAGAGCTTGCCCGTCGTCGGTTTGGGGGTATATCGCAGCTGAAGGAGCTAAAGTACGAACTAGCAGTCCCTAAAATTTGTGGTGCATTTTGGCTGGCTAAGGAGAAGTTGAACCTGGGTAATGATATTGCAGCTTACTTGAGCATCTTGCTACCGCCCGGTGAAATGCAAGACAAAGAACAGTTACAAGTGCGGTTGAAGGATGCGTTTCGAGGATTTGATACACCAGCAGGTAAGATGCGGGTAAAAATGCTTCGTTATGATGCAGCTTCTGAGGGTAGTGGGATATTTTTTCACCGTAGGCGATCGCTTGGCAATAATATGCCTGCTTCTATGTATGTAATGCTTGGTTATCGCAACGCAAGTATTTTCACCTTTCGCAGTGGTTCAATTGGTGCGGGAATAACCAGTAATTTTGGTATGTCTTGGCTGGTGAATAATTTTACTTCCAAGACATCGGGACTAAGCCCTGATAATCCCAATATTATCGAGGTGTTGGTAGAAGCTGGAGTTAGTTGTGACTCCCAGGTGATGCAGAAACTCTCACGCAAGCGCAAAGGTGATGAAATTCAATTAGATGGCGAATTGATGTCTAAGGCTTTATTGCTTGCTAGAGATGAATATTGGCGTGCGATCGTCAGATGGTTGCGCTCGAAGATGGATGAAGATATTGAAGAACTGGTGTTTTGCGGAGGGACTGCGGATTATATTCGTCCAGAAATAGACGCTTACTTCCAGAAAGAGGGGATTAAGGTATCTTGGCACGGTAATATTTTTATACCTGATGAGATATCTTTTGGTATTGGCAATCGGATGGCGGATGTCTGGGCGCTCTACCAATATATGATTATTCAGTTTGATGAGTTGACTGGTTATACCCGCTCTGAGGTTGTATTGCTAACTAAATCCGCTGGAGGTAGTACAGATGAAGAAGTTAAACGTAAGTATAATTTTACGCCTTGTGAGCGACCTAGTACCTTTATTGCCGTGAACGAGAATGTTTGATTAGCTCAGAAAAAGTAGTGTAGTTACAAGGACTGCAACTACACTTCTGGGATGCTTTTTACGTAACTTCTCAATAACCACAACAAGAATGAGAGGATTACTCGTGGTTAGGTGAGAATAGCTAGTTATAGGGGATTGAAAATACTTCCTTGTTGGCAGCGCCCTTTTCTGTAATGACATTAGCGTAGATAGAGAATATTGTTATCCCGCTTCAATCGAGTACACTTTGAACAAAGACTGTTGTTCAGCGTAGAATCTTCATGGCAGGTTGGTTATATTATGTCAACAGAAGATTTTTATTCTCAATAAGCCCAAAAAAGTTGCATTAATAGCTGCTGGTTGACACAGCTTTAAAGGTTGAAATCACACTAAAATTATGCTGTTGGTTTTTATACTTAATAACCAGTTTGCACAAAGGCAATAATGCTTTCCTAGTGAACTGTTTGATTGAGCAAGTGCTGAGTGAATATCTCTTTGACGGTGTATATTTCTTTTGGTGTAAAATTCCAGGCTAGGCAATCTGTGTAACTAGGTCGATGATTACTTGCAGTCAACATCTGTGTTGATAGCAATCCTTGTTAGAAAAATCAGAAAAATGATATAACATTATCTCAAAATTATTCCACCAAACTGATATAACGTTATCTCATGACTGGGAGTCGGAAATATAGTAATCAAGAAAGAGAAAAAATTATGCCTGCCAATTTGACACTTTCGATTGAGACAAACGCTGGAGGAGTGGCAAAAAGTACTATTTCATACAATCTTGCGTATGAATTGGGTGTTCGTGGTTATTCAGTGGCATTATTAGACATCGATCCTAACGAATCATTGACATTATTTTGCGGATTAGGAGAATTTAAAACTCAGGGAACAATGGCTAATGTTTACCATCCAGACTTCAATGGGAACTGGCCTTTAGTTACAGCTTGGCAAGGTAAGATTGACAAAATTCAAGTTTGTAAAGGCGGAAAAGAATTACACGAAACAATTCGGGAAGTTTCAAAGGATCTGCGTGGAGCTTATACTCTTGCAGATCGGTTGAGTGATTACCCCTTATCTCATGATTTTGTAATTATCGATTGTCCTGCAACATTGGAGCCTTTACCACTGACAGCTCTTGCAGCTTCTAGTCACGTGTTAATTCCAATTCAACCTGAATACAAGGCCTCTCAAAGTGCTGCGGCGATGATTGAGTGGTACTATTTCAACTGCAAGCGGCTGAGATTGAAACCGACTCCAAAAATATTAGGTATAGTTCCTACCCGTTGGAAAAGTGATTGGGGAGCGCATAGAAGTATTGTTGAGGAACTTCCCCTAGTCTGTAAAAATTTGGGAATTCAGTATTTTAACGCAATTCGAGAATCAGCTGATATTCTTAATGCTTCTGGTAGAGGGCTACCTCTGGGAATTTACAGACCCGGCAAAGAGGCAAGAGGAGATTTTATGCCAATTGTTGATGCACTAGTTCAAGAACTTAAGCTAATAAGAGGTTGATCGATGACAAAATTGAACAAACCGAGTGTACTTGGAATGTTTGCTTCTGCTGCTGATTCACAACAGATATTTGAGCTTGAAGAACGAGTAGAAGATTTACAGGCAGAGATTACAAGATTAAAAGATGAAGAAGCACAGGGAAAGCTTGCTGAAGAAGAACGTACACTCCTCAATCAAACTATTGAAGACCTACGAGAACATTTGAAAGCATCTGGAATTTTTAAAATTCACTATAGTGAGGTAAGACCCAATCCGAAACAAGCAAGGCAAACATTTACTTCGGATAGTATTCGGAGTATGGCTGTTTCAATTAGAGAGGAAGGGCAGCAACAGCCGATTATTTTACTACCGGGAAATCTCATTTTTGATGGAGAACGGAGATGGAGATCCGTTGCAGAAGAGTTACAGCCAGAAATTGAAACGCTTGATGCAGTGATGCTTGTAAAAGAACTTTCTGAAGAGGAATTACATGCACGCACGTTATTAACTAGTCTTCACCGAGAAAGCTTGAATGAGCTAGATTTAGCTGAAGGTTTGATTCAACAGGCTAAGTTAGCTTTGGAATTTGAACAGGAAGAAGTAGTTAGAGCGCTTAGGAGAGCAATAGCTAGATTAAACGCAAAAAAACTTTTGCCCCAATTAACTGAATTGGTTATTTTAACTAGAAAAGAGCAGTCAGAAGGCATTAAAGAATTTAATTTAGACGAAATAGAACAAAGTATTCTTCTGTTGTTACTACGTTTTCAACAAAATCCAGCATCAGTAGATGCAAATGTCTTTCCTTGTTTACGGCTTTCAGAAGACTTAAAAATTGCGATTAGACAATCAGGACTTGGTGCAAACCATGCCCGATCGCTCCAAAAACTAAATTCTAAAAATTTAAAAGTTGAAGAAACTAAAGCTCTTAAAATCCGACAAGATGCTACATCACAAGTTTTGCAAGAAAGACTAACAGTCGCTCAAACTCGTTTTCTAGTTGCCCAAACTATTGCTGAACATGCTCCTGAAACAAAACCTAAACCAAGTCACCAAATCAGTTCTCTAATTCGAGATGTCTCAGCAACTAAGGTCGAAGATATCCAGCAAGAGCAATTGAGAGATTTATTGGCTGTATTAGAAGCTAAGGCAAAAGAGATTCGGAAAAAGTTGGACTAATACTATCTCGTCCGACTTAGTTCCCTGAATCGGAGATGTCCATGTAATCTGTGAGTGCCTATCTAAACTACCCAAATGGCTTTCGCCTGAATCCCGCAGAGTCAAACCAGAATTATCAGCGGAACGGTTTCAGCATGTGAGATTTCTAGACTGCGACAAAGCAGTGAGCCGAATTATATTTGAGTGCTGGTACTGCCAACAGGAGATACTTTGTGAGTTTACGGGTGAGCCTGTAGTTGGAGAATATAATGGACGGACTTCAATCATCCAAGTTAAAGTTCAATGCCCCAACTCTGAGCAAACTGCTATTAGAGTGAGTACGGGAGAAGTGCTTTCTACAATAGCGATTCCTTCTCCTTGGCCATAAATGAGTTTTCAAGAAACCAAATAATCTTTAATCTGGTCTTGCTCACCTCGTAAAGCTTTCATTCCTTGTCCATGAGCAGAGCGTACCTTACAATTCTTGTGTAGACAATCTCTTACTCTGGCAATAGCCTCGGAAAGCGACCAATTTCTCGTAAATAAATTCCAGTTGTATCAAAGCTCTGGCTAGACATCTTGCGGGAAGCTAATTTAATAACAAAGACATTGACAGGAGAGTATAAATCAAACAGTCAACCATTTTAGAGGGTGTAGGGAACCAACGTTTTGAAACGCGGGATTGAAGCAAGGACGCTTTGTATTTCGCGCTATGCGTCTCGAAATAAATATTTTTTTAAGTGGGCTTAGATCCACAACTAAAGTTTTTTATTCCTTCTTCTCTATTTTTTTGTAAGTTAATTTCTACTGCGTTGATAGAAAAGATTTCAAAAATTGCTGATGGGGGCTATGTGGGGGCTATATGTACCCCAAAGATAGATTAGATCTCTAATGAAAATTTGACACCTATATGGGTGTTATGTGGGGGCTAAGTGGGGTATAAAGTGTCATCTAAGCAAATGTACCCCACTTAGCCCCCAAGGGTTTATGATAAGCTCTTGAGGTTAGAGAAGGAAGAGGCAGAGTTCTGGGGAAAGACTCATAGCAAGTTATTCTTCTCTCCCCTGCTTTCCTGCTCCCCTAGATAATCTGAACAGATAACTTTCAAAAATCAAAACGTATTGACTTGATCCCTATGTCAAACATTCACGCCTTGCAAAAAATTTTTCCTGCTGGCTTTGATAACGGTTATGGAAGCCTAAAACTTTTAGTCGAAGGGTTTGAAGTAGTTCGTGTTCCCAGCTATATCTCCACAGCCGAGATGGAAGATGTACCCGGACGGGTAGTTTTTAACGGTACTGCTTACACTGTCGGGGAATCAGCTTTCCGTACAGGTTATCATTTTGACCGAAACACTGATAACAATGAAAATAAAGTCAATAATGCGTTGTTGACTTTATTCGGTGCATTGGCACATCTGCCACACCGTAAGGCTTGGCACTTAAAATTAGTCGTCAGCTTACATGATGTTGGTCTGGCTGACGAATTGCAAAAAGTACTAAATGGAGAATATCAGCCGATACTTGCTGGCAAACAATCAGAGGTGAAGGTAGAAGTCATCAAAGTTGTGCTAGAGGGTATGGGTGCATTGTTTGGGCATCAACTGCCAAAAAAATTAACAATTTTAGACTTTGGCAATGGTACGACTTTGTATTCTCGTTACAACCAGGGGAAACGAGAAGTTCACACCGCTTACCCCATAGGTGTAGAAGTTCTCATCGATGATATTTCCCAAAAAATGAAACATTTAAATGGAGGGAAAATTGGGGATGCATCCAAGATCCGATTTTGTCTAGAAATGGGGCATACCCGGTACAGCCGTGACATAGATATCAAAGACATATACAGCGCTTGTTTGAAAGATTGGTATGAAAAATACTTGAAGAAAGTGGTGAATCTGACACTTGATGCCAAGCACCAAGGGGATGAAATCTGGGCAATAGGTGGAGGCTGCCTGTTACCAGGATTTAAAAAGTTGTTAGAAAAGAATGGCTTCAAAATCCTGGACAATCCAGTGGAAGCTAATGTCTTTGGGCTTCTAGAAATGGCAAAAACCATTATGAGCAAGAATTCACCAAACATATCTGGGAAGTGAAGTTATAACAATGACAGACAAACAAGACTTAGCTCCGGTAAAAATTCGGCTCAAAGATAACTACCGAGAACGCATATTTGCAGAGTCCCAACAACTAGGTAAGAGTTACCTGGAGACGCTTTACTTTATCATTGATTGCTATTTTGTTTTCATAAAGGGTGGATTACCCGCACAACAAGTAGTTTTTACACCGATTAATACTGAGTCAAACAAACAAGACCAGCCAAATCCCCAGCCATCTCCAGACTCAAAACCAGAAGATCCTGATGGCGAAACATTCAGTCTTGATTTTGATTTGTAACCGTCAGATGAAGTTGGCAACGGTAATTCCCAACCCGTGGGGGTAATTATGTCAAAAAAGTTTGAAATCTAGCTCTTGTGTAAGTATTTTAGTATTTATGTACTACGTAAGATAAGTTGATGTCAGCGATTCTACCAAACAGTGGATTTTTATTCTGGATATCTGTAAAAAAATAATGCCAGTACCAACAAGTAAGTCTGTATGTACTAGCATTATTCAGTTAATTTGGTCTAGAACGGAGGTTCTTGGTCTAAATCTTCATCTGTCGAAGTAACGTTATCTTCGAGTAGTTCCTTGGCAAAATCGGGAGTTTCAGGCGAGTGAGGGGTTTTACTAACCTGGGTAAGTTCGTTGATGGGCTGTGCTGACATAAAGTTTCTGATTACGAATGTGGCAATCTTTTCTTTGTAATCACCCCTGTTATCAACTAGCAAATCAAGATATCCTTCTGCTGTGCCGTGTACGCCTTCCCCTTGTTCGTTAATAACGACGGCGGGTGCGCCCTTGGAACGGAATGGCATCTCGTCAGCAACTACTCCCTCCTTGGAACGGTAGTAGAATTCGGCGATCCCAAAGGCAATCAAGGAACCTTCTTTGTCGTGGGTAGTGTTCACTGACTTAAGATTGATAGTTGCAGTATTATGAATCATGTTCCTTCTATTTGTAGATTGATTAGATGATTTATCGCCTACGATTTATACTGCATAGGCGATTTGTAATTTCCTAGAAATTTGCGTTAGCTACAGTCTGTGTTTCGTTTGGTGCAGAAGTGGATGTAGATTCTTCCTTACGGGGTGAACCTAACAATTCAATGGCGTTGATTGTAATTACGGGTTTTTGCCGCATAGTGCCAGAATTTTTATCTGCCCAACGATCAAATCCAAACTCGCCAGTAATTGCAATTTGGGTTCCTTTACGAACGTAATTTCCAATCACTTCTGCTTGATTTCCCCAGGCGACTAAATCAAACCAAAGGGCTTGTTCACTTCTGTAAGGTGGTCTTACTGCAATAGAGATTGAAGCCTTAACTGCACCGGACTCGAAGTATTTCAATTCAGGTTCTTGTCCGCATCTGCCAACCAGCATGACTTTGTTGATATAGTTCATAACGCGAGGATTTATATATTTCTCTTATTGCTGCGTCAGCATTAGTTCTTTCAGGATTTATTATTTGACGAGTTGTTTTATTTAAACCACATTCTTTTTTATTCATACTCATGAGTTATTTTTTGTCCTTGTTTATCGTAAAACTGTGGTTTTTACTAGGGAACGACAAATTACCCTGTGCTATGGTGGTATCGCAATTAATGTGGTCTGTATCTAAAAATTATAAGTAATGACTTATGCTTGAATATCTTCTCCTGAAGCGAGTAAGTATTTGTAAGCTGATGCTTTTGGCTTTGATGTGGATACAGTCGGATGAGGATAGCCAAAACCAGCTGACTTCTGAGTACTCATCTTCTTTGCGGGTAGAAAATCTTACCTGGTTAGGAGAAACATCTGTTGGAGAAGATGTAGAGCATTTTTGCGATGTTTCCAATACAACTAGGATAGGCGTTTGGGGAGAAATCCTAGAACTGAAATTAGTAGATTTAATTGCTGATTTACCGACTTGTTTGCACAATGCGTCATGGTTTGCTCTACTGGCAATTACCATGATGCTAGTAGATAAGGAACTAGACCAAGTATGCGTGCATCCACAAGATGAGTATTTTGCCCGGACTATCGCGCTTGAAAGTTTAGCAGATTTGGGTGATTCTTACTTAGTCAAAGGTCATCCTTATTTAGATTTTCCTCTATCGTTAGAAGACGCTAAATCATTACTGCCAGTTAATAGAAAGCAAGAGCTAGAAATCGAGTTAGATAAATTTATTATTGATACTTATGAAGACGATTTTGATGATGAATATCCAGATGTTAATGAGCTTTCACCCATCTATTTACAAGAGATTTTAAAAGAGTTTTTTAATGAATCTGATTGGCAGGGTGATATCAATCAAGAGGCTGTTGCCGAACTCCAACAGAAGTACGGTTCGCAGTATTCAGAAGGTGCGTTTTCTGCTGAAACTGAGGGACACGAACGTTGGGGGAAAACGCTTGTTTTTCTCAAACAGTTTATAGGTCTGGATTCCAGTTTTATTGAAAGCCAGAGCGATTTATTCCTTGATGATGAATCTCAGGTGGCTGATTTACCTGACTACTTCTGTATCAAGTCTTATTGGGAACGTTGTCAAGACCGAACAGTTGTTTTATCACGGTTGGTCCATACTTTGGTTTATTTTTTGCTGGTAGGGCAAAATTATCATCCCAGTCATCTGCAAGATTTGATGGCTATTCCAGCTTCTTCGCGGGCCATATCCAGCTTACAAGCTTGTTTGGGTGTAGCTGCTTACAGAAGTGGTTATTACATGGCTGCTTCAAATATTCCTGAATCAGAAGTTGGGCGGAACTGGCTTTTAGAAAAAGCTTTCCCTAGCCTGTGTGATTTTTATCAAACAGGTCGATTGAGTGGGAAGCAATAATTAATATTTTATTGTTAGTTTACAAATATAAATTTTTACTTATGAAAAAATACTTATTTATAGGATTGTTACTCTTACTGATTGGATGTTCATCTCCAGAAAAAGAAGATAAAGTCTCGGCTATAGAATCGAATTCTTCACCTACGCCATCATTATCCCCAGCTAATGTTAATAATGCTACGCCATCGCTAAATCCAGAAGCGTTGCCTGATTTATCAAATAAAGAGAAGCTTGGAGAAGTTAATGCAGATAACGACTTAATTGACTTGTTCTATTTTGATGGTAATGGTGTGAAAGTCAGTTTAACTATAGCAGCTGATAAAGGTTGTTTTGTCTACGTGCGGCGCAGTACTCCAGACCGAGTTGGTGAGGTTGAAATTGAGTCATTACGGCGCCAGAAATTGGGTTTGTGGCGTTCGTATAACACTCAGCGACTTCTAACTCAACCTGCTGGGAATAAACTAAAGGTTTATTTATCAAGTGAAGAACTTTATTCTACTTATGAAAATCCTGCTGTATCACAAGAACTTCTTGTGGCAGTAAAGGAATTGAAAGAGCGTGAAAAATCGTTTAAATTACTTTTACGTCAGGACTTGAGGGCAAGTGATTCAGCAAGACGAATTTATGTCAATCAGTGTCAGAAATTAAGTAATTTTTATTATAAAGAAGAACTACCTCCTCTCACAGAGAAGGAGAGGAAGGACTTTGAAAAGAGTGTTGAAAAAAGGACTGAAAATTAATTATGAGAACAGTGATAATTGCTCCATCTGAATATTACTTTCAGTTGTAGTTGCTTTAACAGGGTGTTTGTTCTTATTTGGCGATTTTTTACCCCACCCTTCTTTCACCGCGTGTTTGACTATACGGGAACGGATATCAGCAGCTAGGGTTTCATAATCAGAGCGGATTTTGTCATACTGAATTGGGGTTGTACCAATCTTCTCCCACAGTTTATCGTATTTGAAATTCTCAAAAGGTCTGTGCCTTACCAGGGCATCATAACTTGCCCAAAGGTAAACATCCGTCCATTCAGATGAAAGCGGCACTTCAAAAGCAATTGGCATCATAAGTGCAACAACTTCGCTACTAGAGGCGAGTTTACCTACTTTTCCCTTGTCTATCTCTTCTAGCGCTGCATCTAATCTATCGACTGCGATCGCTTTTCCTACCCAAGACGGAATTGACTGTTGCCAGCCGTTCTGCTGAGTTACAATTGGCCCGACGATGTATTGAACAATTTCATGACTTGCTCCTGCTAGATCAAGTAGACTGGCTGTTATAACTTTGTTAATCCCTTGGCTGGTTAGTAACTGAAGTATCTTTCTAGTGCTAGGAGTAAGAATTTCGCTAGCTTTTTGGCTTTTGCTGTTACGGATGGTTTCTTCGACATCGAATAAGCTTTGCTGCTGGTTCATATTCTTTATGTGTAAATAAATACTGCCAGCTAGAAATACTTCTAACTGGCAGTGCTTTTTGATAATGGATGGGTTTTGCTATGGCAAAAGTAGGTTATCCCAAACGCTTCTAGGAGTAACGTGATGCAACAATTGCTTTCTTGCTTGAGTGAATTTAGCTAGCAATTGAGTGCTTTTGAATTTCTGCCACCAGTTGTGTTGCAGGTAGGTAAGCAGCCATAATTGTGTCTCGTGATTCCAGCTTGAGATGGAGTTACTCAAACTGAGTGCGTTGAGAATATCGTCAGGAGGCACTTCCAGTTGACTTGTGATTTCTTTTGAGATGGAAGCTAACATTGTGATGTTGGCGATCGCTTGACCAGGACTGCCTGAACTAATAGCTAGTATTTTTTCTGTTACTTCGATTTGTTGGTCTTTCAGAACAGAGATAACCTCCTCATCAGTTAACCTTTGGAAAGGTATGATTTGACACCTACTCTTGATAGTGGGTAATAGCTTTTGAGGATAGGACGAGATCAGGATAAATGTTCCAGTTTTCGGTTCTTCCAGCGTCTTGAGAAGTTTGTTGGCGGCGGTAGGGTTGAGCATATCTGCTTCGTGGATAATCACCACCTTTTGCTTGGCCTTGACTGCACTAGTTGATAGAAATTCAATTGCCTCGCCCACCTGTTCTACTCGAATAGTAGGTATACCTTTCTGCTGGGAGGTGTTTTCGGGATGGGTTGGTTTGATTTGTAAGATGTCTAAATGTTTATTTTCTCCTGCGATCGCGGAGCGACTCCCTTTTGAGAGTATCGCATATGCGATCGCCAGAGCAGTTTTTCCTTTCCCCACTCCCTCAACTTGACTGCTAAATAGGTATGCAGGAGCAATTTTATTCTGTTCGATTGCTTCAGTCAGGAGAAGTTTGGCGGTATGTTGTCCGGTGATTTCTGTAAATGGGTTGTTTCTCATATCGTAGAAATTTCAGCAATTCGACTGGTTAGGTTGTCAATTCCGCTTTTGAGTTCGGCTTCGAGTTGTACAAGTAAAGTAAGGCTGTGTTTAAGCTTTTGAACGCCTACAAACTTGACTTCCTCTTTGAGGTAATACAATCTTTTGGGGTTTTTCAGTTCGGCTATTTCTGCAATCTTAGTATCAGATAATTTAGTTTCTACCCCAGCTTTGGTTATTAACCAAGTGCGGAAAATAGAGGTAACTGTTGCTACTATTTTGAGCTGATGTTCATTATTATCTATTAGTTTAGATACCTGCACTATTGCCAAATTTGGATGATTCCTTAACATAGCAATAGTAAGCTTTAGGTAATCAGTATTATGATTACCAACGAGCTGTTTTACTTCCTCAACAGAGATTATTTTTCCACTTGCATAAACAGCAAGTTTAGCGAATTCGCTATCGGTTCGTGCAGTGTTATTGCCAATTGCTTCAGCTAGGTAATCAGTGACATCTGGAGTGAGTTTAACTTGATGGATGGCTGCATACTTTCCTATCAAGTTAACTATCCCCTTTTTATCCCAACTAGGAACGAGGGGAAACTCTTCTTGTTGGGCATATTTTAGGATAGTTTTTACTACTGTCCTGCGCGAATCTGGCTTTTTATTACCAGTAATTAGTAGAATGTTGCTTGAAGGTATTCGGGACAAGTGATTTTCAAGTTCTTGGTTATTATCTTCATTTGAGAAACTTCCAATTAGAGAGTCGCTGTCTGTATGAATAATTTTGTTACCCTCTCCAAAAGGCAAAGTCATAACCTCAGTAAAGACTTTGGCAGCAATATTTTTCTCATTTCCAGATAGCTTGACGTAATTGAAATCTCTCCATTCCGCATGAACATTTTGATTCACTAAATAATCAATTTTTTGATTTAGTGAGTAGCTATCTTCGCCGTAGTATAGGTATACAGTCATAATAGATTCGATAAACATTTATTTATCAGGCGTTAGTCGTAAGCGGTGGTTTAATAAAAAATAAGAGTTAGTAGTAACTCTTTACATATCCTTAGTATTTGTTATATAGCCGCTAGCAAAATATAGCGATCAGCAAATACTTGCACTTAATTTTGTACTGACTGTACTGACTTCTGATTTGAGACTTTCTCAACAGTGTTTTCTACTGGTTGAGTACCCAAATATTTACGCCAAGAATCCAATTGTTGAAGATACTCTATTACTCCACTAGAACCAGTTACCTCATATAGCGCAATAGCTGTTTCCCACTCCTTTAAGCTAGCTTTTTTCTTGGAAAGAATTTTGACTATAGCTCCTGGAAGTTTAGTCTCTTTACCAGTATCTAGATTTAGGTGCGATACGCTTTCTAGTAATAGTTCTTGTTCGGATAAAGGAACACCACCATCTTCGATATTCATAGTATGAAGTTCGGCACTAATTCCTGATAGAGGAAGAGTATGCTGAATAAATTTTTTAACTTTCTTGGTTTTAGTATTCCTCTTTTTTGGTTTAACGATAACTGGGTTGTTTGGGTCTGCAACTTCGTAACACTGGGGAAGTTCTAGAGAAAGTTGACCTGTTAAGTGCCATAAAGCACTTCGTTTTTCTGGTGGGGTGATCCGGTACGAGAACTCGGCTGTTTTTCTCGCATCGCCAAATTTCCTGAGTTTGACCCGCATCTTGTAGCTGATAATTCCTTGAATATAGGTTTTTGGGTCTAATATTACTGGGTTTGTATTTTCCCACCACTCAATTTCAACAACGCGATCGCCATCTAATTCATAGATAGTTCTAACTCTGGCATTAGGATGAGATGTAAGGAATGAGTTCACCCAAGCCCGTTGTTTTTTATTAAGCCTGGGCTTGCCATATGAGGATTTATTTTTCATTAGTTACTTTTCCAATTTAAGGATAATATCTCCATTAATACATCAATAAATTAACGAACTTAATCAGTTAATTAATGACTGATACTGTGTTTGCTAATCTGATTTTTGGCGACATATTTTTTGTTTGTACGAATGCCTGAAAATACTTTAATGAAAGCCGATTTACTTGTAAGTATTTGTCATTGTTTACAAATTATCGAGAATTCATGGATTGAAAAAAGACTTGATATTTATTATTTTCAGTACTTAGGTTAAATATCAAGTTTATTCATCTAGAAAAGAGATAACTGACGTTTATTACCTTCTAGTATTTCAGGAGCGGCTATTTTGAGGATTTCTTCTCGCCTTTTTTCGATAAGGTCAAGATAGTATTGACGTGAATAGCTCTCATTAGTGGTGGTATTAGTAATACCTCTGATTCCGTAATAGTAAATTACTACATCACCAGGTTTTCCTAATTTAAGAAGTTCTTTTTCCCCAACACGAATTTTGCGAGTAATGCAGAGGTTTTCTATCGGGTATTTCCCTGATAAAATATGTGATTTTAATTCTCTGAAATATTCCTCTGCTGTGGATTGGTTTTGGATTAAGTAGGTTAGATATTCAACAGGGAATTCTTTCTCTAGCCTTGAGCGAGAACGGTTTCTCCAACTACCTTTGCGGATAATCAAGTTATCTTTCAGCCATAACAGATAGTTCTTAGTTCCCCTTTGCGGAATAAACATTGCATTGGCAATAAACTCTAATTTGACGGTTATCCCTTTGGGTAATTGAGACTGAAGTGTGGCATACACTTTTTCTGGGTTAGGGTGAGTAAAAAACACCCCGTCAGTATCAACTTCTACAGGGGTTGCGCCAGCTTGATTGATTACCTCAATCATGAATTGTAGGATGCGCCGACCGTAAGCTGTTACCAAGGCGGCTGCTTCCATATCGTTGAAGGCGAGTTCCGATGTTCCGAAGAACCCAAACTGAGAATTAGCTAAAACTTTGGTGGATTCTCTTTTTTCCTTGGCAACAATGTCTCCGGTGCTGGCAACTTGTTCCAACCTTGATTTCTCATTTACCAAATATTGCAAGATGCTCAAGCCGATTCGCTTTGTATCCTTACGAGAGACAATTCCTTTCGACAATATGGTTTTGGGGTACATAGAACTGATATCGATGTATCCAACCTTTTTATATAGTCCTGGAATAGAGTAGGCTATCCCCCCTTGAAATTTATACTTACGGTCGGGTTTGGGTTTGTATTCTGGGTAGTGATGCGAGAATATTTGCTTCCACTTGGTGCCGTTACCAGCGAGGGCTAACTGCTGGAGGTTCATTCCCGGTACAACCAGTGCTTCATAATGATATGAGGGTACAAGTCTGTTAGCTATGAGTTGCGTATCTTCCAAGTCGTAAATAAGGTAATCCTTGATTTTCTGCCATCCCCTACTACAAGAACCGACTTTCCAGCAGGCGAGAATTTCTTCATAGGGGAGAACCAGTCGCGCTTGCTTACGCAATCCCATTTCCAGTACCACCTGTTTAAGCGATCGCCCGTTAGTAAGTTCCTTGGCGACAAAATCCCACCTGAGAACGCAGATAAAGATATCTACGTGCAGGCAGTTGCGGATGAATACCTCCCGAATTTCCAGTGGTTCGCCGCGTACTTGGGCAGTTCGGATAGTGCGCTTCTTAGATGCAATTCTAAATGGATGAGGAATGCCGTGTAACTCGCAGCGGGTGATGAGAAACGGTAGGTCAAATTCTGTTCCATTGTAGGTGTAAATTACTTCTGGTTTGCTTGCTTCTAGGTGTTTGAAAAACTCCAGGAGGATTTTGCTTTCGGCTTGATCCATAAAGATGGCAATCTCCCCTATCTCGCTCATACAGCCAATTGCATAGATACGATTTTCTCTTGGGTTTATCCCTGCCGTCTCAATATCGACTACCAGAGTTTTGAGCGCTCCGTAGGTCGGAATATTTACTGTGGGATGCCACTCAGGTATTGAGGTAGTATCTGACCAGAATATGTCGAGTCTTTCCTCGTCAACGATAATCTTATTACCAGATTTGGTAATAAAATCTCGGTGGTTATAATTCATAATATCCAAAATTAATTACTCTTTTTTGGCATGATTCTTGTGGTTTAGTTGGTGGTTTTTTTGGCGATAAAAACACCTCAAAAATGATGTCTAGATTATTAGGAAGTGCGAATATTGAAAGCGGCTGTGTATGTGGTTATTAATAAAAATTTTGACAGATACCTTGCTGGTTCTAAAATGAAATTGGACGATGAAAGCTGACACGCCCTAGCTTATGCAAGACTTTAGACAAGAAATAAATGCCAGAGCTTCTATGGATTTGGAACAGCGAAGGACTTGGTATTCTCCCGTTGCTGATGTTTATTACAATGCAAGACCGCACTATCCAAAGGAACTAATTGATCGGTCTGTGGCTTTAGCCCAACTTGACTCAGATGCATCGATTCTTGAGGTTGGTTGTGGCCCAGGAAATGCGACAGTAGCTTTTGCTCAATTTGGTTTTTCAATGACGTGTATTGAGCCAAACCAAGATTTTTGTCGTTTGGCACAACACAACTGCGATCGATATCCAAAAGTTACAATTTGCAATACTTCATTTGAGGAGTGGGAACTAGAAGCAAAACAGTTCAATGCCGTTCTATCTGCTAATGCCTTTCACTGGATACCGCCAGAGATTAGATATACCAAGACAGCATCGGCAATGTGCGATAACGGTTTTCTTCTTTTGCTATGGAATCTGACCCCAGAACCGAAATACGAAGTTTACCAAATTCTAGAGGAAGTGTATCAAGCTTATGCGCCCTCCTTTGTTCGATATGAAGGTGCCCAGATTCAAGCGGAGATTTTGAGGGGGTTTGAACAAGAGATTTTAGACTCCAATTGTTTTAAAGAGTTGGTTGTCGAGCAAACTACGTGTGAAGTCACTTATAGCATTGATGACTACCTCAAGCTTTTGAGTACCTTACGGAGAGTAGAGCCACAAGCGAAAGAGTTACTATTTGCAGGATTGCGCCAGAAGCTAGAAAAATTTGGAGATAGCGTACAACTCTCGTTTCTTTCTGCTGTTCATGTTGCCCGCAAAGCACCCGTGAGAGGTTAAGAGAATTGCACACATGTCTGCTCGCTGCTGGTAATTCAAGTTCTGTACGAAGGCTAATTGCTGCAACTGGCATAACTTTAATCAGATACTTCCAGAATGCCAGTTGTTAAATTTTGTTGTGGTATTACTTGATATCTTAATTTTCTGCTTCCTAGTCAGGACAGTCTTTATTAATATTGAGAGTTACTGCACAAGGTAGATATTGCTGTAGATGCAAGTGTATTATATTTAATGTAATTTTTGAATAAGTCTGAAAAATCTTTCCCCAAAGTTTTTATTGGGGAAAGTAAGTGTTTTTACAAAGTGACTAACATCTGAATTAGGCAGTTTGTAATTGAGACTTCATCTGAAGCTCTTGTACCAGTTGTACCCATGCAGGTGCTTTTTTACCTTTAATGGGAGTAACATTGTTCCAATGCCTTTCGAGTTCAGATTGAGATAAATGTGGGAGTTGTTCCTTACCCCAATTTATAGCATCTTGGATTGTTTTCCAATTAGTCCAAGGTTGTTTTTCTTCTTTGATATTACTTAACTCAATGAGTGTCGCTTCCAACCAAAGTTTAGCTGCCTCGGAGTCACGCATTAACTGTTGTCTTGACATTAACAGGGCAATACTTGCCTGAACCTGGGTTAGTTCCCACATCTGAGAAATAGTAACGAGTTCCTGCCAAGTGTCTTCCTCCAGTTGAGTAATTTGTCTATTATCAGGAGCAGTTTTAGCCACTAGCAGGTCTTTGAGAAACCCAGTTAAACTTGAGTAGATGACGAATGGGTTTTTGCCATACTCTATTAAGTCTTGGAGGATTTGTAAGTTAGCTGTTACCTCCCCTTTAGCCAGGTTTTCGGTTATGGTAAGTAGATCGTGTTCGGGAACGACACCTGATAATTCCCAAACCCAGTTTGGTGTGATTTCATCTACTCCCAGGTTGCTCAATTGATCGAGCAAGACAAGACAGTTGCGAATAAAACCTCCACAAGACTTGACGATCGCCCAAATACCAGCTGCGTTAATGTTGATGTTTTCGTTCTGGGCAACTTCTGATAAATACTGAACAAGTGTTTCTAGTCCTACTCTCCTAAAATCAAACTTTTGACAGCGCGAGATGATAGTTTCAGGAACCTTGTGTATTTCAGTTGTGCAGAAGATGAAAACTACATGACGGGGTGGATTTTCAATAGTCTTGAGAAGCGCCTGCCACGATTGACTGCTTAGGGCATGACATTCATCAATAATGAAAATTTTGTACCTTCCCTCAACTGCTGCAAATTGGGTAGTAGAAATTAACTCGCGGATTGTTTCTACCCCGCTATTGCTGGCAGCATCTAACTCAGTTACATCCAAGGAAGAAGAGGCTGTAATTCCCTTACATGAATTGCATTCTCCGCAGGGCTTGGTTGTTGGCTCCTGAGTTGACTGACAGTTAAGAGATTTGGCAATGATGCGGGCGGTGCTAGTCTTGCCTGTGCCTTTGGGGCCGTTAAATAGGTAGGCAGGTGCAATCTTCTGGAGTGCGATCGCCGTCCCTTGCGTGTCTCCTTTAGGAAAAGGCGGGCGTTTAGCGATCGCGGAGTGACTCCCAGGAGGGAGTATCGCATTTATGAGAGTGCGGACGATATGTTCTTGCCCGATAACTTCATTAAGGGTCTGGGGACGGTATTTGAGATGTAGTGGTTGGTACATAATTTTGATGATAAACGGGTCTTTTATTTACTCCCTACCAGTGTGGTTGGTAGGAAGTTTAATTTTTTAGGCAGTCGCCGCTTCTTTTTTCGTTCGTGGCGATCGTGAGGTTGACTTACCCTTGTTAGTATCTTTCGCTACCACAGATGGCGTTTCTATTTGAGGAGTTTCACTATCGTCTGTTGCCTGTGCCACATTTGCTACTTCTTCAGTACTAGACTCAGTTTGAGTGCTAACTTCTGTTACTTCTTCAGTACCAGGCTCAGTTTGAGTGCTGACTTTTGTCTTTGTACTTTGGTTTTGGCTATTTACCTTTTCAAACCCCTGCTTGATTTCTACAGGCATTACCAGATATAACTGATTGAGCAGTCCTCCCATCGGGCAGACAATGACTGGTTGCGTGGGTTTGTTGCACCGCACCACGATTTCATCGGTACTGATATGCTTTAATCCTTCGATAAGGTAGTCGATGTTTAATCCAATACTGATGTTTTCTGAATTACTAGTTACTGATTTCATCAGTACCGAGTCAACTGCATCCCCGATATCAGTAGCTTCAGTGTATAGTGTTGCCTGTGTAGCTTCCAATTCCCAGAGGATTTTGACAACCTTTTGCTTGCGTTCGGCTAGATAACTTACCCGCTTGAGTGCGCTTTCAAATCCCTTGCGCTCTAATGTAAATTCATACTCAAACGACCGGGGAATCAAGCTATTGATTTTGGGATATTCTCCCTCCAGAAGTCGGGAAATGAGCTTTGTATTAGGAAGGCTAAACTCGATAGTTCTATCTGATAGAAGAATATTGCACACGCTCGTATCGGCGCTTTGAGAGAGAATTTTGTTTAACTCGCCAAGTGACTTACCTGGAACAGTGAAGTTGATTGGGTCAGAATATTCGCTATCGAGTGTTCCTGTTACTAGCGCTAATTTGTGACTATTTGTACTAGCAGCTTGCCACTTGTTGGTATCAATTTTGAAGTTGACACCAGTTAAAACCAACTTTGTTTCGTCGCTGCTGGCGCAATAGAGTGTCCCTTCAAGTGCAGCTTGGAGTTTCTTGGCACTTAAGTTTATCTCCGTCGGATTTTCCCCCTTAGGAAGTGTTGGGAACTCGTCAGATTTTCCGCCAATTAGTCGGCACTTACCGCTATTGTGAGTAATTATGCAGGCTTGATTTTCTACTTCTAGGGTAATTTCGCCTTTAACATTACTAACAGTATCGGTTAGTAGTTTGGCAGGAAGTGCTACCTGACCTGAAGTTTCGACGTTAGCGGTGGTTGTAGTATGAATTGTAAGGTTAAGGTTTGTGCCTGTTGCTGATACTATCCCATCTTCATCTGCAATCAGTAAGATATTTCCTAAAATTGGGTCAGTGGGTTTAGGACTGATTGCGAGGTAAGCGGTTTCTAGAATTTCTGCAAGTTTAGATTGTTCAATGGTTAGTTTCATTTGTTACTTGGTTTTTAGTGGATGATTTCTTAACGGGCGCTATTTCTAGCACCCTTTTCGCTTAGATGAGGTAGTTTGTTTTAGTAAGGCAGTTTTTCTATCTCAGTACTGTATGCTGTATAATCATGACCTCCTGTACTAGGAGGAAGTGCTGCTATTGGCATATCGGCTGCACCTATGAGGCGGTTATGTTCTGCTACAACGGTTGATATTTTACCGATGCGGTGAGAGAATTCGGGATTTGCCTGCATCGTTGTTTGGATATCGATTTCTTTGTCCTCTGAGAAGAATTCGAGAAAATCGCTGCCATCAGGGTTTGGTGATTTGTAGGAAGTGACAACTGCTACCCAGGATTTATCTCTTTGGTTAACTGCTTCTTTCGGTTCAAGGGATGGTGTGAAGGTGGGTTGAAATGCACCAAGGCGATGAAACTCTGCACGTTTTTCAGCGACAGTTGTATCAGTAAATCGGGCGAATGCAACCTCTAGTTCGCGTTGGAACTGTTTGTAAGCCTCGCCAAATTTTGATGATGCAACGCCTTTAATTGACAAGACAATTGGTACTGAGTGCAGGTTGTTATTATTTTCATCGACAAGTTGCAACAAGTAGAATCGTCTCAATACTGCGGCATCTTTGCCTAGTGCTTGGTACATTTCGTACCCATCAGGTGATTCGTACACCCCCACAATTTTGCCGTCATCGCGCTGTTCAATATATCTGGGAGAAACATCAAGAATGTGCATTCTGGGAGATTGCAACAATACTCCCATTTCTGGCGTACCGCTAGAGAAGGTGTGCTTGTGTGTAGGTTCTTGTCCTTGCCAGTTAATTGCTGCTAAATACTTATCTTTTATAAACAATCCAACTTTTTCTGCTTCCATGTGGTTGATGACTTGGCAGATGCAGATATTGCTAATCGGCGCATTGTACTCAGGGTTGGCAAATTTAGAAATAGCTGATTTACGCTTTTGTATGTTTGCCCCATTCTGAACGGTTTGTTGAGGGGGTTCCGACTCTGAGACTGTGCTTTCTTCAGTAGTAGGCTTTGTTTGATTTCTTGCCATAATTTTAATTAATTGAAATCAATCTTTAATGCGTCAAGCAAAAAGCCGTTGTAAAAAATAAAAGTCGTCTGTTAGAAAGACGACTTGAAAGATTTATTAATTTTTCGCTATTTAGATACAGTTTTCATCATTTAAACTTTTGAATCTTTAATCGAGAAAACCTCGCAATCGCTTGTGGAAGTAAACCCTCTCGTAGTACTGTTCTCAATGCACTCTTTCTTGAATTCGGTAAAGTTGTTCATGTAAGTGTCTTCCTGAATAATTCCAGCTTTGGTGTTTAAAAGTGTTTGATATATTTGCTGAAGATTGATGATGATTTGTCTAAGAACAGATGTATTTTCAGTTGTGAAAGTCAGTGACACAGATGTTGTGCTTGAATTGTGTATTGCAACTGTTTGTTCTTCAGGTGCGCCATAAGTTGTTATGTGACTATCTTTACCAGGAATAAATCTGTAGGAAGCAATAGTTTCAATTGCCATATTTATCTCCTTGTTCGTTGGGGTTTAATTTCAAGCATTTTATTAGTAAGTTTGGTGACATTACTGACTTTCCAACCAGCAAGCTTGCACTTAGTAACTGCTAGTTCTAATTCTTGCTGTGTAAGGATTTTGTATCTCGTATACTTTCCCCATTTAGAGAAGATGTACGTGACATACCTAGTTTCATCAAGTTGGCAGTACGCCATACGTTTGTAGTACACTATGGTTTAATTATTTTGACGATTCTAGTAGCTACATTTGTAGGGTTATTTGAACTCAAAAAGGCATCTTTATCTACCAACTCGACATAGCTCTTATTGCTCTGTAGCCACTCTTTGAAGCTTTGATACTTCCGGTTGAAGAAAACCGATTCAGGGACGACTGAAACTAATACACCACCTGATATAATTAACTTCCAAGCTTGATAGATATGTTCGACAAGTTCGCAAAATGGAGGATTCATGATACAGGCATTGTATAAATGACTGGGGTTAAACTCCAGAAAGTTTTTCCCTACGAGATTAAATCCTTTGAGTTCTAGAATTTGTCGTAGGTTGTAATTCACTTCAACTACCTCTATTTGAACATTTGGGTAAGTTTTAGTGATATACTCAGCAATATTTCCGCTACCAGCGCTAGGCTCTAAAATTCGCCAATTTGCTTCAATATCTGCCAGTTGAACAAGTCGTTGACAAACTGGTTTGGGAGTAGGAAAGAAATCTCCAGATTTCATGCCAATGATTTCTAACTCAAGCTTATTAAGTTGCTGCTTGGTAGTATCAATTGCTTCAGGTTTTACTACCTGTTGAATTTCTGTTATTGCTGATATGATTTCGCCTGATGTATTTAACCCTGCGCGACTGAGAGATTTTACCCAGTCTTGGTAATATTCGCCTTCTAGTATTTCTTGGACTTTCTGGCTAGGTTCTCCACTTTGAGAAATCCCAAATAGCACTTCCACCTGTGATTTACGAAATATACCGCGTAGTATTGGTGGGATATTTCCTACTTCCCACATTTGTGCGATCGCAAATAGCCAAGACTGGATAATCTCAAGTTCAATTCCTTCTTGGATTATCCCTTGAGCTATGGTTTTACGGCGCTTTGTTGCCCTTTGATTCCCAATAGCAGGATTTTTCTTTTGGTCAATAGTTGACTGCATGGAAGCGGCTAAATTACGGAGAGATTCTGCTTTTTCTAAGTTAGGAATATTGAAAATATCTAGTGATGAGTTATCCTCGTTGTAAGACAGATTCAGTAGAGATAGTTGCATTGCTAGATTCCTTTAAATCTTTAACGGCGCATTTAAGAATTAGGGAGGTTGGTACATTCCAAGTTTTTACCTCCCATTCAGTAGCTAATCGTTCGGAGTGACGGATCACTGCACTACTACATTTGTTTTTTCGGAGAAGCCAATCTCTAAACTTTTCGGCTTGTTCTTTGGTATCGAACCCGAAATAGCTGGTTTTTCGGTTTCCCAAGGGATCAGTAATAGTTGCTACCCGACGTGAGAGGATATTGAGCGTCCAACCACTGTTAGAAGTGAGTTCGATTTTGGTGATATTTAATTCTGTTGGATTCATAATTCCACTTCAGGAATTGCTGCTAAATATTCCGTAGTTGATATTTCTCTTGCCAGCCATTTATCATGTGCTTCTTGAGGAGTTATTTTATCGGCTAAATGTTTCTTTTCATTGTTGTCTCCTATAAAAGGAGCGAGTGTTTCTTCTAACCGTTCTTTGAAAGCCAAATGTTTCTTTTCAGAGTAAGTAAACTGGTAGATACTATCAGTATTTATGAACAAGTAAACTAGGCTAATTTGTTCTAATGGCATTCCAGTTCGTTCGTGAAGGAGAAATAATCTCAATTGGGTTTGCCACTTGCTCTCAAGAATTTCAAATTTAAGAGGTTTTTGAATTGTCCAGTCAAACCCAACTACTTGATTTTCACCATAGATAATAAGGTCACACTCGCTATAGAGAAGGATATCGTGATATAAATATTGAAGTTGGGCGTTCCATTGTTTGTTTCCAAGGATGTTTATAAAAGGTTTTACCTTATCGACCCAGTTATTAATTTGGGGGTATTCCTTTAAGAAAGGTTCGACTGGTAGCCCTAACCCAATTTGTTGCATGACGAGGTGAAACTGACCTCCAGCAACTTCGGATTCACTTTTTACAGTGAGATTAGAATAATTTTTCGTCGATAAACAGTCTGGATGATGTTCGGCTAACTCAAGTGTTTTGTGATTGAATCGATTCATAAAAATCTATCCCAAATTTGTTTTTTGGGATAAATATGCGTCAGCTATTTGTGGTGATTTGTCTACGGTATATAGTATTTTTTCAGATTGTCGATGCTTGCGTAAAAACTTCGGGTTGACATTGTTTTGAGGTCAAAATAACTGGCGAACTTTTTCAACCCCCCCGTAAGGGTTAATTCTAGTAAGTACTGGGCTGCGATCGCACTCGTCATTTTATTGACAAATAGCGACTGATAATTTCGTGCTTGAATTTCCGCACATGAGAGGTTATTGTCAGTGAGTTCTTCCAGTTGAGGAACTAACAATTCCGGGTGAACCAGCGCCGGGGAGGGAAGATGCAACCAGAATTTAGGTTTGTCTGGGTTATTGGCAGCTTGAACTATATTAAAATTAGAGTGCGTTCCAACTACTACTTGGCCAGAGTGGTCGCTGTTTCCACAATCTAGCCAAAATAGCGATGCTGGCTCATTTGCACTGTTCAGTTCGAGAACTGAGTGAACTTTGCTCCTGGCGGCGCTGTTATCCACACAACCAATAATTACTGTTAGGGTGTTCCATGAATTGGTGGTGCGAATCATGTCTTCTTCAAACCAGTCGCAAATGGCTGTAATCTCAATTCCATACTTGGCGCTGCATCTTGCAGCCAGTGGTTGTACCTTTGGTAGCCCAATTTCAGCTTGTTGATAATTTTGGCGGGTGATATTCTTAAGCTCGACAGTATCGCCATCGACGATCGTAAAGTTAATTTCTTTCCTCGTGCGCTGGAGTTGCAGAATAATTCGACATAAATCTTCTGCAAGAAACCCCCCTGTTCCTCCTACTCCCACTAAGACGAAGTTAATACGGGTATGATTGCGAGGTAAGACGGGTAAAGCTTGTTGGTAAGCAGTTAATTCGAGCATTTTACCTGTGGCGGAAGTTCAAATATGTGATTGGGGTTGATGTCGAAAAAGTGATTGTATATCCCGATGCGGGTGTATATTGTGGGAATGGTATTCAGTGTGCCGATGATCGCGAACACTCGGAATTTGCCTTTTTCTTCCTGATTGTCCACACTTGAAGGGTAAGCAGCTAGAGTTCCATGACTATGTATTTCCACTAATCCATCTGTATAGCTTTTATCGAGTGCGCTTTCTAAAGATAGGACGTGAGTAGAAGACGCAGTTTGCAGTGGCGTGTGACACCACCATTGGTAGTTTGTCACTCCCAAGTAGAATAGGATTTCCTGTTGGGGGTTGATACTGGCAGCATTGATAATATCAGCAATTACAAGGCTTGGGACTTTTGGGACTTTCAGGCGAAAGTAGGGTTCAATGGGTTGGAGTCCAGCAACTTGAGTTTGAGTCACTTGCAAGCAAACCTCTAACTCGCGGCGGTGCGATCGCAAGAAAAGCCCATTTGCTGCCAGCCAGTATTCTTGAAGTTTTTGGCTGTAGGGAGGAAAATTATTACTTGTAGCGAAGTGATAACCGATAAAGGGATTCATGACTAACTGAACAAATGATGGATAATGTCTTCTGGGGTTGTGACTTTCCAGCTATGAACGGAAACAAGGTCACTTGAAGGGTAGGATTTGGGTTTAGACTCGTGCAATTTGATTAGCTGGTTGCAGATATTGTCGGGATAAGTTTTTGACTTGCCTTGGGACAAGTCCTTATTAAAGGGTGATTTCCAGAACAACTCCCAAGTTTGGCTTATAGTTGCAGCACTGCATGTACCGGGAGAATTTCCCCCAAAGCAAATACTAGAGTCGTCCCAGACGTTAGGTAGAGGTGGCTTGTACAGTTGCGCGTCTGGTTTAAATACCCTCCCTTTAACTGCCCACAGGTAATATCTACTACCGCATCCAGCAAAGAGGAATGCAGGCATGGGGATAGTAATTACTTTAGTTTCCTGCCCCATAATTTGAATTTGATATTTTTGGGGAGAGTAAAACTGAATAATTGCCTCTCCCTCTGGATTTTTACCCCACCAAATCGTGTTACTAGAAAGCCATCCAGATGTAGCAGTTTTACTTGTGAAGGCTTTCTCTACTGCTTCGGGGGAAAGAAATTTGTACTTAGATTTTTTCCCTTCGTGTTCGACTAAGATAAACTGTCCTTTGAGGATAACTAACTGTGCTAGTAAATCATCTTGGGGAATATTTGCAAGCAGGATTTGCGATATACTTTCTAAGTTAATTATTGGTAATATATTTGTATCTACATTCATGCTTTTGATGCTTGATTCCAAACTTTGACTGCTGCTTTTCGAGCAGGAAGGGATGTTTCTAGCAAGTGGGTAAGCTTATTTGATTTTTCCATCATCGAGATGGCTTCTTTCCACTTGTGACCGAGAAATATGATATTTTCATAAGTCCATTCCAGCCAATCGCTTGTTTCACACGTAACATCTAGCCAGATATTTTCAGTCGAGTAATCTATAATTCGTATGGCTGTATCTAAATATTGAAGAGGACTTTTATAACGACGGCATAGCTTGACAAGTGTCTCGAAGTAAATTTCTTCTGCTAGAGCAATATAATCAGGAGTAAAACCAAAATTTAGTTCCCATTGGCTTATATTGTACCCTTGCCCCATCAACGACAAGAGGAACTTTTCTGAGTATTCTAGTTCCTCGAAATCTTCATACCACCATTCAACTTTTTGTGGTGAGACAGGAATACTATTATGTTCGGAACTAAACTCAATCTCGTCGATATATTCTATTGGGAATAGATTATCATTCACCAGTTGAATGAATTCAATCTCTCTATCCATATAGACACTTGTTGGATGTGATTGTTTATCAATAGGAATGGTTGATTCTAGCCATTGCTCTGGGAATATTTTTTGATACAGACTTAAAATATTTATTCGTTCGGAGAGATTTTCTAGGTAGATAATTGCTGTTAAACAAGTAATGGGTATTTTGAATGATTGTATGTTTGTAAGCATAATTAATCAGCCGCTAAAAGTTATAGCGGCTATAAATTTGTTATTACAGTACGGGATATTTACTCGTGGCAGCAGGTTGATGTTTAAGGCTTCGAGTTACTTTTTCGATGTATGTTTCCCAATTTTGACCGAGCTTGATAGCTTTTTCTATCTCAGGTTGTAGGGTAATTAAATTTTCGAGACTAATTTGATTTTTTATCTCCAGAAGCTTTATCTGCCACCCTAACTTTAGTGCAGGATTTATTTCTTCAGAACTATTTTTCAATTCTCTGAATTGACTCCCCTTAGTACCTGCTTTTTTCACTAAACGAATTGAAACCGTATCATCAGTTGTTTGTCGTTCAATTTCGGCATTAGCATATTCTGGAAAGTAGACGCTAATGGCTGTTTTGAGGGTATTGTTATCAAGAGCGATCGCCTCATCAAGAGGAATTTCTTGTCCTTCGATAATAGCAATGTACTTCATGGTAATTAAAATAGTGACAGTTGGTTGTTAGGCGCGGGTGTTTTGTCTTTATCTTCAGACAGGTTACGCTTTTGTACTTGTCTTGATTGTTCCTGTCTATTCTGATGTATAGTCTGCTTTTCCATCCTTTGCTTGCAGATATCTAACATCTCTGGGAGAGATTTTTCTAAATCCTGTAGCAAGTTATTTATGACAGGATGAGATGTTATCTCAGCAACGTTAATTATCTTAATAATTGGAGGTGCGCCTTTGATTCCAATTGAGACAATTACTGTTTCAGAATTTGGTATTAGTTGAATGGTTATTAAGGTGGTTTTTGTGTCAGAATTGCCTAAATCTATCTCGGTAGATGAATCTTGGTTTATAACTTCAGTGTTTACTAATTCATCTAATGTTTCTTCTAAATCGCTATTCTCCTGAATATCAGGATTAAAATCTCTACTGCTATAACTGTCTTCAAGGTTAGTTACATTCTCGTCAGGTAATATTTGACTGCTCATAATTAAGAGAGATTGGCTAATCTAAATAAGGTGCGGATAGTAATACCTGTCTTGTTAAAAGACTGCCATTTGTAGGCGCATTCGCCTGATTTGTACTTAGGAGAAAGTTGGCTCCAAGTGTCCCATGCTTTAAATAAAATGGGACTGACACTATGAAGTGCCATCCCGACTTGAATCCACGAGTGGTAATCATCTGCAAATCGAGGGTGTATAACTTCAAGTAGTACAAGTGCAGTCTGGATATTTGTCTCGATTGAGGGAATTAAATGAGCGTATCTGTCTACCCCATATCTGCGGTTATATTTTTCTTTGGGTAGGTTAAACTTTCTTGTTTTCTCCTGTTTGGCAAGCATCTGAGCAATTACCCAGTCAGGGGCTATTTCTATTTGGCGCTCAGATGGACTACAGCCAGGAAGCCATCTGTAATTTCTGCCTTCTGGGTGAAAGGAAGGTGGAAGGATTGAGGCTAGATTTTTGCCTCGAAACTCCAAGTGTTCATCCTTCCCAGTTTTGATTTTGCGAGATTTTACTTCCCAAGCTTTTGAATTTGGGATGAGGTATAAGCGTTGGCTGCGATATTTCCTTCCAGAGGTAAATGCAATTGTGGGAGGAAGGTATTTTTGAGCGCGTTCGTGTAACGACTCCGTAGGAGTATCGCACAACGACTCCATAGGAGTATCGCGTGCTTCGACGGGTGTTAGCTGGTTAAGTTCTTCTGGTTCTGTATGTTCGTTAATTTGGATAATTTGTCGCCAGGAGGTTTCGCCGTCGCAGTCAATAGCTACTAAGTACCCTTGGGGATGATTGGAACCGCATACCAAGGCTACACCAGTGGGGGTGATCAATCTGTTGTTTGTCCAAACTTTTAGACGGCGGCGGACGAGTTCGGCTTGTAGTTCTCTGGGAGAATAAGTATTTTTTTCCCATTCTTTTCCTAGAGGACGTTTACCAAAGGTGGGGACGATTCGCCATTCTTCGGGTAAGTTGTCAAGCGAAGATACCAAATGACGAATTTGGGCGTGCATGAATTCATGTGGCTAATTATTTCGATAATTCATGCACGGATGCGTTAGTGACTGTAGTGGTTTAATATTATGATTACGGTGCTAACTGATGGCCTGCTTCTACTAGCTTGGCAAGGGTATTTTGGTCAAACGCTTTGATACTGGATACAAATTGTTGCCACTGCTGCCATTTCTCCTTTGAGTAATCATGATTGGGATCAAAGTTGCAGACTTCACAGAATTTATGAAAGTCAGCATTCCAATGAAACGTGCAAATGCCTGTTATTAAATAACTGATTTCTTGGTCGCTCATGAGTGATATTTTAGCTTCTGATTTCTGTTTTAAGCCAGCCTTTGGTTCAGAGCATTTTCGACTTGATAAGTTCCAAGAGTACAGTTTGTATTGAAGGGAAACGTAGGAAATTCAAGATAATTATTCATGGTTTTTGTTACCTTGCACAGTACCATTATCCCGTCCCTACCCTTTTTTTCTTGATTATGATAGTAGCTGATAATCTCAAACTCATTATTACCAGCTTCAAATCTGCTTCCTGTATATTGGGAGATAGCTTTTTTCCAGTCTGGCTGCCAGAGCATGAGTGTATCTATTGCCATTGCTCTAACAACCGGGTTATCTAATTTAATCAGGATATCTGGTAAGTAATGGCATTGTTTGGCAATTACCTCTCGTGCGTAATTTATTAGCCAATACTCGGCTTCTTTTAAGAGAGCTTTTGATTCGAGATTTTGGCACACTTCATCGTAAACTTTAGACATTAAATATGCCCTTTGTTCAAAAACCATCCCATTAGTTCGTAATTTTAAGTCTGATGGATAATTAATCATCAAATCAGCAAGCTCGTCACTGATTTGAGGGAGAGTATATTTTTCATTATCTTGCTCTTTGGGATGGGATATTTTTACTTCATATCCTAAATTGACAGCATGATTGATAATAAAGTCGATGCTATTAGACTCAACAAAATCTCCTAACTTAAAATCTGTTTCTAGGAGGAGATAAGTTGGTGCATGGAGAATTTGAAACCGTTTAGGATTTTGACTTGAATCGGCTAATAGTTCGATATACATTGCTTATTCTCACAAACTTTCATAAATCTTGTGCGTAAGCGATGTATGTGGTTTAATTACTGAAAAAATAATCCTACCCAAGATGGGTAGGATTATCTTAATTATTGATTCATCGTTCTTGTTTTTGTAGGATTGATTATTTCCTCCAGTAGAGATAGCCCAATTGATTTAAATAGTGCTTTGTTATCATCAGGGCAGCGTTGAATTGTTGTACAAGATGAGCAGCCGTATTTGCAAGGGCAATTATCTACTAGAAACTTTGCCTTCATAAAAGCAGTTTCTAAATACTTGATGAGAGTATCGCACATACCTGTACCGTGTTCGCATGTATCGAAGAAATAGCCTACTATGTTATGATTTGATGGTACTTCGATTAACAGAAAATCGATATCTCGACTGTTTGCCCCATGTTCGACAAGTGGTAAACTGAGCATGAGTTGGTGTGCGAGAGTATGAACGCAAATCTGAGTTTCATTGCTTTCAAATAGCTGTTTTTCTTCATTGGAAATATATTTCTGTTTGTTGAGTATCTCTTTTCGGAGATTTTTGACGATAGCTGAAAAATAGTTTCTTGCATTAGCGTTAATTTCAACCCTAACGCAGAATGTATTGTAGTTAAGAGCAAATGCTTCCTTGTATTTATTTTCCTCCAATAGTTCGACAAATTCTCGTTCAATAAGTTGGGTATTGCAAGCAGGACAAGTTTGTATGTGTCCGGGTAAATTTAAATTGAAGTTGCGACATCTGTTATTAGTACAAGTCCATTTTTGTTCCAGCCTGTACAAGTTGTACCCGTAAATTTCTTCTTTGATTTTGGCTGAAACAGGTGTAAATCTAGCTGCGCCTTGGGAAAGATTGATAATTTTGGCTTCCCCTGCAATTTTGATTTCCTCGAAATTTAGGCTTCCTTCGGGACGACTAAATAGGTTGGTTGCCTCAATTGGCTTGAGAATTGCTTTCCCTTCGGTTAAATTTAGCTCTTGTGATTTATACTGTACGGGGTTGCCGTCAAAGTCTTGAGCAAGATATATGGCACCAAGGTAAACTTCTCGTAGCGCAGATGATGCCGAACTTTCCTCAAACTCTTCCGCGCTATCTTGATTGATATAACTGATGTTTTGGTCAGTGTTGCCTCTGAATTTAATTTTTGAGTGGACATAACCAAGGTTTCGATTAGTTGTCAGTTTTTGGTTATAACTGAAAATTAGTTGATTATTACCGATTAGCTGTCGTGCGATGCCTGCGGCGGGCGTAGCCATCGCATCGCCAGAAGTACCAAAATGCCGTGCAATTTGAGCTTGTGTCGGTTTACTTTCTTTGCAACAGGCGAGAATGTGCTGCTCCAAAATCGTTTCATAATTGTGGTTAAAGTTGATAATTTCTGGAGGGTCAGATAAGAGACGTTCCGGGTGATTGGCGTAGTAAGAGTCCATAATCGACCTTTTCGACGGTATAAATACTAATAGCCCTGCTTCTTGCCTGCCTGCACGTCCCGCTCTTTGGCGAAAGGCAAGAATTGAGCCTGGGTAACTATGTACGATAGTTGCATCAATAGACCCGATATCCAGACCCGCTTCTAAAGCACTTGTGGATATAATGAACTTGACCTTCCCGCCCTGTATATCTGCAATAATTTTGTTACGCTGATTTGCCTTCATGCTGCCATAAAATGCTGAGATGCTTTCTCCCAAGTGAGGCAATTGCATCTCTACTAAAGCTTTACGAATGGCATTAGTTAAAACCTTTACCAGTTCTCTACTATCGCAGAAACAAATCCCGACTATTCCTTTAGTTACGAGCATCGCTGCAACTTGGGCAGTTTGGTAAAGAGTATTGTTTCGTGCTTTGAGGCTAAGGAAAGTAATCTCCGAGCGTTTTGCCCCACTTTGGTCGATAATAGCAAGGTTGCTTTGTTCTACTCGATTGGATATCTTCTGGGCAATTTCGCTGCTGTTACTAATTGTTGCAGAAGCGAATATGTACTGCAATTTAGAAATATTGTTACCAGCAGATTCTATCATTAATTGAGTTCGCCGATTAAGTAGGGCAAAGTGTGAACCGAATATGCCTTGATAGAAATGCGCTTCATCACAGACTATGATTGAGATTTTTCTAATTGTTTCTCTAAATCCCCAATTTGAGTCAAACTGATAGTTGTTCAGTTCGTGGTTCCATACATCGGGTGTCACGCATAAAATCGAGGGTTGATGGCTGTAAAGTTGTTTGCGCTCCTGGGGAGGAATATCACCATTAATATTGAGAACTTGGGGGCGAACTTCTTCATCTAGGTGACTAACAAACGAGCGGATTTTCTCTACCTGGTCAAATGCAAGTGCTTTTAAGTTAAAGAATACTAAAGCTGATTTACCTTTTAGGCACTCGTGAACGATTGGAATTAAAAAGGAGATACTTTTACCACTACTGGTAGGAGTTTGGAGAATGATATCTTCCCCTTTTTTGTAAGCTTCCCATGCTTCGACTTGATGAGAATATAGTTGGGTAATTCCTGACTGACTCAGGGCATATTTAACTAGAGGGTGAATATCATCTGGTATGGGACAAAGTTTAGCTTCTTGAGCAGGAATTACATCGCAACTTTGTAGTTTTCCTGAGCCATCAAGAATAGCTGCTATTTCTTGGTAGAGAATACTTTTACCTGTTGGTGCTTGGTTAAGAGGTAATAAATTACCGCTATTTACCTCCTGCTCCCAGTCAAAAATAATTTGATTTACACTTCCCTTTTTGAAGTAAAGATTTTTCTCGATGATAGCAGCGATATGGATAACACCATGTTCTTTAGAATAAACCTGTTTATTTGCTTGTAACCATTCAATCTGGGTCATAAAAAGTTACCTACTTGCTGTTTTAGCAGGTAGGCGTTAGTCAAAAGTAGTGGTTTTTGTTATTGCCAACAGCAATGAAGTAGCGTAGGTGTCGCAGTTCCATAGTTTTGATATTTTATAAGTCTCAAATATTCATAAATATATATTGGACATGTCAAAAATTGCTACTTATGATACTCATACATGGAAATCATAGGAAGATGTAACTATGTCGGAGAATTTAAGAAGCCAAGTTGTGACCCAAGGAGTGCAGCGATCGCCAAATCGAGCTATGCTGCGGGCAGTTGGTTTTAAAGATGAAGATTTTAATAAAGCTATTGTCGGTGTTGCCAACGGTTACAGCACCATCACCCCCTGTAATATGGGGATAAATGAACTGGCGCTCATAGCGGAGACTGGGATTAAAACCGCCGGGGCGATGCCGCAAATGTTTGGCACAATAACCATCAGTGATGGGATTTCGATGGGAACAGAAGGGATGAAATATTCCCTAGTATCGCGGGAAGTCATTGCAGACTCGATTGAAACCGCCTGTACTGGGCAAAGTATGGATGGTGTGCTAGCCATTGGTGGCTGTGATAAGAATATGCCAGGGGCAATGTTAGCGATCGCGCGGATGAATATCCCTGCAATATTCGTTTACGGTGGCACAATTAAACCCGGTCACTATAACGGACGTGATTTGACTGTTGTCAGTTCTTTTGAAGCTGTTGGTCAATACAGTGCCGGAAAAATTGACGACAAGGAACTATTAGAAGTCGAAAGTCGAGCTTGTCCTGGCGCTGGTTCCTGTGGGGGAATGTTCACAGCTAACACCATGTCTTCAGCATTTGAAGCGCTGGGGATGAGTTTACCCTATTCTTCGACAATGGCGGCAGAAGATGCCGAAAAAGCCGACAGCACGGAAAAATCAGCTTTTGTGTTAGTCGAAGCCATTCGTAAACAAATCTTACCCCGGCAAATTATCACCCGCAAATCTATAGAAAATGCCATATCTGTAATTATGGCGGTGGGTGGTTCGACCAATGCAGTATTGCATTTTTTAGCGATCGCCCGCGCTGCTAACGTAGACTTAACCCTGGATGACTTTGAAACAATCCGCGCCCGTGTTCCCGTTTTGTGCGATCTAAAACCAAGTGGTAAATATGTAGCTACAGATTTGCACAAAGCTGGTGGCATTCCGCAAGTCATGAAAATGCTACTCGTACATGACTTATTGCATGGTGATAGCCTCACCATCACGGGTCAAACCATTGCAGAGATATTGGCAGATATCCCAGAAGAACCATCAGCTAATCAAGATGTGATTCGGACTTGGAATAACCCGATGTATCCCCAAGGACATTTAGCCATCCTTAGAGGTAATCTGGCAACCTCCGGGGCTGTCGCCAAAATTACCGGGGTGAAAAAACCAGTAATTACCGGGCCTGCACGGGTGTTTGAGTCGGAAGAAGCCTCTTTAGATGCAATTTTGGCGGGTAAAATTCAAGCTGGTGATATTTTGGTTATCCGCTACGAAGGGCCCAAGGGTGGCCCTGGAATGCGAGAAATGTTGGCTCCCACTTCGGCAATTATCGGGGCTGGTTTGGGTGATGCGGTGGGATTAATTACCGATGGGCGCTTTTCTGGTGGTACTTACGGGATGGTGGTTGGTCATGTTGCTCCAGAAGCAGCAGTGGGTGGTGCGATCGCTCTTGTAGAAGAAGGCGATAGCATTACTATTGATGCACCCGCTCGTTTATTGCAGTTGAATATATCCGAAGAAGAATTAGCCCGTCGTCGTGCTAATTGGCAACCTCCTGCACCACGTTACACTAAAGGCGTGTTGGCGAAGTATGCCAAGTTGGTATCTTCTAGCAGTCTTGGGGCTGTGACAGATTTGGACTTGTTCAATAACTAGTTATTAAAGTTTTGAGAAGTGAGGAGCCAGAATAAAGATGCCTCCTAGCTCTCTACTTCAGGCTAGATTCAGCGCTATTGACAAGCTTCTTTAGATTTAAAGAAGGGCAAATGCTTTTGGCGTTAATGAGATTTTTCCTTTAGTACTATAAGTGTTTACAAGCTGCTTTAAACGTTCAACAGCATTGTCCTGAAGGATGAAATAGTTAGCTTGGTTACTGATAATCAGCGATAGCTCAGTTGCCCATTGCTCATAGTTAGAACTACCAATAATACCGATAGAAGACTGAATATAATTAACAAGAATGCTGTTATTGAGACCAAAGCCACCTTCACCCCAGATGCAAGCACATTGCAGCAAATACTCGTAGTCCGCGAATACTTGAAACTGGAGGTTCCATCTAGGAGCATTGCTTCGGTAGTGGACAAAACCATTGCTGTCGAATATCTCTTGTTGCCATAGAAGCTGCTGTAAAGAGCAGCAATTGCTAGGCGAAACAAACGGCTGACCCTGGCGAATAACACTACCATTGCGGATGACATCGCGGCGGCGCTGCTGTCTTGCCATGCTGTATCGGATATTGGGATGTTGTTCAAAGTACTGCCGCATTGAGGCAACGAATTCAGGAGCTATACTGTTGTCATCGTCCAGGTATGAAACAATGTTACCACCAGCTGCATCTAGTCCCAAGTTTCGAGCGTAGCACAAGCCAAAGCCACTGTTCGGTTCAGGGTGTTCCATTTCAATGTAACTGATGGGAAAATCAGCTCTTGCCTTAATGCTGTTGATGATATCTTTGGTATCACCATTAGCCCCATCATTGATGACGATCCACTCGAAATTGCGGTCAGTTTGACTTTGAATGCTTGGCAGTGCAGTAGATGCAAGCTGCATAGGTCTATTGTAGGTTGCAGTGATGATTGATAGTTTCAAAACTCTATACCTCTATCAGTTGATTGCGTTATTGTTGAATCGATCGCAGTTTGAATTTGCTGCCATCTTGCTACGTCCTCGTTTGTTATACCCCTGGCGGTTTCTATTTGATTACTTGCAAGAGTTAGCCGAATCAGCGTTAGCTTTTCATTGGTTCTGGCAACAGTTAAACTTTGCGTGGTGCTATTGAAGCTAATCTGGTAGTTACTGCCTTCTAAGACAAATAGGTTTTCTTTTTCTGTGCGAATGGATTGAGGATAGGCAGTTGCTTGCTGCCCAAAGAACAGTCTAGCTATGGGGGCAATTATAGTAGCGCGTTGCATCTGTTCTTGCTGTAATTGCTGATAGTTCCATTTCCCAAGTTCTATGCCCAAATCCATTTTTACCAAACGTTCTACTAGTATTGCCATTTCTATCGGGCCAACACCTCCAGGGACGGGCGTAATGTTCTGGGGGATGCTGTAAGCACTGCGGTCTACATCGCCAGCAGCACCAGAAGCAGTAGGTGTAAAGCCACCATCGACAACCAAGCGATGAGAGGGGAGTACATAGTCCGTGAAAATTCCTCGTCTTCCGGTGACTGATACTACAATGTCAGCATCTTGAGTTCTAGTCAGGTCATCGCCGTCTTCCAAACAGAAACAACTGATTCTGCTTGCTTCTAAATATTTGATGACACCATTACCCACAAAGCCACCTCCGCCTACAACTGCAACATTGGAATCCCTTTGTGCGTAGGATTCAACAATTCTGGCGATTCCTTCAGCAGTAGCACAACTTTCAAAGAAATTGTTGCTTTGTCTGCGGACGATATCTATATCTTTTTGTGGCTCTAATAGCCCAATTGAGCTTGTAAACTTAGCTGGAATTGGATATTGAACAATAGCAGCAGTCACCTTGCCGTCTTCATTAATGGATTGGATAATGCCGTCAAATTGCTCTACTGCGATATTGGGTGACAGCACAATATAATTGGGAGTAATGCCAATAGCGTTGAAAATAGCTACTTTTTGTTCTGCTGAGATTCTGGCTGCTTCATATCTAGCTCTTAATTCATTGCTGGCATTTTCTGAAGCCTCAAATCTGATGATTACTACTTCTTTTTGAGATGCTTGAAATATGGATTTGTATTTTTGACATTCTTGCTTGACGTGTTCTCGTATTAACTGTCCATCTATGAGCGTCATTTAATATGGCGTTAAATTTGATGAAGAAAATTGTCTGGTACAAACAATTTTCTGAATTTATAATAGGATTTGTTGGAATTAGGTAGGGCGTTTGGTGATTTCACCAACTTCTTTGCCGTTGCAGGAAACCCAGTTGGTGACATAGCGTTCAGTGTCATGGAAGCCACTAAATTCAATACTGTTATCAGAACACTTCTCTTGGAACCATTGTTGTGCTTCTTGTTCTGTATTGAATGTTCTAGCAGCGACTTCTTCTACTGGAATCTTCCAGTTTGTATTACCATACAAATCGCAAACATAATGTGTCATATCTGTTACTCCTTTAACAATATCTAAAGACTACTATGACAATTTTAAATCAACAACAGCAGGCTGAATTAATTATTCAACAAGCTTGCAAGGAAAATTTTACTGATAGCGAGAAAGCTATTTACGATGACTTTATTCTGGAAGCGGGGGTAAAAAACCCAGCCAAGATGACTGAGGCTACTGCTGATGCTTTAATTAGATACCTTGATGGCTGCGAAGCATCTAACGAGTTTGTTGCTAATGTAGTAAATCGCCTCGCGCAAGTTGCCCCTGCTCATATCATGACCAAGGTTCTTCTTAGTGATAATGACAGCGATGGTGTGCCTTTATACGAAGAATTAAAACTTGGAACAAAGGTTACGGAATTTGATACCTCTTTTGAAATAGCGGCTGCAAGACAAAGGCAATATCAATTTTCTCCAACTCGGAATTGCGATATGGAGTTGTAAGTATAACCCATTACTAAGTAATCATCTGTAGTGGGTATGAGATTGTTATTCTCTAAAACGACTGAAAATAGAAATTAACCAGTTGCTACACAGGGGTAGACACTTACTCTTAGCTCGAAGTAAGTGTCTTAGAGGCTTTCCTCAAAGGCGCGCGAGTAGCAACGGAACAGAAAACCGGGATAAGAAAATAAACTCAAGAAAATTGCTAAAACCCTTGCCATATATACATAGCTGAAATCCACGCCATTAGTATATTTGTTCGTATCGGTATCGAACACCTACCGCTTCAAAGATACAAAGGTGGAGACTATATATAAAACAACCTTCCTTACAAACTATGCTGTTCATCCTCGCGTAGGTTTATGTTGGTCTTCTTTTTTTTGTTTTTAATTTTTACTTTTTTAATTTGAGTTCCATAAATATTTCGGCTATTTCATTGTCATTATATTTATTAATTTCTTGAAATCCATATTTTTCAAAAATCTTCCTGGCTGCAATAGACTTTCTCATTGTATCCAATCTTAATATATGTAATTCGTTTTTGTTGGCATTCAATAATAAATGTTCCATTAATAATGTACCTATTCCTTTACCCTGATATAAAGGTAAAACAAAGTACCTTTTAATCTCTCCTGTTTTATCTATTTTGTTTAATATCTTTAATCCAATACTTCCAATTACTGCGGCATCTTTCCTCATAATCCAGAAATTTCCCCCTTGACTTTGGTATATATTTTCAATATTCCTTATATCCAACTGTAAGCCAGTTGGCTCAAATTTATATCCTCTGTACGAATACATTATTTCCAAAAATTCTTCCAAACTAGTCTGGAATTCGGAACTGTATGAGATTAATTCCATTTGTTCAAAGGGAGTTGTCATGGGTTACGTTTTAGAAGAATTTAACCTAAGTCAGTCACATCACGGCTTCTAGTTTTACTAGGGAATAAATCAACTTTACTAGGGCTGCTCTTGTTATCCCCTAGTACCTGACTATTACTAGGGCTGACCCGGATTCATGGGGTTTTATCTATGCTAAAAGCAAATGCTGCTCTTAGGCAGAATTTCAATGTAAATCAATTCTTGGCCGACTATGCACCAAATTATACTTTGACTGAACCTGATGGCAAAGTCACAAGTCTAAACCAGCTTTACAATAGAAGAATTAAAAACGGGAAATCCTCGAAATAAACCTGACATCAGGCATGATAGTGTCGATAAAAAAAGCTTCAGCTAAACTCTGTACAATAAATTATTAGTCCTTACTGCATCTGGTTCACCATATCAATAAATGTCAGATCAAAAAGCACTCCTAATCGAACTGCTCCGTGCGGCGTACGCAGCCTTCAACGCACGAGACATTGACGCTGCCCTTGCCCTCATGACTCCAGACGTGGTTTGGCCGAGAGCGTTCAAAGGCGGTTTTGTCCGTGGGCCTGAAGAAGTTCGCGCTTACTGGACGGAGCAATGGAGCGAGATCAATGGGCACGTCGAGCCGGTTTCCTTTTACTCGGAGGAGGCCGGGCGCATTTTGGTCGATGTGCATCAGGTAGTGCGTGACTTGGATGGAGCAGTTCTTGCCGATGAGCACGTGGGCCATCGATTCACCCTTGAACACGGCTTGATTCAAGCTATGGAAGTCTGTCCACTTCCATCGTCCACCACAAAGGCCTAACCACGCGCAAAGAGCGAACAGGCATCAGCGGGCGGCCTTCTTCTGTATATTGAGTATAAAAAATTGCGCTACTGTTAATCGCAAGCGCATTCCCGATCATGTACAGCGATCGCAATACTCCCAGCCCAAATAATCAGGCGATTTCCCTGTAAGTTTAACTTTGGAAAATTACCCCAGTGTCCTGATCTTCATCCCAAAACCACCAACCTTGGGATAGTTCAGAAAGAACGCGCATTAGTGCTAATTGTTGGTGTGTGATTTCACCACCGCCATAGCTGACGTTGCTAGTGCCATCCCATGATTTAAGAATTGATGCTAAATTGTATCCATTGCCCATAATCCAACTAGCGTAGAAGCAGTCTTTGGATATTTCTTCCATGATGGCTAGCAGTTCAAGGGCGGCATCGGGATTGGGTGATTTTAGGGCTTCGAGTGCAAGGCGGAGGTTTTCTTCCCTGTCTGCAAGAAACTCCGAAAAAACTGCTCTATTTGATGGTAAATTCTCCTTTTCAAGTGTAATTAATTTTCCATTTACAATCTTGACTGGAGTTATATTTGAGTAATCAGTTCGGTCATCTTCACTTGCCTTTACTTTCATAGCTAAAGGATGCCAGTGGATGCGTTCAATTTTATTGGTCTGAGGATTTGTCCATGTCCAGAATAGTTTGTGAGATGCAGCACCCTTAACTGTAAGATAAGTTCTTTTATGTCGAATGGGATAGTCTACACTTTGCTCTTTTTTGGCTTGAAACAAGGCTTCTATTGATGGATATTCTTCATTAAGATATGCCATTTTACGTGGTGCTGTCGCAGATGTATAACCCGATAGGCTGCTGCTATCACCATCTTTCAAGACTACCAAATTCCATTTGTCGTTTATTGGATTGTGTATCCAAAACTCAACTGATATTGTCTGTACAAACTGATCTAAAATTTGAACTACACAAGGATAGTAAAGTGTGAGTTGTTGGTTGCTATTAGTCATTGCTATTCCATCCATTCGATTGGGGATATGGTTTCCTTTTTAGCGGGAAGTATTTTGACTTCGTAGCCATAAAGAATTAATTCGTGCAGAGTTTCTAATAGTTGTCTGGGTGATATACTGTCCCATTGCTTGCACTCGAAGACATCTTTCAATACATTATCTGGAGCATTAACTACCCAAAGACTGTGAATTTTTATGTTGCTAAATCCCGCACATAATTGAACAATTGGTTGTAGCTCAACTGTTGTTTTTGGTATGTGAATAATTGCTGAACTTATAAGAATTGTTGGTTTTGCTTCTAGATTTTTGGGTGGTAAAAAATCGGGGTCACTGTACCACTGTCCGTCGATTTGGTATGCAATCATTAGGTATGGTAATGCTTTAATCGCATTTATAGTTCCCCATCTGGCAGTTTGTCCTGCGTGAAACCAGATGTAAGAGCCGTTGTGTATCATCATGTACAAGTTTTATGATTTTGACTTGAGGTTTTGCTTGCCTAGCTAATTGATAATTTCGTCTGTGGTAGAAAATTTAGCTACTTTTTCTACCTAAAGAATGATTTCGTATTTGTATGAACACTTAGTTAAAACTCGCCCTTATTAGCCATGTACAGTCAACTTCATGCTCAGGTAAAATACTTTGGATTTTATTGATTGCTGAATTACTCCTAATAACTACCTTTATAAGGTGTGTAATAACTGTGGTGATTCATCTATTAATAGATTAATTTTTATTTAAAAAGTTCAATAATTCATTAGAAATAAAAAGTGCGCCATTATAATTTATGACGCACTTTTATTAAAAATAAAATTATGATTAAGCGTGCTGAAGGATAATATTTATTGCGTCTTGAGTGCTAATTTGATATTGTGTAGCAAGTTTATTCATATTGGCTTCACCATTCGCATGAGCTTTGACAATTGCGCGAATAATATTTGGTGAAACATTAATCTCACAATTTGTAACAACTGGTTTGGGTAAAGTTTGAGAAATGAAGAATTCTTTTCTTCTTAAGAAATGTATTTGACGGTAATGCTCTTTTCTGGGTATCCATTGACAATTTCCGGGAGCAAAGTCACTCTCTAGATCAATACGTGCTATGACTGTTCCTTCGGGTGCTACTCCCATATCTTTTAAGAACTGGGTAAAGTTATCGCGCCAGGATGCATCGACTTCAATTCCGCACCCGCCATGATACTTGTACTGATGGTGGTTCTTGTTATAGCAGATGCGCTTGATGTGTAACCAGGAGTTATACTCGTGGCTTTTGCAGTGTCCGTGGACAGTTTTATCGCTCTTGAGGGTTTCGCGCTGCAAGCATCCGCAGCTTTGTGTAAGCCCTCTTTTTAAGCTATTTTTACTGACATACTTTTGGGTTCCGCAGCTGCATAAGGTAAGGAGTAGTAATTCACCCCTTTTCCCCTTAACTTCTACATCGGATATAACTTTTAGTCTCCCAAAGTTTGCCCCAACTGGGATGGATTCTTTTCTTTTTTTACAACCGCAATTAGTTGACCGACCATTGGTAAGGGTGTGACTGTAGACAAGTTTTTGGGTTCCACAATCACACTGGCATAATACTTGCTTTCCTTGTTTATTTAGTACAATCCAGCTACCGAATTTTTCACTTATATTAATTACTCGTTTTGTAGTCTCCATAAATCATTTTGGTGCCATTACTGCTGGGTTATATATTTAAAACAAGCTGTTTTTCTTGCTCCAGTTCCTTCTTTATCCAGGCAAGTTGCTGTCCAATGGCTAGGTGCTGCATTGGTACTTTTGTTTCGTATCCCTTCGCGTGTAAAATGGGCGTTACCTCCTGTCTGTAAAGCTTGCCTGTCAAAAATACAAACTCTATTTCCACAGACGCAACTTGCATGAGGTTTTCTGCTACTTGTTGCGCCCATAGTATACGTTCCTGGTGAGATAAAGAATAGGGGGATTTGTCGTAGGGTTTGATAATTGTTTCTGGGTTAATAACTTGATGTAATGGTGACAAGATATACCATCTTGAGTCTTGGACTTCTACGTAGCGACGGCACGCTTGAAAGTGCTGGGAATAATATAAGTCTTTGGCGGCAGCAGGGTAGGTAAGCTGCTTGCCACATCCTGCAACCAGGTAGATTTTTTCCTTGGGAGTGAACTTTCTGTAGGTGCTGATCACCAAATTGAGGTTGTGGGCGATTCTTCCCATAGTATGCGTCCGTCCTTTGTTTGTCAGCCGAGGGTCAATCCTATGTCGGTTGAGAACCCTGCAAACATGACAGTTGCACTTTGGCGCACAGTGGGTTGGTATCCGAATTAATTTTTCCTCGTGGCTGACGAACATCCCACCGCCTAGTCCTTCCCGGATAAAAGTTGAACCATCAAAGGATAGTCCCATCTGAATAAAAGCTTTGGCATACTGGGGCGAGCATAATCCAAAAACGTGTAGATGAGCATTTGGCTCGTGCAATGCTCCTGTGGAGTTGCTGTGCGATCGCTCCATTGCACCCGCCTTGTCCTGTCGGACACGCTTCGCGAACGGCGATACTCGTTCCAAGTCACTTCGTGAACGCACAACTTGAGTGATTGTTTTGATAATGTGTAAGTTAATCGAATACTCTCTCGCCTGGGAAACAAGCCCACCGATGCCGAGATGGCGGTATCCCAGTCCCAAAAGATATTTTGCTACTTCAAGGCGTTCACTGAGAGACTGCCCGTGGATGACTGCTAGGGGTATTCTGTTGGGAAGATAACTTTTAGCAAGTTGGATAAATGTTTCTGCTTGTTTAAGGTTGTATTCTTGCCGTTCCCTGATATTTTGCCCTACAAGTAAATGGTCGGGACAAACAATAATATCGCCGATCTTTGAGCGTTCTCGATATCTATGAATAGACCAGTGGGCATCAACATATTTACCGTTTAGAGTGGGGATATCTTGCTCACGGTAGTTAAATGATCCACAGTCATGAATAATGGGACTATCTGGAACAATTTCTGCCTTGATTGCGAGTGAGTATAGCCACCCCACAGGCTGATACTCAAGCAACTGCCAGATTGGAATTTTTTCACCCTTGCTTCTAACAAAATCGCTCTTACCCAATACTGGATAGAAACCTAATTTCATAGTATTTAAACGAGCAGAAGTTGATTTACATTCGTTAAGTTAACCCTCTGCTTGGAAAGGGCTAACTAGTAGATGTCTGTATTTATTTGCAATATTCAGAAGATACTGCCGCCAACGGTTAGATACTCTTGTAGCAAGAGTGCTAATATCACTTGCTGGAATTTCTTCTGCTTCAGTTTCAAAAGCATATCAAAGTGAATCTTGGCGTGATCCTTCATACCATCGAAGTGGATATTGAAGCTAGGATTGAGTTGAAAGTCTTGAATCATATTTTTATCCTTACTGGGGAAAATATAAACACTTGTTTTGTTCTGCTAGCCTATTTGTATGATAGTTATCAAGAATCATTTTCTTAAATTCTTCTCTTGTTGCTTGCAAGTCGCGGAATATTTTGTCAGTAGGATAGAAAAATACCGACTGTTGGCGGCTGTAAAACCAGACCATTTGATTGATACTATAGGTATCATTGCTATCAAGCAGGACGTAACTAATTTGTTGGTAAAAATTTTCTAGAGAGAAGGGACGCTTTTTGGCAGTTGTTCGTACATCGATGAGAGTATTTCCAGCAATTATCTGGCAATCAGCACCTCCAAGATATTCACTTAAAGGATATGAAGCATTGCAGGTAATATTCCCACTTACTTGATTAACTACTGTTTGCCATGTACGGGGTACAATACCGATGAGTTGAGATGTATCTTGGATACTAGGAAGCCATTTTTTGAAGTATTGTGCTTCAAGCTGAAGGGATTTTTCTCCTTGTAGAAAAGGTTGAATAATCTCATGAATATTACGGCTACGAGCATAATTTTCTAATGCACCCAAGAGCATACACTTTAGAGCTTCTTCTTCAAGTGAATTTGAATTTGTAATGGAATAATCGAAGGCATATTCTATTTTGAGGGCTTTTGCTCCAACCTGAGCAAGACAATTAGTAAACCATGTTTGGTCTTCATAGATGTTTCCTAAATACTTGGCAAGGGCTTTGGCGATCGCATTTCCTACTAATGGAAAATCTACTCCATCAACTGGTCTGATAATTTCTTGATTTTCTAATAGCTGGTTATGGCTAGTAATCATCTTGATAACTGTCTGGTTTAGTCTAGAGTCAAACCATCTTCTAATAGGTGAATTTCTATTTTTTAGCTCGGATGTTAAGCTCACTTTTTGGGTTTTCGCTTGAAATACTACATTGAGTATTTGCGTGAGCTTTACGTAGTAATTTTTCCTTTAATCGTGTTACTTAACTAAATATACTTACCATTCAAAATCAGTGAAAAGCTTGTATATTAAGCTTTTTGAGTTTTAAGTTCCGCAATTGAGGTAAATTTACGTAACTTCTAAACCCAAGTTTTTATATTGTCAATGCGACTTTGCAAACTTGGTGATAGGTAGTTTACAGTTCAACTCCTCTTGACTTGGTTTTAGGTACAGCGGCAGCGACAGTTTCTCGTTGAGGGGAGGGTATGTGTTCAATCGGGGTATATTGCTGCCGAATTTCTTCCCCTCGCCATGCTTGTAAGTCGTTCATAATCTCTTTAAGTGGAACAAAATCAACGACTGTTTCCCCTTGCTTTTGTGCAACGGTAGCCTTGTAAGTCATAATCTTGAAGTACATCTCCCGCTGATCAGCAATTGGTAACTTGCCGTTATTCTCATTTATCCGTTGAAGAATCTCTTCATTACCCTGGTTCATTGCCTTTCCCCAGTCAGGGCTACCATGCTTGACCATGTTCGCCCATTCCTCAGCGATATATGGGTGAACTTTCACAGGCAGATCGCCAGCTGCTTGTATGACTCGTTCTTTGGGTGCAGCTGCGGCTGTGGGTGTAGATTGTTCATTACCAAAGATTTGTTCCAAGTTGAGTTTGCTGGCGTTTTGGGCAATAAACTTAATTTGGTTGATGTCGTAGTCAGAGATGTTCATCTTGCTGACCTCTTTAGTAATCCCAGCTTCGGTTTTAGTTAGGTCAAACCGGACAAGTTCCTGAGTACCTTTCTCTTCAGTAGTTTTAAATAATTGCAGGCTGGCTCGATTGTTTTCAAGGTCACGAGTCCGCTTGATGGTAAATTCACCTACTGTAAGTTCTTCCTTATCAGCCTGGATGAGGACGTTATTGAGGGTATGCAACATCTCGTTTTGTTTAAATACTTCCAGGGTTTTAATCGTGCCAGCGGGTGCAAGACTTCCCAAGCTATTTGCTACATCACGGATATCGGCATTGTTGAGGTCAGGGAGCTTGCCATTGTCGCCCAAGTACTCGGCTACTATCAGAAACTCCTGACGTTCAACAGGTAACATCTCCGTAGGTTTTTTCGTTATTTTGGGTTCCTCTTTTTTGTTGAGTTTAAAATCTATCAAGGAGTTTTCCCACCCAAAGAGTTCATCACTGCGGCGGTGAATGCTAACAGTGTCTCCCTCTTGGCGAATCACAAATGTATCGCTACGGTAAATACGCGACCCGTCTTGTTCAAGAGTGCCGTATTTTTTTAACATTGTCGTTGTGGTTTCAGCAATGTTTTTATTTTCCCTGTTGTAGCGTTCCTCCCGCGCTTGTTTATTATTAATTTGATAGATAGGTACTTCAACCTGACGCGCCCACTGCTGCGCTGCTGACTCTACACCTTGGGAGTTAGCTACTTCTTGATAGATAAATTCAGGTGCATATTTGTTTCGATTATTAGTTTCTAGCTCCTCTGGCTCTTGTGCAAAAAACTGATTGCGAGTTCCATTTTCATTTACCTCTTCTTCAGCTTTATTTTGAGGTTGGTAGTTACTAACAACTATCTCTCTGATTTGAAGAGTTTCTTTGGACTGTGCTATTTCTTCTTGAAGATTATTGACTACATCATCTTCAAAACTTTCATCTGCTTCTATTTCAACAGATGAGTTTATTACTTGAGTTATGGGCGAACTGTTTTCGCTGTTTTCATCTTGTAGTAACTTATTTATAGTTAGCTGACTATCATCTAACAGTGGATTTACTTCTATAGCATTGAAATTTTCATGATCAGATAATAACTCTTTTGTATCTTCAAAATTTTCAATAATTTCAGCAGATGGAGGTAGTAGCTTAATTAGTGGTTCACTTGCTACATCTATTATTTCATCTGGGGTAAGTATTTCAGTGACGAGATTAGTTGTACATTTACCTTCGCTATCTTGTTCATAGATAACGATTTGTTTTTCTGAACCCTCTGACTCCAGATAAGCTGTAATTTTCAGAGCGATCTCACCTGTTTGCTGATAATCATTATTTAAATTGGGTACATCTTCTACTAATCTGGCAGCAATTGTTTGTGCTTGATAGTCTGTAAAAGATTCAGTTTCTATTGTGTATTGACCTTCTATTAATACATCTGGCATGAACACAATATTAGTTTCTTGATTGCTTTTTATACTTTGGCTGGTTAAATCTACCTTTTCCCATTTATATGCACCAGGGGTAGATTCATCAGATACAAGATTGTAAATGTCTTTGCCAACTTCAACTGCAATTTTACTTGCTTCTTGAGCTTCTTTGAGTTTTTCGATAATTACTTTCGTTATCTTAGTAAGTGCATTGATGAGGGTTTTACTTAATTCCCGACTTGTTTTAATTGCAGTATCGGCTGTACTTAAATATGATTCATTAATTTGAGTGTGTCTGGAGTCAAACATATATTATTTCTAGTGAAAATAATCTATCAACTCAAACAGTCTGATTATGCTTTACAAAAACCAGTTGACCATCAAACTTAAAGTTTTTAGAAAAAGCTCTTGTATGCATCAACAGGTAACGGTGCATTGCCTGCTTGCACGGGTGCTTGTGGGATAGGAAACTTCCGATCTACTTCCTTGACTCGCAAATCTAAATCTTCCTGTGTGGGCTTTTTCTGGGTGCTTTTCCTAGCAAGCTCCTTAATGACTTTATCCCAGTTAGTATCGTTTTCTTGTTCGACTCCGATAATATATTTCGGGATTTTGATTTTTTTTAATATTGGTACTGAACCCTCATTTTTATTACTATAAGCTGGGTTAATAAATAGACATTTCCCAGGTGGTAATTTGAGGAATTGGGCAGGCTCGAATAGCTTCCGAGTCCGTTCTTGTTCGCTGATAGATGTGCTAGCCCTACCCCCTCCAGTTGAGCGAGATTTTTGTTTATATTTAATTTCCTCTTCACCCAAATACGCAGAAAATAGTCGTGCTGATTCTTCTTCACCAGGATTAAAAACAAATTTTGTACCGCACGCACCGAGGATAGCTTTAGAGATTTCTTTACCATAAATCTTTTCAAGCTGACCCATATTTTGCCAACCCAAGATACCGCAGAATCCTTCGGAACGAGATTCGTTAAGCCATTTAAATAAATCTGGAAGAAAGATACTTGGCAACTCGTCAAGACATACTACTAATGGCCCATCTTCCTTGCGTTTTTTGGCGATACTGCGGGAAACTACCATGTGGAGAATGCTGGTCATCAGGGGGCTGACAGCATCGCGGCGTTCGCGGTCTAACCCGAAGATAATCATCTGTTTGCGTTTTACCTCCAGGGGAAGGGTTGTTTTACCGACAAAGCATCCCAATGTACCCCTTGCCATGAACCGGGTGAACATCAATGAAGCGCTACCAGCAATACCCGCCACGGTTTTTTCGGAGCCAGCCGAACTAAATAATTGACCAAAAGCTATCTTAATCCAGGGGTTTAGTGCTGCTGCCATCAAGCGTTCGACCATCTTCTCGCTGGAAAGTATTGCCGCAGCCGTCATAATATCAGCGCGATCGCCAAACTCTTTAGTTAGCATTAAAATAGCCTGTGTCAACTGGTCGCCCGCAGGGCCAAAGAATGCATCCTCAGACGCATTACCTAACAGGCGGAAGTTCTTGTTAATTACTGTAGCTAACTGCCGTGCGGTTTCAGCATCAGAGGAATCGCGCAAGAAATCGATGGGATTACATACCTCCGATTCGGCGAATCCTGGTGCAAATATGTGTACGTCATACCCCTTTGATTTGGCATAACTGGCGATTTTGGCTTGACTAGCATACTTAAAGTCGTATAGTACGATACCAAAACCTTGGTCAATTGCTGAGTAAATCATCGGGTTGATAGCCGAGAATGATTTACCGCTACCAGGTGCGCCAATTACAGCAGTTCCGCGTTGGACATCGGGTACATAAACTGGTACTCCCCCGCTCCCCTTGGGTGAGTTTTGACCCTTGTATCTATGTACTCCGATATACAGACTGGCACTATCACACTTAGGAGCTAAGATTTGCTTCAAGGCTTTTTTCTTAGCTTGGGCAGTTTCCTTTGCTCCACCCCAATAGCTAGTAGCAAGCTTGCCTTTTTTACCATTACTAAAAAGCTGTAAAAGCAACAATAAGCCAATTCCCCCTGCAAGTAGTAAACCTTGAGGTGACATGAGCTTATCTGTATATTTACTAAAGTCAAGATTGCTATTTTTATGAGCAGCTTTTACTTCTCTAACAGTCTTAGTTTTAGCAGTTGCAAACAGATAATTATTCATATTAATCTGTGTTAATTTTGCATGAGATAATTGAAGAAATATGCGATGAAGTGAAGTTGCATATTTCTCCATTAGTTGTGTGTAATGTCTTCTCCAAGTCAAAAGTTAAAGAGAATAAATTCTTCTCTGATTACCTTTTTACTTGTTACTTTTTAGGTACAGTGAGGGGTGTACCAAGGATAATTGGGTCTATCTCGCGGTAGGTGAAGAAGGGAACAGGGCCAATGAAGTAGGGCGAGCAGCCCAAGTCAACCCATCCCCGCTTGCAAATACGGAAGAACATCGCGGTGGTGATACTGCCGTCAGCTTCGTTAATGTCCCAGATGACTTGTTTAAATGATTTCCCAAAGGGATGACGACCTGTGGGTTCTTTCCCACCGTTGAGGCTGCCCAAGATGCCGAATCCGCCTTTAACGTTTTGGTCTTTACCGGACATCCATTGTGCGCCAACGATAGTCTCACTGCCCGAAACTTCGATATGACCACACTTTTTCTCGCACGGGACATTAAACCCAGCTTGATAGCTACCGCTTATTGACTTCCAGCGTCCGCTTTCAAGCGAACCGAGGGGTAAGTCTACTTTGCCGATAAAGCTAACATCGGGGATGGGAACACTGGGGAACTGATCAAACGGTACATCAGCCAATCCTGGAACCTTACTAATTGTTGTGTTTTGCCAGTTAGTGAAGTCCTTTAGCTGTGCATCCTGAATACCGGGGATGCTGGTTAGTTTATACTTATCGAGTTTGACGTACTTACCGAGTTCCACTTCTCCCAGTTCGGGATAATTGTCTAGCACTTCACCAACAGTTTGGTAGCTTGCGGTGCTGCCTGTAACTTTGGTCACTAGTTCTTGAATTGGTGGGATGGCTCCCACTTCTGAATCTTCAAGCTTGGGAATTGCTTCGGCGAGGTCTTCAAGTGTTTGCCACTTTAGTGTCTCAAAATCTGACAGTTTAAGATTTTTGAGGTTAATTCCCGTGATGGTGGCGATATCTTCAAGCGTGAAATCTTCAATATTGAACTCAGTTGCTTCAAAATCACCCAGTTCCATGACTTCAGAAAGGCTTTGTCCTGCGCTCCAGGCGCGTGTCTCCTTCATACCAGGGTTTTTGATATTAGGGAATTCGACGCTGCCAGCACCGCCAAATTTCATATTTTTGAATGTGATACTGCTCCAGTCAGGAGTAGGTGCGCCGTTGACGTATTTAGTTGCGACGGGTTGTGGCTGTTTGGTTTGTTTTGTTTTATCTATCGAAGTGTTCAAATTTGAATACTTCGATGGAACTGTTAGAGCTACTGCTTTCTCACCGAATAGGAGACTGCCGATATTGTAGCTACCTCCAAACCGGATTAACCCATGTAGGGCAAGTCCTGCAATAAGTCCTGCTACCATCAGGTAGCGTAAATTATTAAATTTTTCCATCCGATACTCAAGCGCTCGGTTGGTTTTTTTGTGAGTGGTTTCCTGACTTGCATCTCTCACTGGTACTATCGCAGTTACCTCGGTTGTGATATCTAAAATTTGGTTGTTGGAGGTCAAATTTTCGTTATACATCACTGGTTATTTAAAAATTATTGATTCAAGAGAAAGTTTGTTTTACCTGTATTTGGTGTTATGGGAGGGTTATTGCGCTGTGGCGGTATTTCTAAAAAGCGCTTTCCACCTAGCACCATGAGTTTTTCAACCAACTGCATTGATACTCCGGTGGTGCTGGCGGCGACAACAAGTTCCTCTCCTTGCGATCGCAACTCAACAAGTTGATTGAGGCGTTTCCAAAGCTTGCTGTCTGTAGTAACCCACTGATTTTTTAGGGCAACTTGCATTCCTTTAGCGATATGTCTGCTATCAGATAATGCGGTGTAACTAACCTTTGGTTTTACTTCTTCAGGTTTGCTGGGAGTATCGCTAATAATTTCAATTTGGCTGTACTCTGGTGTGCCACTGCCCGCTACAATCTGAAAGTGATAGCTTTTCCTTGTTGACCCAGATTCGGTAATTACTGTCATGTGCCCCCCGTAAGAAGCTTGTGGTAAACCGGGGATTTTGACTGTTTCGATGCGGCGAATGTGAATTAGTCCTGCGCCCGTACTGTTTCCAGAACACTTACCTAAACCTTCAAGACATCCGTCTACATCAAAAACAAACCTAGATGGGTCATCCAGCCAGATTTTCTTGATGACTTCTCTGGTGTTGTAGAACGATATTGATACCCCATGTCCAGGCCAGACCTTAACTGTCTGCAATTGGGCATTCTCCCCTGACACCTGGGACGCTGCAACTTGACGGATAGTACTTGCCAGTACAAGTTGGTTTGGTGCAAACACGGAGGTGATGGTGAAGCACCCGCTAAAGGCGATCGCCCAGGGCATTATTAAACTAAAGTTGGCTATATCTCTTAATTTCACAGCTTGATTGACCTATCGACTTTGATTGTGATTTTGGTGTCTTTAGGCACATACCAGACATTGGGACGGCGGTTGATTTCGTCGGTGGCACGTTCTGTCCGCTTGCTGACTGTTTCGCCAAGTTTGCCAAAGGCACCTTCAAGGAAAGCAGCTCCCAGGTTGCGGTTGTTATTGCGGCTGCGGGTTCTTGTCCCACCTAAAGGCAAATCTTCTGTGACTTCTTCATCCGCCTGGTTGATAATTTCCCCTACCTTGGCAATACCAGCTATTGTTCCTAAAGTGGTATCGTATTTGGCAATTTCAGATCCCTTGTTGTCGTATGGTCTGGCGGCTAGGGGGGAACCTGCCTCTCCCAGGACTGATATCGTTCCGGGTGATAGTGGGTATTCGGTTCCGTCTTTGAGGATGGCCGTGACTTCGGCACGCACGCCTGATGTGCTATCAACCGAAATCATAGCGATAGTTACCTGCGTTCCTGCTGGAATGGCTATTTCGCCAGTATTGCTGTAAAGCGGCTCGTTCAACTGGGCGACAAACCGTAACGTATTTGTCTGCTCTTGGGAACGACCGTTATTGTTGATTTGGGGCATCACGAGCGGAGTTACGAGGGTTGCACTTGCAAACGAACCGACAACTAGATACTGTGGTTGTGTTTCTTGAAGTATCTGTGCTTCTTCTGGCAGGTAGTTATTTGCAACTCGTTCGACTTGCCGAGGGAGATTGTTTTCTTTATTACCAGCAAAACTGGATTCTACGGTTTTTTCTTTGCCAAGTTCTGAGCTAGTTTGTGGTTCTTTTACCGAGAAACTATAAATAACTGGTACGGCTTGATTGTTCTCTTCGTCATCAGTATTACTATACTCTGGAGTACTGTCGTTTGTGGTTACAGGTTCCCAGCGCGGGCGCAGTTCTTCAATTTGACTGGGAGTGTTGGCAACTGTTTCGGTATTCTCGCTGCGGCGGTTACGGCGACGACGGGAGCGACTGGTATTTTGTTCTGCTGGGCGTAATGTTTCTTCAGTTTTAGCTGTAACTTCTTCTGCTGTTGTGCTTGTAGGTTCACTGACAGTGGTACTGGCTAACATATAATCAACCTGACCAACCGAACCCAGGCTACGTAGGCGTTCGAGTTCGGCTATTGGGTCTTTGGCGACACTCTGGTTGCTAGCAACTATTTGTTTGGCAAATTTTGGCAGAGGAGCGCTAGGACGCAGGGGTGGTATTGGCTGTGAGGCGACTTCTCTACGTCTTGGTCTAACAGTTTCGGGTGCTTCTTCTCGGTATACACGTCTTCTGGAAGTAGGGGGAGTTTCTTGAGCGACTACCCTTCGTTGTCGAGTAGAACGTGTTTTCTCTTTGTTTTTGGATTGTTCTTCTTCAGTACCTTCCTTTTTTTCTTCTTTGTCTTCTGTCTTGCCTTTACCGTTTAGTGCATCAAGTTCTTCCTGTTGCTTGGCAAGGGCAAGCTTGGCATAAACATCCCCATCTTTTTTCTCAGATGCGGCAACCGTGGGAGTGGGGGTAGAGGTTACTTCTGGTTTTTTGGCATTTTTACCACCCCCATTCATCATGCCGTTGAGGACAACAAATATAACTAGGAACCCAGCACCGAATGCACCACCAATAATTCCTAATCTTGACCAGGGAGATGTGACAAAATCGTGTTTAGTTTGTATTAATGCGGGGTCTTCTACTTCCAGTTCATCTTCTTCAGCTACCTCATATTGTGAACCCTCCAGTTCATGTTCTAAAGGTTTTATATCTTTACTCTTAATTGGTAAAAGACTATCTACGGAAGATAATTTATGCTTATTTGAAGCCTCATCTTGTAGCTGTAACATATTTTGGCATCTAATTACTAATTATTTTCTTTTTTGCCGAGATTATAATCAACAATTTGAGTAATTTCTAAACCTGGCTCTCGTACTAAATAAATTTTTTTATCAAGTTCAGTTGGCTTGGCTGGTAACTTGGGAGTATCGATAGCTTCGACAGTAATTGTTTTGTTAAAGGCGATTCCTTTGCCTTGATTTTCATTTCTATCAAAGCTTACAAGCGTGCCGATATAATCAACCTCCCACTTTCCATCCTTGATTTTTCTGGGTTCAGAGATATGGCGGGTGACGAGTGAGACTTGAACTTCACCGTTAAATACACCATTTGGGACAATTTCTGCTAATTTTTTGAGGAAGTTTCCCCGAAAATCTTGATTTTCAGATAGTGCAAATGCAGCTTCCCAAGCTCTAGTCGGAATTCTTTTTCTACTATTTTTTGTTGTTTGAACATCTATTCCTTTATCAGGTTTGGTAACGTTTTCGCCATTCTCTGTTGCTTCGATTATTCCGTTCCAACCGAACATTTTAATCATGCTATCTGAGATAAAGCGTTTGATAGTTTCATCTTCGCGTTCGTTGGGAGCAGCAAATTTACCAGGTGAAATAGAGCCATCTTGGAGTTGAACAATCGTCATGCCTTTGACATGACGATTTGTGCTAGAACTCATGCCAATATTTACAATTTGCAATAGGATAGATAAAATAGTTCCTCCTGCTGTTATGGTGATTGCCATTGCAATAGGTGTAGAGGTAGATTGACCATAACTGAGAAGGCGGGCTGGTTGAGATTTAGACTTAGGTTTAAGCATATATTTGCGATTTAGGAAATTCACTAGTAAATTGACATACTAATAAAACAAACTGATGTGCTTTTTGCCAAACTATCAAATATTGAAATGTCTTAGCTGACTCTTGAATTCTGACTCCTGAATTCTGACTCCTGAATTCTGACTCCTGAATTCTGACTAATTACTTTTTAACTTTGATTTTGGAACTAACAAATTTGGTGGCATTGACAGCAACCGTAGCAGTTGTACTTGCTCCACCAGTAGCGATTCCTGCTGCAATTTCAGAGCCAAATGCTACTGTTTTACCTAATCCTGTCCAAACAGCTATTCCACCACCTGCGGCTAATGCAGATGAAAGGATAGGAGAAACCAACCCAACAAAAAGGAGAAATATCATCGGTTGATTTTGTTCGGAATTAGCAATAAGTTGTCCGCACAAACCAATAATCATGTTGAAGCAAAGTTTTGCCATTCCAACGGTGAAATAACCAGTTAGCCAAGCGAAAATAGGTTTCGCGCCAAAGGGGAGTAGTGAACCGCCTATTGCCAACGGGCCAAGTAGGGCAGTTAAAAGCATCGTGAATTCGATACCCCACTGGTAGGCGTTATTTAGGGCGAGGAGGATGACTGCGACAAATCCGGTAATCATCGAGCCGATTGTACTGGTGATAGAATTACCAATCTTTTCGGCAATTTGACCGGGGGAGAGGTCGTCGAGCGCATCTTTGGCATCAGATAAAGCCTGAAGTGGGTTAAACTCCCAACTACCGCTATCGGGGGCTTCTCCTTTGAATAGATCGGGCGCAGAGGTTTTGAGTTCTGCTTCTGCTTGTTGCAAGCAGGTGATTGAATCTTGCGTGTTACCAGGGATTGAGCGGCATCTTTCCATTGCCGCCCCTACTTGCTGCTGGAGGGCAATATTGCCAACTGCGCGATTGAATGCTACTTCTAGGTTGGCTCCGGCAGCGGTAAATTCAAGAATGTCATTATTGACAGTATTAATGTATCCCCGGATGGCGAGTGTTCCACTTCTGAGTAAAGTGCCATTGTTAGCTAGTAGCCCGATAACCAGGATGGGCCATATCCAACTGGAGAGAGCTTTCATATCTTCTTGATTTATCCAGTTTTTGCCTAACTCAACCATAAAAAGGGTGAGTGTGGCGATCGCAAAAAACTGACCAACTTTGCACATCGAGCCATACAAGCTACCGTTGAGGGTTTCTTGCCAAAGTTCATTGAAACCTTCTGCTACTAGTTGCGCTCCAGCGGCGGCATTTTCTAAAATGTCTTGCCCAAAAAATGGGTCGGTTGCAATTATGAGGTGTTCTAACATGGCACTTGATTAACAGGCGTGAAGGTTTGGTCATCTCTGCAATTGAGATGACCAATTGATTAGGGTGAATTATTCACCTGCTGTAGTTTTGAGACTGCTAAACCCGCTGATTTCGATATACTGGGCGCTAATACCGTCCATCATCAGGTTTTGACGACGGCGATCGCTTGCCCCTTGTTTGGCAAGTTGAGATAGCATTAGGTTCGTTTGCTGGACATCGTGCCGTGCTTGCAGTCCGTCGGTGCGGGATTGCCCCAACATTGAGATAATTTGCGAGTTTTGGGCAGCAATTACCTTGAGGATGTTTTGTGAAGCATCCATTGATTGTGCAGATTCCGCAAGTTCTTTGGCCTCAGCTACAGTTTGTTCAGTTGCTTCTATTTCATTTTTGGTACGTTCCTGACCGATTTCCCCTAAGACGCTGGCGATCGTGGCGCGGGTGGTTTCTCTCTCCAGTTCGTTAGCTGCACCTACAGCACCTTCAACTGTATTACTTTCATTCCAGTTACCCTTGCTCTTGAGTTGCTCTTTGAGCTTTTCGGCTGAATTTACTGGGTCTGGCATATCCATACTGCCAGTCTGAATAGCAGTTTTAGCTTCGCTTTTCATTCCACCCCATTCATTAGCTGCTGCGGTGAGTTCGTTTTTGGTTTCTTCAAAATAGTTATTGAATTTGCCTAAAACCTTGAAAAAATCGTCAATTGAAAAAGCATAACTGGGTGCTGTACCGAGTAAAGTAACCAGACCAATGATTGACCCGATTATTGCCCCTTTCTTAGTAAATTTGAACTTTTGTTTCATACTTTTTGTGGATAAAATAACCAATGTGGCAATTAAAGTTAAGCCACTTTTTTATGATTTATTGATTCTTCTTTTTCCCAGTCCAGATTATTTGTTAGTTTGCCTTATATAATTTATGCTGACTTTAATTGCTTATTGTTATTGTTATCCAGTAATTGTTGTGCTTCTTGGCTTAACTCATCCCCCCGAAGCATTTGTATGTATACCTCAGAAAATCTCACCATACCCAGCATTGGATTATCGGCATATTTATTGAGGAAGAGAGTGCGTAATTCTTGCTCATTCGGGTTATTTGCTACTGCTGCAAGTAAGCAATAAGCAGGGTAATACCTACAGAAAGTAAGTTTGCCATTATCGTCAAGTAACCACTGTGAGTAGATACTTTCGCTTTTTGGAAAGAATGCTTCGGTACTATTGCGTGAGATAATTTCATAAGGATATTTAAATCTGTTAACAAATGGGTCAACAGCTGATGTTTGAATCCGCCCGATAAGGCGGGTAGTGATGTTAGCAAATATCTTGGAAGCAGACTTACTTTGGAAAATACTTTCTGGTTCTTGGGCAGATAAAATTACACGTATACCTGCTTTCGCACCGTTGGCGCAGAGTCTACCAATTAGCTCGGCTATGCTATCAAAACTGAATAAAATCGGCGCTTCGTCTAAGAAAAATATTGATACTTTGGATGATAAAGCTCTACGTAATGCTGCGGAATAAGCGCTAAGGGCAAGGACTGCGGCATCCGCTTCACTCCCAAGCGATCGCAATGCAAATACTAGTAGTCGGGCATCAGTTTTAAAGCTAGATGGATTGGCGATTGATTGTCCAACTCGTGAGTTCAGCCAAAACTTTAATCGCAATCTGATTTGGTCAAGAGCATCAAGAATTTCTTTACTATTATTGGTGATTGAATCAAGTTTGATAAACCCAGGCGAACAATAATTATAGAAATCTTTAAGTGTGGGAATATCTGCCCATTCAGGTGTTCCCAATCCATTTTCTAATGCTAGCTTGTACCGAAGTTTGATATCTTCATCGTTGTAAAAAGTTTCAATTGTGATTGTAATAATACTTTCGATATTTGATATCATTGTGGGACTTACCCCTACAGGGTTTGTCCCTAGTACCATTATCATTAATGTTGATTTCAGGAATTCCTTGAAATCGGTCATCCTTTCCTTAATAACTTCCGGCTCATACCCCCTTAAATCAGGTAATTCAAATAGATTGTTCGACTCTTTACTAATATCGAAATATGCCCCTTCTTCTCCCATAAATTTGGTATAGTCAGTAAACGTACTAGTACCATCGGGTTTGGGATAATCAAGTGCAATTACGGGAATGCCTTGAGCCAAAGCAGGTGTTAATAGACCTGCTACTAAGACAGATTTACCTGCACGGGTAGTACCAAAAATAGCGAGATTTTTGTGCTGCTTGTACAAGTCGAGATGTACTGGGGTTCCTCCCTCTTCAGCAATTAGCTCAAACCCGCATTTATCTCCCGTAGCCGTTCTAACTATCGGCATGAGTCCGGGAACTTCTGATGAGAAATAGGGGAGGCGACGGTTAAAGGGTCTTGTGAGTAGATTTTCCCAGACAATAGGTACACATTGTAACCATGTTTTCCAGGCATACTCAATTTCTCTATCAACTACAGCAGGTCGTAAGAAGCAGCTAGAAAGGTATTGGCAAGCTTCATCGAGTTTTTGACGACTGTGACGATGAACACAAAAAACAACGGCAGTATGGATGGGCAAACTGCCTCTGAGGATGGTTTCTTGTGCCTTAACTGCCTCCTCGATGTTCATATTGGCTTTTACGTCAATTGACCCTTTCTCAGAAGACATCGCGCTGGAGGTAATTGACTGTTTGGTAATTCGTTGAAGGGCAGTTTTGGCGAGTCCCTGGTTAGCTTTAGATAGCTGGCAGATAATCTCAGTATCGGAGATTTTTTCTTTGGATATTACCTCCCAGAGGTATCGAAGCTGGGCGTATTCGTCTACCCACCCTTGGGGCTTTTCGCTAAATTGCAGGACACCGATATACTTGTCTTGTAGTCTTACCCAGCTGCGATCGAGAAACGGGACAGATTTCTCATTCTCCAGCATCAGGTGGCGAATATGGAAATCGCTGGTTTGAACTTCTCGAAGCCCCTCTTCATCTAATATGACAGGATTGGGAACTTTGGGTGCGTCGCTACGGTTAAATTGACTCCAAAGAATCGACCATACTTCCTCACTTGTGACTGCTCGTACTGAAAGCCCCATTGAGTTAGTAAAAAGTTGTTCCCACCGTTGAAACCCAGAGGTAAAACTATCCCGTAAGATTGTTTCGATTCGTTCTTGCCGAACACCGTGGATTTGACCAGTAAATTGGAACCAGGCGTTCTGCAACTGTTTGATAGTTTTTTCAATCGCATCATTTGAGCGACTGTCTTCAGAAGCCAGGATACTATAGGTACACCAGAAACGTAAAAACTTATTTTTACGGGTTCCCGCTTCAGTGAGTTCTCTCGCTCGCAGACGTTCTGATCGCACTAATAAAGTTAATTGCTCTAAATCGCATTTATCCTCTATCTTTTTTAGTTCCTGCTGCCGGAGAAAATCATCAGTGAACGAACCAAGATGAATTGTTAAGGTTTCGCGTTCGGGAAGTTCTTTGAGTCCGCCCTCAATATTTTCAAAAATGGGGAGAATCTGTTCTTCGGGTAAAGACGGGTGAATTCCCTGTACGTCGAAGCAAAACTTAATTTGAATATCTTCTTTTTTCTGGAGGATGAGTGCGCCGATATCTCTACGACCAGCAAGCGAGATACTTGCAATCCCGGCTAAATGGGTAATATCCTCAAACGGTGTCAGGTTTTTGACAACACCTAATTGTTCGGTGTCGAGAGATTTTTTACCAATTTTGTGCTTTATTTTCGTTGAGGTGGTCGAACTCATAGCCTGTAGTTTTGTTCGCTGGTATTAATTCAGAAGCTTTATCTGCGTTTTTTCAGCTGGCGCTTTTTCTTGGGTTGAGGTTGTAGAGGATTAACGAGGGAGACAAAAGGTTTGTAACCACGCGTGATGCGGGGTGTGCCGACAAACTTACCGAAAAAGGCTTTGTTAGAACTTACTGTCCACCAGGTTGCCCATCCCCAGGCGGTTACAATTCCGGTTGCAAGCCAAGAAGCTTGCATAAAACCCTTGACTACCATGTAGGAGATGAGAGCGATCGCACTCCAGGGAACAATTTGGTCGGCAGGGAATGGCCCGAGGCGTGGCTGGTCTCCTAATACGCGGTTGACAGTACGAAATTCCCGTTCTCTGCCCATTATTACGAAAGACAAAAGTCAGTTTTTGAAATTTTGATGAGTGGCACTTGTGGAATTGTGCCACTCGTGGTGGCTTTTTTGAATACTTGGTATCAGCCTGTTACCAGTCCTGCAAGCAAGTCTCCGACTACAACTGTGAGGGCAACGATAATTGGTGTACGGGCGATTGTTTGCCAATCCTCGTCGTTTCTGGCTGATTGAACGACCCGGATCAGACCAATACCAAGGTAAATTAAGAACAAACCGCGCAGTACTGCGAATACGTATTTAATGATGTCTGCGTCAACACCTGTAAAATACTCTGTGAAAAAGTCCTCTGCGTTTTGCATAAACTGGGCGTTTGCGGGTGCAGCGGCCATATCCAACATAAATATTACACCTACTAAGCAGAACAAGACGGTATAGATATTGATGCCATACTTGCGCTGCCATTTCTCGAAGTTGGAAAGTAGCAAGTTTGCTTCCTTGGGTAGTAACGCTACAATGCCAGTTCCAAAGGCCAGCGATGCCATTACCATGTGATGAATCGAGATATCTGCAATCATTAAGCCAGTACCAACTGCCATTAGTCCGGCGATGCTGGCGTTTTCTTTCCAGTTGCGACGGCGACGGGTGGGAGCGGGGTATCCGTATTCTTCGTAGGAAGGAATGCGATCTGCGCTTCGCAGCAGCGCTTCGCTATCGCGGTCATTGCTAAAATTAGATTCGTAGTCTGTTCTCATAAAAAAAGTAGATGATTTGGTAAATTACTGGATGAAACTTTGTAGGGGTAATTACGACTGAATTACTGCTTTATTCTGTTGGCGGAGTCTGCCCCTAGTACATAGTTTGGATTGGAGTAAATCTCTGCTCCAACTTCTCGCTTGTAAACCTATTTTATGAGACTAATATCCGTAAAAGCATCTAAAAATTTTCCATTTTTAAACACTATGTTTTTCAGTAAATCATTAGTAAAAAATTAGAAAATTTTGATTGACAGCTTTCAACATTTAAATCAGTGGTTTATTTCATAATGTTTGACCCCCGATATAGTCTATATCGGGGGTCAGTAATTGATATGTGAGGTAGTGTAATTACGGTGGCTTACCGTTAATTTACCCAGTGAAATAAATTGTCCGTCAACTAATTCTGCGTTTGATTTGGGTTGAAGTCGAGATGGAGCTTCTTGCCTACTTTGAGGTTGAGGGTTTTGGTACTGTTAGCAGGTAGTTCAATAACTTGGTTAACAGGATAGATGGAATCATACTTAGGACAGGTTTTTGTTTTGCAGGGGGGAGCCGCCTCTACGATTGATTTAATAACTCCATCTTGGAGAAATATCATATCTAAAGGAATATACGTATCCTGCATCCAAAGTTTAACTTTTTCAGGTTTGTTAAGGACAAATAACATTCCGTGATTTTCGGGAATCGAGTCACGGAATTTGAGTCCGTGGGCATATTCTTTTCTATCGTCTGCTAGTTCGAGTTGAACTATCTGATTATTACTGGTAAAGGTTGCACCAATAGGTAGATACTGGGGCTGGCGAGTCCAAAAGTATAGTGGTAGGGGTGAGAGGGCAGCAGTAAAACCAGCAATTGGCCCAACGATATTGAGAATTTTGAAAAATAGACTTTTTTCTGGATTTTGTGCTTGTTTCGTTTGAATGTTGGTTTGAGCGGTTTGTCTTGTAACTTCCATAGTTTTAGATAAATAAAGTACTAGAGTGGTTATAAATGGCAAGCATTATGATCTGTTGAAATGTTTTGGCTACATTTGCTTTTGTTCAAACATGATGAAACTTTGAATTGATTTATGATATTTACAAAGAAGTAGTCATAACTCAGAACTCAGGAGCGGAGCCGGAGACGCTCCGCCTCTGATCAGAATTCAGGAGAAAGCTTGCGTAAGGCTTGAGGATTTTGTACGAATGATTCTTAACTGTTGGTTTAAAGCCTTATCAGAGTTGTTAAGCAAAACAAAAAAGTTTTTTTAACCACCAGCGCGAAACTCCTTCCTTTATGGCTGGAGTTCTTCTGACTCCTGAATTCTGTATTCTGGCTCCTTTCATTAGCTAAAAATCTCGATGTTACCAACAGCAAACTTGCTTTCATCGAGGGGACTACTAGGTAAAGCTTGTTGGTCAGCTTTGTTACGCATCGACTCGACTTTATCGGCTTCGCGGATGGCAAGCGGGTTAATCTGGCGGCGTTCTTCTAGTAATGCCTCGATTGTTAGTTCGAGTGCGGGGAGTTTGCTTGATGCGTAGGTATCTTCTATTACTGTTTCGCAGAATATGGTACTAGCGGCGCGTTCTACAATTGTCTGGATTTCTGCACCTACACACCGATTGGTGGCTTTAAGAATTCTGCGCCACTGTTCCTCGCTCCAGGGGTCGCCGCCATTGCGAAAACGTTCGTCAAATCGGGCAGCGTGCAGTTTGAAGATACTATATCTTTCCCCATTATTGGGCAGGTCTACCTTAAATAAATAGTCAAACCGTCCAGCACGGGTGAGTTCGGGTGGCAGCCATTCCATGCGGTTGACTGACGCGATGACTAGTACATCTGACGTGCGCTCTTGCATCCACGTCAACAGCTGACCAGCAAGCCGTTTGGCGAGGTCATCATCCCCAGCGAAGCCTTTATCAAAGTCGTCGAAGTACAAAATTACTTGATTGAGCCTATCTGCCAGTCGCAACAAGCGTTTAAGCTTCATTTCTGCTTGGTTGCCAAAACTTCTAAAGTTGCCCCAATCGACCATGATAAGAGGAATACCCATATTCTGGGAACAGGCTTTTGCTGAGTGTGATTTTCCCGTCCCCGGTGGGCCCACAAGCATAATCCCTTTGGGTACACGCAGATTATATTGTTTGGCACGCGGGGTAAGCAATCGCTTGAATTTTTTGAATGACTGCTGCATAATTTCCAATCCTCCAAGCTGGACTTTTGGCGGAGGTAAGAATTCAATGTCATACAAGCGGTTGAGCAGTTGAATTTTTTTTGATAGCAGAAGCTTGGCTATCTCACTGGAATTTCCTAAATCATGATTTTTACTAATATCGTTTAGGCAATACATAATATCAGAAATATACAAACCAACACTAGCGTTAGCAATTTCTAAATAGTCTTGATCTGTATATGTTAAAGAAAAAATCTTGCTTTTGATTAAACTATCAATAATTTCTTGTGCATCTGGTAGTTCTTGACTCCATAGGGGAATTTCTGCCGCTATTTCGCTTGCTATTTCCGCGTTTGCTCCTAGTAAGATAGTAGTTTTACCACTATCTTTGGTATGAAATTTGATATTTATTAACGATGACTTAATCCATTCTGATATAAAAATAAAATCAGATTCTTTAGGTATGCTTTCTTTTATCCAAGGAAAAATATTTTCAACGATTAATACTCCGCTACCAGAATAAAACTTCCAAAAATTGAGTACTTGAAAATAGTCTTCTTTATTTTGTTTTATCGAAGGTTTATAGTCGTCAAACTCTCGAAGAACCAGATTTTCTTCGGCGCTTACGGCTAGTTCTTTAATACTATCCTCGCTAAGACTCCAGATGTAGGCTTTTTTGCCTGCTTGCTGACAGTAAGTAGTGATTCGGGTGAGGAGGCGGTGACGTTCTTGGAGGGGAGATTCGCAGGCGACGATTGGATAGTTGTCCGCAAGAAGGTCTTCTAGATAGTCAAAGCTAGACTTCATCTCAGTTGTTTGTAGCGTACTCAGAAGTAATCTTATCCAGAAGAGATGCTGTACGAGAACTGAGAATTTTCTAATTCTTGCGTCCATAAATTAGAAAAAAGTTGGTTGATTTTCAGTATTTTGTTGATTGTGTAATCGCGTTGTGAATTTAGATAATTGCAGTATGAAGAGTTAGTGTAAGTATGGCAAAGACACCAGAATATCCAATTGTTGTTATCCCAGAGTTAGTTAAAGAAAAAAAACAGTTTACCCCTTTAGTTTTTCCTTCTGGACAGGGAGATGCACCAATCGGGGCAAGTGAGGGGCTGTTTGAAAATGTTCTCAAACACTATTTTGGTGAAATTGTTTCTCCCCAGCAGGTGATGCTTCCTCCAGGGCATCGACTACCATTTACGGCTGATTTTCTTATTATTGAACCAAATACTGGCTTACACATAGATTTGGAGGTTGATGAGCCAATTTCGTTTGCAACTCTTAAGCCTACCCACTGTATCGGCGAGGATGATTACCGAAACAAGTGTTTTGTCGATGCAAACTGGCTTGTCATTCGGTTTGCAGAGGAACAAGTCTCGTCTCAACCAGAACGCTGCGCTCGATTTATTGCTGGTGCGATCGCTCAACTAACGGGTAATGATACTTATCGGCAGAAGCTACTTCATGTAGAGAAAGTTACTCCTATGCGTCAGTGGTCTGCACGTCAAGCTTCCAAATTAAAGAAGAGTGATTACCGCCAAGGCTATCTTGTCCAAAGGAAGAACTAAGGATGTGATATTCTATATAACAATATTAGTGAGAGCGATTAGCATTCTGGCTCAACTTAGATTTCTGCAATGCTTTAGCTACTAAAAATAAATTAAAATCCTTATTTATGCTTTAGTTTAGTTGAGAAAAAATCTGGCTTTCAAATACAAATTAATTCCCCAATCAAATTCGCCGCTCGCTCTCCATATTTTTTCTTAACAGCACTGCTATATGGCAATTTAGCTTCGCTCAAAAAGTCGCGGATAAATAGAGAAAAGTTAAATCCTCTCTTCGAGTCAACATATTCTACTAGTTCAATATTAAATAATGCTTTGAATTCGTCTTCTCTTTGTTTGAGCGCTGAATATTTAGTTAAGTTGTTTGAAGAGAAGATTGGGCTGACTGTCTCATTAAACAGTTTTTCCATTAAGCGATCGCTCATATTTTTCTCTACACTTCTTTCCTAAGTTTTACTTCAACAGAACTTCAAGTTGTGTAACTGTGCTTTGAACTAAAAAATAAGAAAACTTCTAAACCATAAACAGAGCAAGAGGCAATGTAATTTCGTACTTGAGCGCCAATAATGACATAAAACTTTGCATCTATGCTCTCTTAAAAATAACCGCAAGCTAACTTAAAATCTACTGCCCACTCCTATTGTCCAGTAATACCTTAATCTAAATCTATTATCCATAATCCATTATCCCACTTCCAACCCCAAGAATTCATATTATGACGTTCAAGTTCTGACATATTGGTATAAGTTTTCAAAGATTTATCTTCTACATAAATGATACCCGGCTCGTTTATCTCTGAGCCAATACCAACATTGGCTGATTCATCGTACTTAACAATTAGGTTTAATCCGTTTGATAAGCGTTGGATTGTTGACATAATTTACTACTGTTTATCTAACTCAACCGTTTCTTCAGATATGGTTGCATTTGCTCCATTCTAAGGGAACAGGTAAGTTTTTTGGTATCATCACCGGGGCGAATGCACTGCAACCGACATTTAGAACAACGCCAGCCCACAGATTGTTTGACTTCCAGAGCGATATTTGACCAGTTTTCTGGATAATGTGACTGGTATTTAGAAGGCATTTCTTGATTCTCAAAATGCGTAGCGATTTAATTACCAGTTCTTGGATTACGATTAATCTACTACAAATGGAGTTCAACATAGTTAGGGGTGTACTATGTGGTTTTGGGAAAAGGAATCGGTTGAGTACGAGGTATTTAAGAAATATGAAGGAGCGCTGATAACTATCGGTGTGAATTTTGCCGATGCCGAAGTCCAAGATGCACTTGAAGGTTGTTCGTATGATTTAGAAGATGCGTTGCGAAGTGCAATCGAATATGCGCTGTGGTTGAGTGAGCATGAGAAAGAGATTTTCCCCAATGCCTTATTAATTCGTGCGTTACAAGATAATTGGAAGCCTAAAGCATGGCGTGATGAATATTTAGAAAGGGAGATGTTCTCTTCACCTGGGCAACGGTGGTGGAATGCCTCAGAAAAAATGTGGGGACGCGATGTGCGAAATCAATTGGTTGTTGATGTATTTTCTGACGAAGGTGGAGAATTTATCAAATTCAGCAACGGTAAAGAGATCCTAGTAAAAACTGCATGGGTATTGGGATGGGAACGATTGCTTGAATATGCCAGCCCAATATCTGTTTATCGATAATGGCTATCCGGGAATGCTCAATGTCAAATCGCCAATAATTCCCGCAAGTAGTAACCTGGGATGATGGGATCGATGTCCCAGAGGAATCGATCGCAATCTCAGTCAATCAACGGCGAGGCGCGATCGCATTTTTTACCCGCCGCATTCTTTTGGGAACTATATAAACGTCACCCAAAATTCATAAGTAGGGTAATTTCGTTTAGGGACTTCCAAAAAATATTTAATAAAGTACAAGCATATAGTTGTGTATAGCGAGATGAACTTCACCCCACACTGGCAACAAATCCGACAAAGTTATCCAGAAGCACACGCATCTCTACAATGGGCAGCTGGTGGAATTTATCAGCAATCTAAGGAGACTGTGCCTATACCGCCAATTGATGAAGTTGATTTAAGTCCGGGGCTTGAACTTGGGTTTCTGAGAAGCGATAATGGCAAGGTAGGTTTTTCTGATCCAGCAGTTCGGCACGACTACTTAGTTCGTTATGCTGTGAATTTAGTAATAGCGGCTTGGGACGAACTTGAAAATTTTGCCAGTTTGTTTTATGAGATATACAGGTGCAGTATTCGCATAAATGTTGGTAGTCAAATCGGAGTTGCTGTATTGCTTGTACTTAACTCTGAATATAAAAAAGATTTAGTGGGTCGTGTAGCAGAAGTAGCCAGACTAGAAACATCAAGAGAAAAACGAGATAAATCAAGAGAGAAGATTTACGAATTTTTCTGCGATGCACTTCCAGAACTTGACCTTAAACTTGAATCTCTAGTGGATGTGTTTGAACTAATATTTCAAACCAATGCTGGATATAAGATATACTCAATTGTTGAGAATTTGGCTGCTCATTCTCAAAGCAATGCTGATTTTATATACAACAAGTTTGTAGTAGCTCAAGAGCCGCGTATAGTTTCGCTAGCTTTTTATGCTCTTCGAGGACTTGCCAAATTCAACCCTGACGAAGCCCATCGTCGCGCTCTTGTTTTGACAAATTCAGAACAATCAATACTTCGGCAGATAGGTATTGCTTTCCTGGGTGAGTTTAGTTACGAAACTAGCTAGCAAGCAATCTGATCTACTGCAAGCCACTTTGGATAGATTCAATAGTTTCAAAGAAAAATTCAACGTAGAGACTGACCTTGTATTACTACAAGCCTACGGCAATTTAGCAAATAAATCAGATGAAGCAGCAGCAATCCTAGTTGAATTTGCATCAAGTCAGAACCATGTTGTCCGGGAACAGTTGAGCAATATATTGTTTCAGAAAGCGAGTGAAGCCTACAGCTGCTCGTGGTACAAAGAAGTACTTCTTCATTTAGTGCAGATACCTTCTTTCTCTACAGAAATGTTGGATAGCTTAGACTATTGTATCAACTACTGTTTAAAAAATGATCCCAAGACTGCCCTTCAACTAGTTGAGTTCATAGCATTAAGTTGGGATTATAGTTCTGGAGAACAAGCATCACTACCAAAAATTATTGATAGCACTTTTATTGAGCTACATAATAACCATCTCAACGCACTCAATAGTACAATCACACGCTGGTTTGCATCTCATAATAAACAATTGCACCTTGCTGGAAGTGATGTAATTCGTTTCTTTAATTCAATTCCAGTACATGAAAGTGATGACGATACAACGAAACTTGTTCACAAAAAAACAGCAAAAAATCGCCGTTCAATAACGCTCAATAAAGAAGTACTTGATACCCTTGATGATCAAACAGTTGTCTGGGTGCTGTATAGGCTTGCAGGTTACATAACAGATATTGCTTCTCTTCCTGCACTTCTATTATCAGCACTAAACCGGGAAATATATTCGCTTAATATTGCTAGCTTGATAGTGGAATTCTTCAGTGAGTACGTACTTTATAATCACCCCCATGACGCTGGCGATTACCTCAAAAGCAGGATGAAAGATGATGATGTGACAGAAGCTGAACTGAATGTAATTCAGGAGGTATTAAATCGTTCTGAAGCTTATTTCGATGCGCGGCAAAAACTACCCTATCTCAAGGAACTCAAACCTTCTTCACAGCGAACGTATCTTCTGCAATTAGCCAAGTGGAAGCAGCAAGATTTAATAATGAAAAAAGCAGACCAAAATTCAGTATTCGCAAGTATATCACCAATGGTAAAACTCAAGTATGGTCACGCTATTGCCTCTGAGCGGGATGGTGATTTTACAGAACCATCTCATATGGCTACTTTCTCCTATGAAGCAGAATTTCCACAAGGAGAATTTATCAACCCCCTTGGACAATTTAGTATGCGGTTTCAATGGCAGAATGTCGGGTTAAACAATACGAAAAACAGTACAGAAGATGAAATCACAGGGGAGACTACTGTATGAAGTTGGTTATCCGTGAATATCTCAGTATGCTCAAAGAATCAGGCGAGATAGATGCGCTACTCGCCGACCTTCTATTGATGATGGGAATTGATTTATTAAGTCGTCCTGCTGTTGGTTCACGCCAATTTGGTGTTGATATTCCTGCTGTTGGTGTTGACCCTAAAGATAATAAACAGAAACTATTTTTATTCACTGTGAAAGAGGGAGATATTACTCGCAGCAGTTGGGATACTGGCAAAAATGCTGTGCGTCCGTCGCTCAACGAAATACTTGACTCATACCTGCGTAACCGTATTAGACCAGAACACGAGGCGCTACCAAAAAAAATTATTCTTGCTACTGGGGGTGAAATAAAGCAGGATGTTGAGCCTGACTGGATAAATTTTATCCATAGGAACACTGGGACTGATCCAAAATATGGCGAGATTGAGTTTGAGTTTTGGGGTGGTGACCAATTAGCTTTGCTTATTGAACGTTATTTCCTTGATGAGTACCTATTTCCAGAGTCCGCCCAAAAGCATCTGCGTAAGACGATTGCACTTGCCGACCAAAATGAAGATGAACCGCGTTTCTTTTATGAACTTATCGAGGAGACACTTTTTAAAAAAGACTTGCCAAAAGAGAAAAGTAACAGTGCGGTGCGTGAGCGCCAAAAAGCACTTTGTCAATTTAATCTGAGTCTCAATATTGTTTTCTATTGGTGTCAAGAAGCTGATAATCTTCGACCTGCATTACTCTGTGCCGAACGTGCCATTCTCCGTACTTGGGACTGGATGCGTCAAAATGAACTTTTTGATTGCAAGAAAACAGCGAAAAAATTTGACCAACTATTCTTAACTTACCTCAAAGTAACTGAAGCATACGCCACCAAGCTCAAACCACATTGTTTTGTTAGAGATGGGTTGTTTGGGTATGGTGCTGATGAACTGGAGTATCCTCTTCGCACTTTTGAAGTCATTGGTATTCTTGGCACACTGGGAATAGCGTTGAATAATTTATTCGCAATTACCACTGATGAGCAGCAGCGTGAGACTTATCAGGGACAGATGCAAGCGGTTGCACAGATGCTTGCTGCTCTAATTGAGAACAATCCTTCGGCACTGACACCTCGATATGACAACCATGCTATCGACATTGCTTTGGGGCTTTTAACACTATCTGTAGCTGGGTACAGAAATCAAGCTGCTTATTGGCTTATAGAACTCAGCCATAGTATTGTATTGGCTTACAGGATTGGTAAATACTTCCCTATTGCCTCTGATAGTTATGATGACCTTGTAGCTATGGAGGTGGGTCAAGCTCCACCAAAAGAAGAGTTGATGCACGCTTCCACACTTTTGCCCATGCTAGCTGGTTGGTATGCCGTGTTGAATCTTGCTAATGATTATAGAGCTTTCCAAGAAGCTGTTGCTCGAACTTTTACAAGCACTAATCTTCAGCTTTGGTTTCCAGACAAAGATACAGATAACTATTTGTACAGTACTAATGCAGGTTATGCCAGTGGGTTTAATTTCCACCCGTTTCGATTGCCACAGACATTAGATGAGCTTAAAACTTACATTATTCGTATTCACGAAAAATATCAAACTTACACAGACCTTTCCTGTCTTAGATGGCAGTTGCCTGTAATAGCCTTGATTGCAAGTCGCCACTTCCGAACCCCCATTATTCCCGCATATTGGCAGGGAAATGTCTGTAACCCACAACAGAACGATCACGACATCAGCACAGATGGGGCTGAGAAGAAGCAACTTCCCCCTGATTAGCGATTTATTGTAGGCGAAAACTAGGGCAACCAAAAGCTCATTGCCCATTGATTGATTTGACTAGCAGGCAATCACATAAAGGTATCTACTGTCTTAAAGGAAGTAATTATCTTATAGACAACTTAGAGACAAGTTATAGATATCTTAGAGAAAGTTGCTAAAAAGACAAGTTATAGTCAAATAGTTCATTAAACAAAGTAATAATTATGTCTAAACGGTCATCTCAATTATCAAGTGAAGGCTCTAAAATTGCTCAAAAAGCTTTAGAATTAAAAGGCTGGACTAAAGAATTTTTAGCAAGTCAAATTTATCTATCTTCAGGTACTATTCATAGTTTTTTTGCTCGTAAACCTGTAGAAAAAGAAAATTTTGCTAAAATTTGTGGAATTCTTAAGATAGCTACTCAAGAGGTTATTGACATACCAAAATTTCAAAATATTGATAACCTAGTTGCAGAGATTCGTCAAAAAACTCAAGATAGTATTATTCAAAAATGTGGGGCAATGAAGGTACTAGATATGACTTACCCCATTGAAATTAACCACATTTACACTAATGTAAATATTTTAGATAAAATTACTGGAAGACAGCGAAAGAGTATTGATGAAATTACACAAAAATTTGACCGAAATAATTTAGATAGATGGGGATTACCTCAAGTTTTTGAAACACGAGTACCTGGATTAGAAGCCGTAAAAAAATATGATAACCTCTTGGTTTTAGGAAAACCAGGCTCTGGCAAAACAACGTTTTTAAAGCATTTAGCAATTCAATGTATATCAGAGCAAATATTCAGTAATTATCTCCCAATATTTTTATCTCTTAAAGAGTTTGCAGATACCGATGTCAAACTTAAATTATTAGATTACATCTGTCAACAATTAGCTGATGATCGGGTTGACAATAATTCAGTGATATCCCTGTTTGAATCTGGACGAATATTATTGCTACTGGATGGCTTAGATGAAGTCCAACAGCAGGCAGATAATTATGTGATAAGAGAAATTCGTGATTTTTCTCAACGATTTTCTAGGAATCGGTTTGTATTGACTTGCAGAATAGCCGCCAAAGAATATACATTTGAGCAATTTACCGAGGTAGAATTAGCTGATTTTGACCAGGAACAGATTCAGTCATTTGCCACCAAGTGGTTCACAGCTAAAAACTCTAATCTTGATAAAGTATTTATAGAACAATTACAAGAAAATCCATCAATTTATGAACTGGCATCTAGTCCTATATTACTGACTTTATTATGTATTGAATTTGAGGATGCTGGTGACTTTCCCAGGACTCGTACTGAACTATATCAAAGGGCAACTCATACACTTTTAAGAAGATGGGATGCTAAACGTGCTATTAAAAGAGATGATTTCTATAAGCATCTTTCAGTACTGCATAAGGAAAATTTACTCAGCTATCTTGCTTTGATGACTTTTGAAAAAGGAGAGTATTTCTGGAAGCAACAGGATGTGCAGAAGTATATCGCTTCTTATATTAGGAATTTCCCCGAATCTCCCCATGCTCTAGAAGCTTTAATGTTAGATAGTGAAGCTGTATTAAAATCTATTGAGTCTCAACACGGATTATTAGTAGAAAGAGCTAGAGAAATTTATTCCTTTTCTCACTTGACATTTCATGAATATTTTACAGCTAAAGAAATTGTAGCTAAAGCCAATCCTGAAATATTTAATGACCCATCTCTACTTAATTTGAGCAAGTATGTTTTTTACAAACAATGGCACGAGGTTTTCTTATTAACCTCAGAGATGTTAAAAAGTGCTGATGTTCTTTTGCTGTCTATGAAGTTTCAGATTGATATAGCAGCATCACACAATAGACATATTCAGGAATTATTGGCTTGGGCTAGCCAAAAATCTATTCAAGTATCTAGCTCTCACCACCCTGCTGCAATTAGAGCATTTTGTCTTTGTTTAGCTGCGGGTATTTGCATATTGGATCATACAATTTATCCGTTTTTAGAACATTGGGAATTCTTAGAACTGAGCGATTTATTAGAGTCGCTAGACTCCAATATAGAGTTAAGCTTTTATACAGGAAGTGGTTTAGGCTTTGGCATGGGCAATTTTCATGCTCCTGTTGAACTTGTTGATTCAAATCTAGCTTTAGACATTAACCTAGCTCATGCTCGCGCTCAGGCATCGTTGCTGTATCGCATCGCTAATAGAGATATCGCTAATAGAGATATTGAAAATGAGAATTTTACATCTATCATTCTCTGGCAAGCAGATGATTATGAATATTCAGAATCCGATGATGAAATGAGAGAAAAGCATCCAATAGATGATACTAATTTTTATACCTTAAATGAAGCTTTGTATACAGCTAGAAATTTGATTGATAATCAAGAATTTTTTGATGAAGTAGTCAAGTTAGATGAAGAGCTACCCCAAGGAGTTTACGATTATTGGGACGAATATTACCACTGGTATAAAAATGATAGCGGTGCTTGGGCTAATCGGCTCAAGGAGTTGAATCAAAAGTATCGTAATATAGATTACGATTGGCCATTAAATAATGCAGAAGAATGGGGACTATTAAGAGCCTATTGCTATGCTAATAAATTGTTATTAGATTGTCTTAATACCCAATGCTATGTCAGTCTTGACACTAGAGAATATATTCAAGAAACACTGCTATTGCCTTTTAATGAAATTGAAAAAATGATGGAAATAGAGAGAAAAAAATTACTTAATAGAGATTGAATCTAATACTACTCCCAGACTACAATGCAAAGCTCACATAATCCCGAGAAGCTAATGGTGGTCAGATAAGGAAATCGCTTATCGGTTATTCCCGTCCCTGAAACGGTGGCTCAGAACATTCTGGCGCTCATAACCTCCTAACTCACACGAATGTCAGTAATTATCTATAAACTGAATATAACTAAAAATAAACTTGAAGTATGACAAATTAATCGATTCATGACTAAGCCCTTCAAAGGAGAAACCCGCCCCCGCCATAATTGGTCAGTGACCCTCTGCACTGACCCAGAAGGTAAAGGCTTTTACGCGCAATGCACTTCGCCATTAGGCTTAATTCTTTGCACAGATATCTACAGTGACAAAGGTTTAGTTTGGCAACAAGGTTATGAGCTAGTAGACCGGACAATCCGCTCCGAACAAACCCGTCGTTACAATGCGATCGCTCTGCCTCTGACTCTTGCATTGTTATATGTGTCTGGAGGAGATGAGTACGGTGAATTAGGTAATGAACAATGTTTTCAAGGTAGGCGTGCCTACAAAGGCTATGACTTCGATATTTTAGATTTACTGACTACTGCTGGACTCATAGAAGAACAACGCTATCCTAAACAAGTTAAGTCGGTAGTTTTAACGCCAAAGGGAATTAAGGAAGCAAGACGAGTTTTACGAGGATTTAATCTAGATGGGGTCGAGGAGTTTCTTGGCGCTCTTGCCGAACACGATGATTTACCAGATGAATCAAAGAATGAATAAAGCAAATAAATCTCTCACCAGGGGCGGTTACTCAAAATTGATATCACGAGCTTGATAGCAAAAATTTACAAAACGGTGGTAGATAAGCAAGTACAGACAATTTTGATAGCAAAACTGATACCAGCCAGAAAGAAAGCCATCTTTCATTAGCTGACTCAAGTTTTTGCTCCCGATGCAAGTTGACGCTTAGGCACAAGCCTTGAAAAAAGATACCAGCCGCCACACAGCAGCTCTTTCTCTGGTTGAACCTAATAGCGAAACTTTTTTTTGTGCTGCCTCCACTGACTGGTCAGCGCGGTCAATGGTGGTGAGGGTGGCTTGCTGCTGTTGGTTCAGTTCCAACCACAGATTAAGGTGTTTACTCATTACTGATACTCAAGAGCATCCTTAAAAATCCATCCAGATGCAAAGCTGCTTTTTTATATTCTAGAGGCTGCCTGCCCAATTCAGAGAAGTAAGGTAGTGTTCTCGTGCCGCGAGTAACCTTGCAAGGTCGCTTCATATCATCAACGTTCCCGGGTCTACCAATTTTAAACGATGGAGTTTTTAGATTTTAAAGTCTTGCCAGTTCCAAAAAATGCCACTACGACTAATTAAGAAAGGCTTACTAAGTTTATCCAATAGGCGAGTGCAACAGCTTAGAAGTTGAGCATAATCGTCAGGATGAATGTCAAAGCTGCTTCTAGCTCGCGTTAACTCTTGTGTTTGGTTTTTGTGCCATTCCCAAGACTTATACCACCACGATGGATAGAATTCACTTTGTGGAGCGATTACGGCATAATCACGCCCCTTTTGCCTATCTTCATAATCCCATGCAGGAAGGTATGCAAGTAAATCAGTGGTAGCCCACCATTCTTCGATAATTGCTGTACTATCATCATCGCGCGTACCGATTCGCTTTCTGGCTTTGATGCGAATTTTTGCATTCCTTGCAATCACGGCGTAATCTTCCAGTCTTGTTGCTAGTGGATTGAACTCGATCAACATAATTTAATTCTCTGCTACCTCAGCACCTATAAAACTCAAACTGTGGTTGTAAAGTTATTAAAACCAACGATACTAGGTTAATCAAGAATATCAAAAGTCAAGTCAGTAATACACAAAAATAATAATCCTTGAAAAAAGCACATTGTGCTTGAGCAATTTATTTTAGGGAAGTACCTTAGTTCAATCCCTAGCTGACTCCAAATAAAGATAGTTGTCCTGGCGATACATTTCCTCTGCGTCGGGTATGAAAACTCAGGTGACAAGCTGTGCATAAGGCATATAAGTTTTCTCGACGATTATCATAAGGCAGCAAATTAGAGTTCTGTGTTGGTGGTCAAAAGCTTATTGTTGATTTGACTCGATGAAAGAGGTAATAGATTAATTAATCAAGTGTTGAATAATCATAAACTTCTGTCGGTTCTAACTCCCTTAAAAAGCCAGTTAATGCAAATGTATATTTACAATTTAGTTCTTTTTCTATCAACTCAGCATTCAGATTATATTCTTGACACACAGCATTAAAAATATCTTCAGTGGTTAATTCGAGATTTTGATCTAATTCCCAAACTCGCTCTTCTATTAAGTGGATGTCATCTCTTTCTGGGTAGGAAATTTCTGTTTTATAAGCGATTATTAGGTCAGTTATTTTGGAGACCGCCATTTTTAAATCTCCTCTGACTTCACAATATAATCATCAAAAGCCTGCAAGTTTATTAGACACCAGCCATTAGGTTGGGTTTCAATGTAAAAATGATCCGACTCGCAGACCGTATACCATGTGACTTTGAAGCCGGAATTGAGAAACTCCATTGGTCTGCTAGTTAAATACCAGCTTTGCGGTTCTTCATGATTAATACCAAAGTCTTGATGCTCCTTATAACCATGATTTTCTAAATACGTGAACAAAGTTCCAAGGATGATGTATGCCTCACTTAAACTCATTTGTTTAATCTTGTTAACAGATTTTTTGTAGATCCATGAAATGATCAGCAAGTTTATAATGGATGTGCAATTAGATGCGATAAGCCCTTGATATAGGGATTTCTAGAAAATAAAATTCACAGATTTCCAGATAATCTCTAGAAATCTGCTCTGGGCGATTAGCAATAAAACTGCAAACATCATCTAGGGAACTATAAACATTTGTGCAGATAGTTGGGTGCTTGTAATCCCCAACCCCTACTAAATATTGCTCCTCTCCATCTTCCTTGTAAGAAGAAAGAAAAATTCTGACCACATTATCTGGATAGCAATGCCAGTTTTGTGGATCAGAAACTACAGATATTGCATCTGTAGGCATAGGCAATTCATGGTGAATTTTCCCATCTGGAAATTCAGCCTTGTGTTTCGCTATATATTCTTGAATTTTTAGTTTTGTCATTTATGCTCCCAATCAGTTTTCTTATATTTTATTGCCTGAAAGCAAAGGCGATCACTTTTATTTCGGTGGAGCGATCGCCTTGCTCATCAGTTGGTATTCCTGAAGCGTGCAGTACGTAAAATTTAGCTCACTTTTCCCGTTAAGTCTCTCAAGATCGCTGCCAACCCTCTCTACGTTCGCGCAGCGTGTCGCAGACAGACGCTATGCGAACGCAGAGGTCGTTCAATTTTAACCAGCCTCGCCACAAAACCTGGATGCCAATTGGTGTTTTGCTTCGATGTTATAGCTAGCCTCCAAGATGAGCGATCGCCCAGATCGCAGGTTTAGATAAACTGATATTAAAATAAATTACTATCAGTTTATACTTTTATTATGCTGACTGTTTAATCTGGGTTAAGGCTATTAACATTTCTTCTCGGTTGAGATGTCGTTTCTTACCTGTTTTGGATTCTTGGATAGCATAACTCCATTTTATTCCAGCTTGTGAGCATCTTTTTCTTAAGTGTTGAACAGTCATCTGTTTGGTTGTAGATACTTGATTTTTGTTTTTGTTAGATATCTGAATTTGGGATTTTTCAGTTAAGGTCTCGGTTTTAATTACACTGTGTTTTGTAGATGTAGTGCAGTTACACTGTTTTTCAAAAGCGATAGATATATCTAGCAAGAATTGGAAAATAAAGAGAGTAGAAAATCCGTAAATAATAACGTAGAGAATTCCTGTTAGGATATACTGTGCTAATTCCATTGTTTTAACTCCTGTTGATATAATTAGTAACTGGCTATTTATGAAGCGATATGCCAGGTTGCTATTTATATTAAGCGTTAGCTTGTGTGATATTAAAAATAACTTTTACAATATTACTATATCGGCTTTGATCTTATCCAAAAACCAGAAATATTTAATATGGGTAAATGAATTTTAATTATTTAGTTTTGGTTGGTGTCGGGAGTGTCGGGAGTATTGATATGATAACTTTCCTGTTAAGCAAAGGTTCAGTATCAACTCAAGTTTTGATAATTTCTGTATCAAACTGATGTAGGAATAGTGATAAGATAACTTTTGAGTTTGGTTTGGTTAGATGAACCTGTTCATTTATATGTACTTAATAAATGTTCTGATATTATCTACTAACTGTACTACCATACCCAAAATAGCTTTCCAGCCAAGTATTATCCCCCAAAAGCCGCTAACAAATAGACCAAATACTGACTTGAGGAAGATAACTCCCCTGTAATTTATCTCGATATTTGATTCAGCTTTGGCATAGATAAAACCATCCCCAATTTTGTTTTCCAACTTCCTCATTTTTCGTTCTTCTCTATCTCTTCTTTCTTCTTGTACCTTCCAACCCCAAGGGGCAAATCCCAAAATAATCGAAATTGGAAGATAGAATGGCCAGCTATATATGTAGCCAAGGGAAGCATAGATGATAAAAAAGGTTAGCCCCAAACCAGTGCGCCAAACTAAACACCAGAGGATAAAAAAACTGTCGATAATAGCGTTACGGATAACTATACTTCGGTTTTTGTAATATGACATTTTAAGCTTGCTCCCGATAACTAATATTTAAGTTTTTATTTAGGGTGATTGCATCCCTTCAGATTAAACTTAAACTTAGCAGTAGTTTGAATTATCATATTGATAGTTGAAAAATAGAAACTACCTAATCAATTGCAATTACCTATTGAGCCACACTAAATAAGATTAAATATGCCAACCTGTCGTAACGATGTTTGTACCTAGCCCGACATAGTTACTGTTGCTGTCATTGATATCTACAATTTCATCGATTATATCTTCACGGAGTTTAAATTGAGGCAAAGTTTTGATGATTTTTTGAAAAAGTTTAAAATGGTGCTATACTTTAAAAAAAATAAAAATGATTAAGATTTGACCCTTAACCATTTGATGATATTTTTGTAAAATGATGGAATATACCTATGTTTGATTCACATGGTTGGGGCGTATGCCATTAGTTGTGGTTTTTCTTGTTGCGAGACTTACTACCTGATTGCACCTTAAACCGTACCTGCTTCCCGATACTTACCTCGGCAAGATTGCTAATATCTTTACCAGATTTATAAGCTTCAAGAATTGCCTTATTATTAGCTTGGTACTTAATAACTCTAAATTCATCAGGAAAATCTTCATCATCTACTTCTACTAGTAAGTTAGCAACTTTGGGTGGATTATCCCTGATTTCAATTACCCTTTCCTTACCAATATTTTTGTCACTGATTAATCCAATCTCGTGCAGATGGATCAGGGTACGCTTGATTTGTTCAAGTTGAGTTTTACGACGTGAGATTACCTGGTCGTGGAGTTCGGCTACTCGCGCTTTTCTTTCCTCCCAGGTTTCAAGGTCAAGATTTAACTGGTCAACTACCCAGGCGATCGCATCGATTTTGGTTTCGATACCATCTTGAACACCCATAAGTTCTTGTAAGAGTTGTTCTACATTACCCTGTTCGCCTAACTCGCCTGCTTCTTCTATCTGTGACCAAAGTTTAGCAGCATCTAGGCTTAATTCTTTGAGAGTGAGTTGGTTGATTTCGCGTTCAATTGCTGAAGTCATAATTTACTTTTGATAGAAAAAACAACTAGCAGTTAGTTGCTACTAGTTGTTGACTAAGAAGAGTTGATGCTTGAAGGGAGATTGAATTTAGTATCCGTACTGCAAGTGATAGTAGTCTGATTTTTCTTGTGCTAATTCTGCTTCGTAGTCGTAGTAATCTGCTTCGCTTATGAAGGTGCTTCTTTTTTGAATTTGCTGTGCAGATTTTACTAATTCTTTGTTAGTTTTTGGGTTATAACTCGTAGTAGTTTTCATGTCTATACAACTTCAATTGCTTCAACGAAGTTGTTGCGTCAGCAAATGTTGTTATCTTGAATTAGAAAGATAATATTTATCTTTTACCTTTATCATAACTATCTACTATTGATTTGTCTTAAACTACTAGTTTTTCTACCACAAAGATAGTTGTCCTGGTGATACATTTCCCCGTCTGCGCGTATGGAACAGCATATGACAAGCTGTGCATAAAGCCGCGAGATTTTCTGCTCGGTTGTCCTCGGGCGTATAATTGCGGTGGTGAACTACTAACGTTTTAATGCTGCGTTCTCTACGATTTAATCCATCTCTTTTATCAGTTGGACGTAAGCATTGCATACCGCAGCGCGTACATTTCCAGTCTGATTTGGATTTGACCTCAAGTGCGATATTATCCCAGTTTGAAGAATAGCGACTGCGGTTTTTACCAGTCATCAATCAGTTCCTTTTGGGTTGCAAAAAACTAATTTTGATTGAATTTGACGCGATATTATTGTGATTATATTTACGCAGAAAGTTTTCCGGAAAAATTCACCTGTGACATAACTTGTGTGCGTATTGAATTAGCAGCCTTCTCTGCAATTTCTTCTCTATCAGAATCAGTAAGAACTACTGCAAGTAGCGATTTGAGGACTTCACGGTTAGATATAAACTCTTCACCGTATAAATCATCTTGCAACAAAGTAGCTTCCAAGTGAGGTATTAACTCAGGCGTAGGAGATAGCAACCGCTCTTTAATACGTGCCCTTGCAGTCTCTGTTGCAGAAGTTGTACCTATACCTAAATCCCATGTTTCAATTATTAGCCTGACTTCGCGGTTGAGAGATACACGCAGCGTTGATAGGCGACCAAATAAAGGAAGGTTGAGCATTAAAGGTGGTAATGCATTACCCCAATCCAAACCAGCACCAATAGTACAATTTGCTTCATCTTCGATGCAAACAGCCTCTTCGAGCCATCTTTCACCAAAAAGTAAATCTATAGCTTCTTGGGTTGTTATTGACTCGTTTGCCTCAGAATTATCCTTTTGCTGTTGATGATTCATAAAATTTTACCCGATCGGACTTTATTTTCGTCTCAATACACCATACTCAAAGTAGACTAAATTATCATATTCTTCTTCCGAACCGCAGTTCAACATGTTTTGTTTTTCGTAAAATCCTTCAGACCTTGGTAAGGAATGCAACCCAATTCTACCTTCATACCCTAACTCAACACTTCTAATTCTTGCGAAATTTAATAGTGCTTGACCAACACCTTTGAATTGAGGCGGACGCTGAATTTCCATTCGGTTAGTAGGGGCAGTGGCAATGCCATCAACATAAACTAGCCTCTTACCAATATTCAACCGAGAACCGTGCATTTGCGTTTCTATTATCATTAATCCTTGAGTTTTGTTTTCGCACTCGATTGCGTAACCTTCAAGATTTTCTTGATTGTCAATATATCTTAATTTGAATATCCAATCCCAGTATTTATCTTCTTGACTAAATAACCTTAAGCTTTCTACCCAATAATTGACATAATCATCAACATGTCTTTGGACTAAATCTACCAAATAGGCTTCAACAGATGTATTATCAACACCCCTTTTTAACTCGATTTTTCGCTGCACCTAAAGCTCCTAATTGTCAACTGATTATTAAAGCTTGTGACTGCTATTTGACTGGTAGATAAAAGAGTAAATGTGAATGCGTATATCAATAGCTTGATGCCAACCAGCAAGCACAGCATCATCTGAAATGTCTCCAAGAACTACCAAACCATCTTCTTTGTCCATATAGTAAGGTAAAGGTTCAGCGCTCAACCAACCATAAGCAATGGCTTCTTGGTCTCGCTCAAAAATTAAAACTTCTAAACTTTGTTCATACCTTGAATAGTAGTAAGGTAAATAGCAGGCTGGATACTCTCTTAGAGATTCACGATTAACTGTGTATGATTGCCAACGCAGTTGCTCTCCCTTGATTTCTTTTGGATTACCTTCTAGCCAATCATAGAGCTTTTTAGCTTGCCGCAATGCGTGGTCTTTGCCTGCAAAAATGACGTTGGGAAGAAAAATATCGCCGTCAAAATGCACCGCAACGTCAAATAAATCTTCATCTTCATCTTCTGCTTCTGTTACCTCAATGATTCCAGCCTTATATAGTTCGGTCATTTCCCTACATTGGTAGCTCTACCCCTACATGGTTAAAATTTTAGCTAGTTACAGAATAATCAGAACACTCTGTTGGTTCTAGCCCACTTATGAAACTAATCAACGCAAAGGGACGCTAGAATTTCAACCAAATTATGAGGTGATGTCTTAAGTTCACTTCTTAAATAAACTGGGACGATCTCTTTCGGATAGTGCGCTTATGTATCGGCACTAGGGAGTAATGAGTATACGGATAGCGAGGGGAAGTGCGTCAACGCTACCTTTGAAGGTCAACACGCCAGGTCTAAATAGCAAGTGCGATGGCGTAACCGCCTGCTGGAAGCGATCGCTCTAGTAATAACGTAGCGTGTGCGCGGCGTACAGGCAAGCGATTTATGGACGGATGCCTGGAGCGGGGTAAAGCACCTAACAGAAATTGTTGAACTTTTTTATTCCTCTACAGCAGATTGTTTCTAAATGTAACAATCTTTCAAAACATGGACACAATTAATACTCAGTAAATTATAGCTTTGCGCCAAACCTTTTACAATCAATATGTCGATATCAAAAATGATATCAAATGCCTGACCAAAAGTCCCCACCAAGCGAGATGATTCGTGTGCCCGTTCCACTAATTAAGGTGGTTCGGCGACTATCAAAACTACATAGGCAAGGGCATACAATTGCCTTGCTGCAAGCCTTAGAGGAATTACTAATAAAATTTGATATCAATAATGATATCGATGTAACGGCAGGCAGTAAATCAGTCAAACAGCTAGAGAAAAAGCTGGAGAAACTGGAATCCCATCTTGCCGATCAAGGCTCCTCGGTGGAAACAAAATTTGAAGCCATCACCAAAAAGCTGGAGCTAATCGAACGGGCGATCGCCTCTGGGAGATTGGGCAACAACAAACCGCGAAGACAAGTGCACCCATACCAACAAACACAAGTTGAATTACAACCCAGGACAAACGAAAGTCTTGCTCCAAGACTCGGTGTTAGCCCCCAAAGCCTGATTGCTGAAAGAGAAAAACTCAGCGCCAAAGAATTTTTGAGTTGGTCACGTAACCGCGATCCAATGAGCGTGGGTTGGGAATGGAATGCTCTTGACGAACTGTATCATCCGCTCAGGTGACGCAAGCGTTCACATTTCTGAGGTAGTGGCGTTCGCCGCTAATTTCTAATCGGGGCATGTCTCACAAAGCCTCAGCGATATCGTTTGAGGTTAAGAGAGCTAGCTTCATCTTCACCCACGTGTAGATAGTTGTCTATCGTGATTTTCCCTGACGAGTGGCCCAGCGTTTTGGTGATGATGTGAATAGGCGTGTTTTTAGCAGCATGGGTAGCGTGGCTGTGCCGTAACCAGTGTGGGGAGGGGATGCGACTTAACCCTGCTACTTCGGCAATGGATTTGATGATGCGGCGGATGTGGCGATCGCAAATGGGTTCACCCGTTTTTTGGCTTGTGAAAAGCGGCTCGGTTTTGTCTTTAGTATGTTGTCGATTAGCCAAAAGGTATTGGTAAAGTTCTATTGGTATGGGAACATCGCGCTCCTTGTCTCCTTTGCCTACCACTTTAATGTAAGGTAGCCCGGACTGATTTGAATGCATGGTAGCCCAGGTTAAACCACTCTCACCTACCCGAATAGCACCGTAGTAAAAAAGCTCCAGAATTAGTTGGTTGCGTTGCGCTTGTATCTTTTTGTGAGGAGTGGGGGCTTGTTCTACAACTTGTGCAGCTGCATCGAATAGGATTTCAATCTCAGTTTCAGTCAGGGTGCGCTCCTTAATCTTTTTGCGCTCCGGAGGTACTTTCAACAACATTGCAGGGTTGGCCCGCAAGTAGCCTACATCGCAAGCGTAGCGCAGAAAGCTTTTAAGTGAAGCAAGGCGACGGCGGACGGAAGCACGAGCAATTTCCCCTGTTTTCTCTTTTTTAAGTAGGTGGGCTTTGTAATTGTCCACATCTTCTTTGGTGGTGGTGTGCAGGTTTAAATTATCTAAGTCTGGATAGTCAATGCCTAGTCGCCACTGAACAAAGTGCATCACGTCATTTCGGTATGCCCGCACAGTTTGCTCTGACTCCCTACTGGTGAGCCAACTAGAAAACAGTTCGCTGGTAGTTTCCGCCCCAGTGATTTTGGGTGTGCCAGTTGCCTGTACCACCGCTTCGACTGTTGCTTTGATCACCGCTAGTTGTTCCGGTGATAACTGAGCGATCGCCACCCCTAATTCTTCTGTATCTACACCTGCGTCTGTACGTGATAACGTCATCACACAGCCTCAAAATAATACGCGGGATGAAGCGGGTTTATCCGCCCCAAAATAATGTCCGATAACGTTTGTTCCCAGACATTTTTAGTCTCATTCTACTCCCCCTTGCTACTCTACTCACTACTAACAAAAAGGGTTTTGCCAAATTAATTGAAATGTTAACTTGTGTGAACGCACGAGTCGGTTTTCTGATACTCAAGAGCAAGGGTGTTCATCAGGCTTAGTATCTAAAACTACTCTTGGAATAGACATTCTGAAACTAATTCACCGCCCGTGTTTGTTCCGGAAGCTGATGCTGTTATAGCAAGGGACTGGGGACTAGGTGAAAAGTCTTTTTGTGTCTAAGTTTTATCATCTGTTAATGTCCTGACCACCAAGGCTTTTGCTATAGCTTCTTCCCAAACCGCCGCAGATGAACGGGAGCAACTGTTTAGGAGCGCGATAGGCTTACGCCCCGCCTTCTTGCGATGGCGTAACCGCCCGCCGTAGGCGATGACCTCCGGTCGGTCGGAGACCATCGCACCAATAAAGTGCAGATAATTCTCGTGAAAGCGCAATTTACCTACCTTGGTACGCCGTAAAATCCATCGTGTCAAGTCTAATTTGGGGGCGTTGCTGAATCAAAATATGAATCAGGCGATCGCTGCAATCAGACGAGTGCTGCACATCTTGAGTGGCACTGAACCATACTTCAGGTAATGTATTACCAATCGAATAGAAAGTTTAAGCATTTCTTCGGTCTTAGAGTAACAAAAAGTTTTACGATGTAGTCGAGCAAGATAATGTCGAAAACGACTGTTTTCTCCTTCAACCCTGGTCATGTAGGTTTTACTAACAATATGGTCTTCGTTGCTAATAAAACAAGGATAAACTGGGTAGCCATCTGTGACATAAAAATAAGAGTGCCAACAGCTTATAGTCTGCCATAAAAGCTCAAAAGTGTCGGAACTGCGGTCTCCTAAAACCCAGGCTATAACTCCGGGAATGTGCTTATTCACTGCTGTCCATAACCAAATTTTGTTTTTTTTTACCGATAAATGTTTCCAACTCATCAATTTGAGTGATTTCTGGTATTTCATCCTTTTCTGGTATATCAGGCAACCTATTACCAATCTCTTTTACCCAATTAATGACTGTCGTATGATAGCGAAGCGTTAGCGAGTCCGCGAGCGTCTGTACTTTTTTGACCCGTTCTATTGCTCGAAAACCAGAACCATTAACATACATTTCTAAACATTCGCGCTTGATTTCTTCTGAATAACCTTTCGGTTCATAAGAATCAATAAACTGACGACCACATTTGGCACAGATGTAATTTTGTTTACCTCTCTGTTTACCATTTTTTCGAATATGAGTTGATGCACATCTTGGACATTCCATAGCGATCGCACTAATTCATATTTCTATTCTGCAACGCCCTCAATTATTCTTCTCGTGGGAAGAAGCTCGCGCTTAAAAATTATATTTTTAATTGATGTCTAAAGTTGTTGCAGTTGACTGGCAACGTCTAAACAACTTGCGGCAGTCGCCATCCGATAGCGAAGTAGAGGTGGATGGCGAAGGAAATTCCGACACTGATAGCGACCGGCTTTTTGGGGAAGGCTCTGGTGGTGTGGGAGCAGAAAATACTGAAGGTTTTTGAAATTGATCATAAAACAATTGTATTGACCAAAAATAAGCCCCAATGAATTGAGCTAGAGGTTTTCTGGATTGAGGAGTGAATTTGACGGATAATACAGAGTTCTAAACAGCCCTCTAGGGAACTCCAAAAAATAAATTATCCAATTTCTGGACTTCACTACAACTTTCCCTCCCCCTGCTCCCTTGCCTTCAGAGCGATGGGATATTTTTTTATTTGGAAATCCCGTATTGTGCAACGCCAATTCTTCGCCATCCTCAAATTTTAAATGGTTTTCTCAACTACTACATAAGTAGTAAATTTAACACGATATTTCCCGCGCTCTCTTGCTAAAAAGGTCATCCCGATGTCAAAAATCACCTGATAATGTAGTCCGTCTTGTCGGTAGATTTCCAGAACGCGACCGTGAGGAATAAGGTGACTCCATTGTTTGAAATCAACTGAGCGTTTAACTCGAACCAACAAATTATTTTCATTTGGTTGGAGTTGAAGAAATACTTTTTTAAGCTCTTTCTCTATGGTTAAAGCGTTTTTAGCATCCTTATCTTCAGTTGTGAGAATTTCGACATGAGATTGAGTATCAAATCCACCCCATTTTAATAATTCAACTAAAATGGAAGCCCCTTGTTCCCTCAGATAGCGATCGCGGTAGATAATCTTCGTCACCTTGCTTCCAGATAAAGCAGCCTCTAATCTCAGTTTATTTCTAAGTTCTGACATGCTGAAGTCGCCGCGCCATTCCTTCTCAGAAGGATTTAAGAAGATTACGGTAGTGTTTATATCTTCTAACTCAGATGCTTGAACAAGTCTTGCTTCTTGGCGTAATTTTTCTAACCGACTAAAAACTGTTTTAACACCTTCTGGGCTTCGGGTTTGAAACCATGTTGGTGGTTCATTGTTTGAGAATTGCTGCAATGACAGTGCAATACGATTACTTTGGTTGCTATTGAAACAGAGAGTTGGGACATCCTGATGTAAATTTTCAGGAAAATGTTCAGCACAAGCCTGGTAAAGTTTTACTAAACCTTGGTCTATCAACTGTTGTAAGCGTTTTCGCCAAACCTTGAGGTGATTTCGTTGGTCTAAAGAAGTATCTGAAAGTGCATTGGGGTCTGGCAAATGGTTTACTATTAATTCAAGTGGCTTATTAATCGGTCTCATAGAGTAAACTGCATCTGTAAGCAGATTTAACCAAGGCAAATTTGAACCTTTATTTAAACCAAACTCATCGGTTAGTTTGGGTAAATAAATTAAAGTATCTGGTGCAGCCGCTCGGCAAATTGCTGGTAAGTTATCTGCGATGAGAGACAAACTTATTCTGTTAGAGTTGGGAGCAAATTTTTGTAATTCTTCATCTGGACTCACTTGCTCAACTATCGGTCTAAGAAAATCTGCCACTAAATGACGGTTAAATTGGTTGTGAAATGGCTGATTTGAGTAAGTTTGCAAACAGTCATAACAACTAGTTGCACAGTTGCATGATGAAACTATTTTTAATGCTGTCTTTAAAACTTCATCAAAGCGTTCAGCAACGCGACGGCTGTATCCTGCCCCTCCAGGCACATTGTCATAAATAATAATGTTAGCGCGTTTGTCCGAACGAGGCGTAAACAGCCCATCTAATTCTGTACGCGGTACGTCAATTACTTGGGCTGCTGCTGCTAACAATGCATAAGTGAGAGAACGCCAAAATTCTAAACCTCGGTTACGATTTTTTGTATTGGTAAAAATTTCGCCGTCATCTTCGCGTTCTCCGTCTTCGCCGAACAGGGGTGTGGGTTCAGTTTTGGAGTCAAAGACAATTTTTAGCAAATCGCTACAAAATTCATGTCCCAAATGCATCAATGTATAGCGGCCAGAACATGGTTTTCCTGTTCTGGGATGAGTATGAGGAATTTGCGATGATTGTTGGCTAGTTGCAGAGTTTTTATTGGCTCCTTTTTTACCTCGGCTTTTTTTCGGTTCTCCTTTGGGTAATAAATCGCTCAAATCGCGTCCACAGGTAGTACAAATTGCAAATCCTTTTCTATCAAACCCTTTGTCTTTACCATAGGAACCTTGATTAGCTAAAAAGAAATTTCCACCTTTACTAACAGTAAGAGTATACAAACCCAATTGTGGTGGTAAGGTTTCTGATAAATCCCCATCATTTATTAAGAAAATCTGAGATACTGGTTGACGCTGCGGTTTGATATAGGGGGTGACTTCTGGAAGCTTTTCCCAATCAGTTGTAAATGCTTTGGGAACCTTGTAAAGTTTCATTTTTTTAGCCGCAGGTGAGGATGGCTCATCACCGCAGACGGGACAGGATTCTACTAGTTCATCTCCCGTATTAGCATCTAAAAAATGATTACAATTTTGACAAACCCAATAAAATTTTTGTTCTAATTCTGTTGGTTTGAGAATGCCAACACTTTTGTACATTCGGTCATCTACTATTATTTCTTGGTCTGGAGCATATTCACCAAGAGCAAGTCGGCGATCGCGTTCTAGTCGATGTTTTCCTTGTGCGGAATTATACTCATTGCTTTCCCCGGTCAAAAGGCGAACTACGTCAATAGGAAAACCATAAATTGGTAGGATACTGGCTTGCGCTAGTTCGTTGTGTAGGCGACGAGAGCCAATTTTATCAAGTTCGCGCTTTGTCCCAGCAATAAGTCTGGCTATTTTCTCTAAATTTTTTGTTTCAGATGGATCGGTAATGCGGTTTCGTAGTTCAAGCATATCTTCCGCTAAACTGTCCCAATCTTGAAGTTGCTGCTCTTGAAAATCTTCAATCCCATCTTTAAAGCCTCTCAGCACTATAGCTGCTTGACTTTCAAAGCTACCTAACCGAGTTAGCCACTGCACGGCTAGCTGTGCTGCTTCATCGCTATTTAGCCATTGTTGTAACTTACAAATCTTGGCTTCAGCAGCAGGAGTGAAATTTTCAGAGGAAGCAGGATTTTCTAGTGGTAAATCCAAAAACTCTGCTATTTTTATTTCTTCTGCACTGAGATTCCAGTTTTTTCGTAAAAATGCAGCTAGTAACTCAGCATGAATGTGACGCTGCTGTATTTGGAAGTTAGCAGAATCAAGCTTGGGAATTTGATTGCTACCAGCAATTAACTCTTTTGGTTGCTCGAAATAAAAGCGGTCGTGGGGACGACGTTGACCGTACATTAAAGTAATAGCTACACCATCTGTGCGTCGTCCAGCGCGTCCGGCTCGTTGCTGGTAGTTGCTAACATGGGGAGGGAAATTGCGAAGAACCACCGCTTGCAACTCACCAATATCTACACCCATTTCTAAGGTTGTCGAACAACTGAGCATATTAATGCGACCTTGGCGAAAACGATTTTCGCGTTTTTCTAGTTCCGCAACACCTAGCTGTGCTGTATGTTCTTGCGATCGCAGTGGCAAGGGTAAGCGTTGTTTAATTAAATACTGCTGGTAATGTTCGGCAGAGGTTTGTTCAATTTTTTCAGGTGTGTAAGACTCAAGAGTACCACCACATTTATAAGCTGAACATCTTTGAACGCTAAGTTTTCCAAGAGTGATTTTTGATAAACTTGGAACATGAAAAATCTGCTGGCAGCAATTACATTTATACCAATCTTGCCGCGTCTCAAAAATATTTAACAGTCCCCAGTTGAGTTGAAATCCCTTTTTAGCTGAAACAAGTAAGCCAAAGTCTTGAAGTTGTCGGAAAAGCCATATAAAATCTTCTTTATTAGGAAGTTCCTCTTCGCCAAATATTTGTAAGAAGTACCAACCCAAGCGATTTGGTGGTTTTCTCACCTTTCCTTGTTTCCAAGGCATAAAAGAGGGAGAGTCTTTATATTTTTTTGTGTCATCATCTGATTTTTCTAGAAATAGGTAATTTTTAGACTTACCCTGAGCATCTATCATTTCGGGACGGCGACCATCGCCTCCGGTTTCTTGAAAGTAGCTGGATGAGCCTTCAATGCTAACAATTCCTGTGCGACGGATGATGTCAGTAATAACTGTCAAGAAAATCTGCGCCTCATCATTGCTGATTTCAAATTTACCAGCAACTGACTCTATTAAATGCTTCTCCAATTCTATATGACAAGTTAACAATGCAAATGCTTCTAAGGTTAAACGACGGTTAAAATAAAGAGCAAATTCCTTAACTAATATTTCCTTAGCTCGTTTCTGAGCTAAATCTTCCGCATCTATTTTATTTTTTCTATCTTTAGGTTCCTCTTCTGGATCGTTAGGACGGTAGCTTTTATAATTTACATCAGATTTTCGGTCAGGGTGAGGAATATAAAATTCTAAAAAGTCTGCTTTCAGTTGGTGAATTAATTGATTAACAGATGTAATACCTTCAGGATTTTTTACCTGATTAAATGCTTGCCAAAGCATCTGTCGGTATAGCATTTCGGTATGAGTACGTTGATAGTCAGAGGCAAAAAAGGCTGCATCTTGACGACCATCGGAAAAGGTAAGTATTTTCCGCTTTGAAGAGTTTTTATCAGTCTTTTCTGTTTCTGGTAGTAGTTCAAAGAGACTATCAAGCATCGCCTCTAATGGGCCATCTGTATAAGTCACAAATCGATTAATTGCTAGAGTAGTGCGCCCAGTTCCAGCACCACAAGCAGCACATCTGTTTAAATAACAACTGCCTTTATCTTCATCTCCGTCATTTTTTTTGCGATGCCATGCTAAAACAAATTCATTTTCTGGTGTTACTTTGTTTGTAAACGCTTCATCTGAAAGTTTACCAATCCAGCCATGCTTCTGAAGTTCAAATTTAAAAGTTTTTAGTGTTGTTGATTCTTGTTCCTCTTCATCTTCACCCATTTCCTCTTCTTCTGTTACACTGTCTAAATTGCCAGAAGTCAAAGTGTAAATCTTGGTATTATCCTTTAATGCTTGAATTGATCTGGGTAGAGATTCTAGTTCTCCCGAATCTTGACGTTGAGTAAATACATAACCCTGACCGCATTGAGAACAACTGCCCAATTCTAATACAGGCGAACCACAGCATTCACAGGTTTTTTTCTCATTCAAATAAAGTTGCCCATATCGTACTTCACGGTCTGAATAAATTGGGTCGTGCGCTGCTCCCGAACATTTGGGATTAATACAGGCATAAAGTCCCTCTAAACTGCGAAATAAAAGATGCAATCTCACAGGAAGTAAAGGTAAATCATCTGGATTTGCACGAGCGAGAGTACCTATTTGCAGCAAATGAGCTAGTGCAACTTCTGCATCTGTATCATCAACGCTACCATCTAATTTAATTGGCAGATTTACACCCCATAATTCTGTAGAGCGAACTATTTCTTTCCAAGGTTTAGGTTCGCGACAAAGTATATTAATCAGTCTATGTATTAAGGGATGCCCCTTGAGAGCAAACCAGAGGAATTTGTGGATATCGCTATCAGCTTGCGACTCAGCTAATTTTAGTTGTTGTTCGGGTACAATAGCGCTCAGTGGGTCAAACCAGGAACTAATTGGAGAACCTTGTTGTGGTAATTCGATAATACTTAAATATTGTATAATTTGCTCATTAGTAAGTGCAACAGGTAGAGTATAAGGTTTGCCTAATCGGTCTTTGGCATTGAGACGCTGACCGCGAATTACTTGACTAAAAGTTTCACCAAAAAACTCTCCTGCAAATGCGATAACTTTATCATCAACCGAAGCATCTCCTAAGCTGGCACTGGTAGCGATGCAGCGAATTTTACCTTTTTGTTCCACACCTACGGAAGCTTTAAAACGCTCTAATAGCATGGAAACTTCACTACCCTTAGCACCATCATAGGTGTGAGCTTCATCTACTACTAACATTTTGAAAGTATTTACTGAAGCCTCAAAAATTTTTTCTCGCTCCTTGGGCCGAATCAACATATGCTCCAGCATGGAGTAGTTGGTAATTAAAATATGGGGTGGTGCTTCCCACATTTCTTCTCTTGAGAGTAATTGCACTTGGCTAGTTTTTTCAATAGCTTTATCAATTAATTCCTCATCTTTTATAGATTTTATTTCAGCCGAGGTAAATAATTGCCGCAGTTCCTCTGGATCGTAAGCTGCAAATTCTTCTCTTAATGACTCTATTGCTTTACCTCTGTCCTTTTCGGTGCGACTGGTGTAGAATCCAAATTTAGTTTTGGTTGTCGTCTTTTGGCGACATAATAATTGCCGCAGACGTTTAACTTGGTCATTTACCAGAGCGTTCATCGGGTATAAAATTAGCACCCGCACTCCAGCGATCGATAAATTATCTCCTTCTTTCAGTAGCATATCGAGCATGGGTGTCAGGAAACACTCAGTTTTTCCCGAACCTGTACCAGTCGCAACGACTATATTTTGCTGTTGTTCCACAACTGCGCGGATAGCTTTTTCTTGATGTTCGTACAACCGACGGCTACTAGGTATAAATAGTGTTGCCATATCAGGGTGTAAAACCCCTTGTTTGACCAAATCATTGATACTAAGACTTGATTTATATGGCTGGGAACCTTCGAGGTAAGGATGTTGCCAAAGGTTTCCAGGCTGCTCTAATAATTGCTTAAAACCGTAGCGGAGATGGGGGTCACGTAGGGGGTAAGCTGTAAGTAAATAGCGAATAAAGTCTGCACGCGGTTGTTCAACTGCTGCGATTGGATCTAGATATTTAGTCATACTAATTTAGCTCCTAAACGTTTAAATGCTTCTTTTACAAGTGGCCAGTTTTTTGATTGAAAATTTCGAGTTCTGTATTCTTCTCCAGGCTCAGAAATATGCCATAACCACCGTGCATAGGTACTGGGAAGATAGACACCTTGCAAATTTAACTTTCCTGGAGGTTCATCCCAAATTATTTTTAAAGGACATCCCATTTGTTTGTCCTGGTAGAACATGGCTAAAATAGCTAAATCTGGCTCTAATTCATAAAAGTTTTGGTCTTCAAACCAGAGATATTCACCTGTGGGTAAGTGCAATATATCTTCATTTTTGATACTTTCGCGGCTCGGATTGCGCCAACGTTCTTTCTGCGCTTCATTACAGGGTACGTATCGCTGAATATAGCTTCCATTTTGCCAATTTTTGATAGAAAAAGGGTCTTCTGTCCAAGTTGAACGCAACTCCGATTTCAAGGGTTTTCTTGGGATTGGGAAATTTTCAATACTATCTGAAATAGTCAGCAAACGAATACCAACTTGATGAAGACGGTTTTTAATCCTATGAAATTGATTACTTTGAGGGCGTAACACTAAAGGATTTGGAGGGTTTTGTTGACTTTCTAGGACTTGATGAGCCAGAGTCAAATAAGCGCGATCGCCCCGAAATAGCAAACTTGTTAAATCTTCTTTATTCTGGGCTAAAACCATCGGAGGAGCAATGCAGTAATAGTTTCGTTTCCCTGCTAGCACTTCTCCTTCTGCTTGTAATTCATTTAGGATGTTTTGAATTTTATCTGTTAGGTTCTTTTGAGATTCGTTGGGAGAAAGGCTTGAACTTATTATTGATACAATTTCATGCTTGGTTAAAACCTGCGGGAACTCCGGATTTTTCGGATTGCGATGATTGCTGAGTATTAGAGTAATTTTTTCAGTTAACATTTTATTAATAAACTATGATATTTTTTGAGCATCTTGATATGTTAATGTCTGAGTTGTTTGAACGTACTCCACTTCTTGGATATAACTCTGAACATTTTTTATATTGGTGCATTGCATCAATATAGAATCTTTGTAAATCCATTGCTTTGGTAGCTGAATACTTAAAATTTCATTTTTGAGATTGTATTTTTTTTCTATATGTCTTATGATGTTATGAACATACTCACGTTTCTGTGGGCTAGTTATTTTTATTAATAACCAATTCTTTTTCGTGTCAGCTATATTATTATTTTTCGCTTTTGAAATAGTTTTCTCTTCTCGTCTAGCCGGACTTGTAAGTTCTATTTTAAAAGTATTAAGGAGAGCTTGTAGCTTGTTGGTAAGAGAATTATTATCTAACCATTTTGGAAAAAAATATGCTAAACCGCAGAGGCTATGAATAGCAGTTTTTAGTAACTGATATTCATAGTCAAAATGTTGAGCAGCATTTAAAAAATCTTGGACAGATTCGTCACCAAGAATTGTGTAACAGTAATTTTCTAAAGTCTCATTTTCTAAGACTTCATCTGGTAAATCATTTTGATTACTACCACACCACCAACCAAGATTATGTCGTAGTTTACGTGAGCCTAATATCTGAATATTATAAATTCCAGGTTGCAATTTTAACGGAACATTAATTTTATCTTCATTTGACGAAACTGGGGAAATTTTAATTTCTACTGGCGGATTTTCAGGTAAGAGTAAATTCCAGCATGAAAGAGAATAAAGTTCGTTAGGTAATAAACCAGATATTTGAACTGCTTGATTATCCCAAGTGCAGCTAATTACCAGCGAAGCAACTTCCATTTCTATTAAACGTTGTGTTTCCCCACCTATCCTCTGGAAATCTAAAGCATACCAATTAGAATGAGGAGATAATAAATTATAGAAAGATGCCAAGTTTATGTGTAAATTACCCAATGAATCTGCTTGACACTGAGAAGATACAGTTTCCTGCCTATCATATAAAGATAAACTGATAATTTCTAGAGGTAAAAGACCTTTCATTTTAATTTCTTCTGCCCAAAAAGTATCAGCAGAACCATTATGAATAGGTAAGTGTTCTACCTGTCCTTGTGAACTGCTACTAATTAGTAAATTTTTAATCTCTGGCTTGCTAGCCATCTGATAGTTAGACTGAGTTTCAAACTTATATGACCAGCGATGAAATTGATTCCAAAAGCGAGCTTCATATTTCCCTGATTCAATAATCCATTTATCGAGAGGAATTGCTTGCCATTTATCGCTTGGTTGTATTATTTCAGTTGTAGTAATAATTGTTTTTTGATGGGTGATATTTTCGATAGAAACATTTAAGGATATTTGTCCCTCAATAGGCGGATACCAGAACGTGGGAATTTCTAGATAAACAGATTTTTTACCCTTGAGTTTCAGTCCTCTTAAGCTTGGTTGTTCCTGAGAAGAAAGTTTCCAGCTAATCGTTGGGAATGTAGTAATCTCTTCATCGGAGAAAGCTATGAAGACAATTGATGATTCTTTCGTTGTCAGTGTCAGTTGTTTACCTTGCCAGCCTCTAATACTAGATGGTACACAAGTATCTACAATTTCAATACCATTACCAAAGTCTAGACAAATGCCTTTAGGAGTAAAGAAAATAATTTCTTTGGCTCCCCTGATGCTAGGATTAGCAGAGTCTAAATTTAAGTGTTCGCCTGTCCCAGCATCGAATATTAGACAAGGCAGATTGCTGGCTACACCCTCAAGCTTCCACTCATTTAAGCAATTTTTTCGATGATCTAAGAGTTGCCATTCCCATAGTTCAGCCCCACTTTTGATATTTACAACTTGTTCGGGAATCATTAATCCTGGATTATTGGGAATAGTACCTTCCCAATGTGCTGCTGGAATTCGGCAGAAAGTACCACTTAAGCGTTCCCAACCTTTCTTCCAAAGGCTTTGTTCTGGCAGCACTAGCTGCATATTCAATGATTCAGTAACATCTAAAACCAGTGATAGAGGCTTTTGGCGACGACTAATTATTTTACGGCTATTACCAAAACGACGCTGTTTAGGAGTTAAAACCTGAATTAAACTGTTCCAGTCCCTCAAGAAAAAATTGTTTGGTAAGTAATAGTTTCTCAGCAGCTTTTCGCGCTCATTGTCATCTTTCAGCGTTTCAGGTAATGTTCCTTGACGTTCAAGTTCAACAGCAATAATAGCAATACCTTGAAGTAACTGCCCGGATATTGGTTCAACTTCCTCGTTTTCTTTCTGCGGGCAACTAGATTTAAGAAAATGAATTAGAGTAGTCCATTGAGGATGCTTTTCGTGACAAAAATCAAACAGTTCTTCAGAAATATCTTCACATGAGCTATGGGCAATTTCCCACCATCCATATTCATTTGAGAATTCCTGAACTAAGTGGGCAAAATGATTGAGGTTTTGTTGAGGAATACCACTTTGCAGCCATAAGGTTGATACATAGGGATACCCTCCTTTAGCTTTGACAAGACCAAGTAGGTCAAACCCTTCACCAACGATCCGACGTAGTGTCTTCTCTAAACTTTGATTACACGAAAGTTTTAACCTTTGACAAAAACCATACCAAAATTTTTCTTCAACGCTTGAATAATAATATGCATACTCAGATAGAGCAAAAGTTAGAATTTTCAACCAATTCTGCTCAGGTTCATCGAATCTTTCGTATAACTTATTATAAGTAACTGTACTTAGGTTGCTCAGGTTATAGCCTACAATATCTAAAACTTGGTCTGTATCTTTTTGACTAATCTGAATGCTACCCAAAAATCGCTGCTTATCTGGACGATTATAATGAGACCAATGTGACGAAATTTTCTGCCAAAGATGTTGCGTTTGTCTTGGTATAGAGAAGTTTAAAGTAGTCATTGTTTAGTAGATAACTAACTTAGTTAAATTACTTACTTGAATATGTGAAGAACGCAGTCCCGATAAAACGAGTTTCAAAAGCCTTGGATGAAAGAATGACTGGGGACTGGGGACTGGTATTTTTACTCAGCACGGGCTAAACCTTAGCTATCCGCTAACAGCAAGTCAGAAGGATGCAATATCGTGGGGCTTCAAACCCCAACCAATTGCAGTCCACCAAAATCAAAGATTTGGTGGGGGACTCAAACCCGTGACTCGCTCCGGCTGCCCAGACGGTGATGCTCCTGCGTCGCTAACGCTGGGCTATCGGGCAATCGGGGAAGGGATTTATCTCTTCTGCCTTCTTCCCTCTGCTTTCTTGTTCAATTTTTACTAACCAGACAACCAACAAAGTTCGGTTGCTGCTCTGACAAAAAAGTATCTCTATACTTAAGATTCCCTGCAAAGGGTTTTAAGTAACTATTTTTACACTATATCTACAATTTACGCGGAAAATTATCTATTTAAGATATCGGTCTAGTACTTCTGCCGTTTGAGTGCAATGTAGCCTGAATTCCTTGATTTACCTTGTATAAACTGCATAGTAGCAAAAGGAATTTCAAGAAATCCATTAAATCCGAGTATTTATTTGATTATTTAAAATTACCTAAAAAGCAAGACTAGTAGAGCTTTGAGAGGTTAATTTAAGTACTAGTTGAATATTTTCTTTTACTTGACAGGTCAAAATGCCCAAGAAGTCTATTGCTCATCTTTATACTGACCTCCAGGCGTTTGAACGGTTGATGCTACTGATTGCGACTTTTGTGCGTTATCCCGGAGTGGGCAACAGTGATTTTAATGATTCAATCGATACAAAATCTGGGGGTTATCATGATGCACTTACTGAGGTGTCGGTGCGTTTGCAGGAAGTTGCTCGTGACTGCGGTATTGATTTGCCAGCTTACTCATTGCACACGCTGCGAAAAGATTTGCGGACATTGCGTCACTACAATATCCTAGACAACCGCATGTATCGTTGGGGTTATTATCTGGGGACTGGTGCAATGAGTCTGGTCGAATTACAGGTTGCGTTCAATGCCTTAACCTCTCAAGCAAAATATCAACAAGATCCGCAAGTTAACAAAATTTATCAAATATTGATGCGACGATTGCGGGGACTGAACTTAGCAGACCAATTTGCCTATCCAGTGCGAGCGCAAATCAATCGAGCAATTATTTACACTGACCCGCAAGAAATGATGGCTGATAGTAAGTATCGTGGCACCCTTTTTGAAAAACTAGAACAGCTAGAAAGTGCTATTATTCGGGGCCAGACAATAGAAATTTACCGCAGTCGTAATGCTTATCAAAAAGGTATTACTGAGTTTTTAAATATCTACCCTTTACAACTTATCTACTCAGATATAGCTTGGTATTTATTGCATGAAGATTGTCAGAATGGACATTTAGCTATCTCAAGGTTGGATAGGTTTACCGAACACTTTAAGTTGCTTGACTCTAAAGGACGGGATTCAACAGAACAATGGCAAAGCCTCCAAGTCGCACATCAACTACTGGAGAATGGCTGGGGGTTATATTTAGGTAAACAAGAGGAACAAAGTTTAGAGCGACAAGGAAAATTAGATTTTGTTAAAGTAACCGTGCGCTTCTTTCCTGATGTTATGGTGTTTATTGAAGAAGGCGAAAAACGCCATAAAAGCCAGAAAATTTCTTTTGGAGCAAAAACTCCAGATGGAAAACCAAGCTACCTAGATTACAGACTCAAACTTCCATCGCGATCGCTGACGGAATTTAGCCGTTGGGTTTATCGCTTTATGGGTAGCGCTCAATTCCTTACACCCAAGGAATTGGTGGAAAAACACAAGCAAGCTGCTCAGGAATTGCTTGCTCGTTATCTTTGAATTATTGGCATCTCCTTTCTTTTCTAGCCCTAATTGATTAAATGCTTGGTTAGAGCGATCACGAAGCACACTAAGCGGTTAATTTCAGCGGCTAACTTTCAAAAGGTTCAAGAATGGGTGAAAGGAGAGTTGGCTCAAGTTCTTGCTGACGGTGTTGTTCTACAGCCTTTCTCACAATGGCTAGCTTTTCGACATCATGGTTGAGGTGAGGGAGAATATCTGAATCAGACACTACTTCGATCTTGTCAATATTGCAAAGTCCAGCATCAAGTAATTGCAAATATTCACCCCGTGTCAAACGGGTACCCACCTGCCTTGCTAAATCAATGGCTGCTGCCGGAACTCCAACATTCAACCGTATGAGCAAACGAGAAATAAGTTCATCTAAATCAAGGCTAGGATACAGTATTCCTGCAACTTGAGCTACAGTAGGTAATAGATCACAGGTTCGTTCAACAACATCACGAATTGCTCCTGCTGCTCCGCCGAATGCGCCTCCAAATTTTGTAAGAATATCCTCAATTGCAGCCATTGGTCGGTGGGTTACAAATAGAAGACAAGCAACTGCTTTTTTTGCTCTTAAAGTGCTTTGATGCTGAGTGGTAACACCCCGATCCAGAGTATGCAGTAATAAATGAGGAACACCTTGTCCTAGAAGTTCTTGCTTCCAAGCAATAGGTTCTTTATTTTTACTGTTCCAATTGATTGGAAACAAAAGTCGATCTAATTCAACTGTTAACTGTGTTGCAGCCAAGAGCGTTGGTTCAAGAATAGATTCAGGATTGAGTTGGGAGAGGCAGGCGACTAGACGAATGATCGACTCAACTTCAACGCCTGCCTCTCCAGCTAATCGCCCTAAATGGGTTAAGTGATAGAAATTGTTGTCATCTTGCTCAACCAGTCTATGCTGCGACAAACTCTGAAGTGCGTTTATAAGCTGGGTACGATCCCATTTCCATTGATCGGTAAGTTGCGTTTGTTGAAATGCACCAAAGCTAGATTCCAAAAACTCTATTAAATCCTCCGCCTGCATTCCTTGCATGTGTAACTGCTGGGTTGTTTTTGGCTTGGATAGCTTTTGAGTTGCAGAAAGAATCCGTAAAAGCAGCGATCGTGGATCAGTATCAGTACTTAAGAAGCGAGAAATAAGGGATTCTGGATGACCTTTAACGTATTGTGTCCAAAAATTGTGTACTTGGAGTGGATCTAAAGCTAAGAGATAAGACGTTCCTCTTTCTGCCAACTGAAGCCGTCCAGCGCGTCCAGCCAAGTTTTTGTACTCTGCTATTGAATAAGGACTAGATCCTTTGTTAGCCAAAGGATGGTTTAGACCAACAATAACAACAGCTTCAGCTGGTGTGTTAATTCCCATTGCCAGAGTGGTTGTAGCCGCAATCACTCGCAAGGTTGTCTTCTTGGCACGAAACTGCTCTTCAATGACTCGTCGTTCCTCTGCGGTAAGTTCGCTAGTATGAAATGCAACGCCGGCTTGCAATGCTAACTTCAAATCGGTTGAAGCTTTCGAGTCGTCGCCAGTTGGTAAAGAATCTAAAGCTATTTGAGCCGATGGCAATCCTAGTTCTCTAGCTAAATAAAGTGCACATCCACGAGCCTCTCCCTTTTTCTCACGGAAAACAAGCACCTGTTTCCCTTCACTAATCAATTTCTGAACCAGTGGAATCACATAGTCCTGGCTAGAATTCTTAATGGGCTGGGGTTGAAAGAGTGGCTCCGTTATCTTTTCTTCACCAGAATCTCCATCAATAAACCGGAAACGGCCATCTGCAAGTAAAATTCCTTCATCCAAAGGAACAGGTCGTTCTTCCCGCCGCAGTAAGCGTGCACCTAGCCAATGTTCCAGCCCATTTGTATTTCCAATAACCGCTGAAAGCGCAATGACTTGAGGCTCAAGCCCTTGCCGTCGTCTCACTCGCAGCAAAGTTAAGATAAACTCTAGATTCACACCCCGCGTTTCATCCGCGATCATCTGCACTTCATCAATTACAACTGTACCAACCAGATTCAAAATATGTGGATTTGTCAAAACAACAGATGCAAATTTCTCATAGGTGAGCAGGCAAATGTCATACCGTCCTTGTAGCAAGGCTGTAATATCGTCTGTTTCCCCTGTAGCTTGCATTGTGATAATGCCAAACGAACCGTAAGATTCATTAAAAATTCTAAATTTGTCACTAACTAACGCTTTGAGTGGCAATAGGAATAGCGCCCGCTTGCGCTCTAGCACACTTTTCAACGCAGCCAGTTCTCCTATGGTCGTCTTGCCTGAAGAAGTAGGTGCTGACACAACCAGATGCTCTCCTTCTAGTACCTTAAATTCATTGATTGCTGCAAGTTGGAGCGCATTGAAGGAGGGAATGACTGTTGCCCAAGTTTGAAGTAAAGTTTCTGGAAAACCATAGGCAGCAAGGCTTTGAATATCAGATGTGACTTCAGGATGCGATCGTTCTGGAAATGCCGTTCGATACAATGAACCAGGTTTAAAAATGGGTAAAAATAACTTACCGTCAATCTTGCCCCTTAGTGTGGGATGCTGTGGCTTACCAAGCTGAGTGGATGCGTCAATAACTCGCTGCGTAATGTATTGAAGCATGGGGTAAACAGCGAGTTTGCCAGATTGTTGTACTTCTTCTGCTCCTTGTAGGGCTTCCAATAAATAATGGGTCAGTAAGCCATGCCCAAGTCGTATATTTTCATAGGCTGATTCCGCTGAACCTGATGCCGTCAAAATTATTCGTCCTTCCCCGGACAATTGAGATAGCGCAGCATCAACAGATTCCAAATTGCGTGCCACAGTTTCAACCTGAAATACTTTGGCTTCTACACCACCAGAAAAGCAGCAATCTAAGAAGCAGATGAGCCGACGTGCTGGAATTTGTGCAATTTGCTCAGCTAAAAATTCAAGAGAGATTGATGTGTTATCTAAGTTGTAAGTATCCGTGTCATACGCAACAAGCTGATGAGAATTGGTTCCATGGCCAGAGAACGCGATAACAACAAGATCCTCTTCGTTACAAGTTGCTAGAGCGGCCAAACATTCGAGAATGTCTTGGTAAGTGGCTTGCTGGTCAATCAAAAGTTCAGCTTCACCACCTAACGTGTCACAGAATAAAGCATGGAGTGCTGTGGCATCACGTTTGGCACAGCTTAACCACGAGATTTTGGATGAGTCGTGGCGATCGATACCAATGAATAATCCTTTGAATCTCATACCCTGACGTTCCGTGCTTGGCAGTTCGTTAAGCTCAGGCTGAAAGGCCATGGCATCGCGTAGGTTGGTAAGTGGATGACAATGTTCAGCAGAACTCACGCTAAGCTCCTAAGAAAGGGTAGGTTAATTTTTAACAGGTATGTAAATGGACAATATAGCAAAAATGCAAGCTGACGATCTTATTCATCAGGGCTTGGAATTTTATCAAAACCATCAGTTTTCTCAAGCACTTCAAACTTTGCAGCAAGCCTTAGACCTGTATCGAGTAATAGGAGATCGTGAATGGGCGTTTAATACGCTTGGTACATTAAGTATTATTTACTATCATTCTTGCAAAACAACATCTTGGTTGGATTGGATAAGTTTAGCGTCTTGAGGGCGTACAATTGTGATTGCGATCGCCTGCGTCGTCCAATGGTCATTGCTTTCATTAGAAAACGGAATGCCATCGCGAGTATAAATCCGATCCATTAAACGATTTAAAAGTCCCTTGGGAATTATGGTAGAGCGTGTTCTAGTGGCGGGATCTAACCCCTCTTGTTCCAAAAGACTGGCATCAAAGTCAGTTGTATTGACAATCAACTTGAGAATATCCTTGTATTCGGTAATACCTTGCTCCAGATAATTAGGTGGGATAAACAAACCAATCTGCTTACTCGCAATCTGTTCATTGGGTGGAATTCTTACACTACTCTGTGCTTCAAAGAATGGCAGATCCACCTTGTAATTTTCTGATAGCAACAAAACATTACAGTAAAGTGTTTTATTACTATGATTAGTAAGTGTTAGTTGAATGCCTGGAAATTGCCACTCAGTATTGTCATTGTCATAGACATATTCAAGGCGTATGTCTGCAATTGTGGATGTGCTATGAGTAGAATCTGAATCTGAAGTAGTTGCTTGAGTTCCTCGCAAAATCTCAATTTCTAGGGTGATATCAGTAGACTTAATGCTACTATTTGCTGGGCTAGCAAGATCCAAAATGTTCTGCCAACGTGCGATCGCTTCCAGATGTCGAATCACCTCGGAAGCGGACTGGAGTGTGTAATCACCTTGCGGATGAGGTTGGCTTGGAACGGGAGGAATCAAAAGACGATTATCCGCAGGATGGGTGATCCAATACTGTCCACAGCGAGCTAGAAGGTGATAATCAGCAGTTTCCGGCTCTGTTGTTTGACTGAGATATAGTGAAGGGTGTTGATTATAATTCCGAGTCTGAAGAGCTTGCGTGGCACGGTCTATTCCTACTGTACTATGAGTATCGCTCTCAAAGTAAATATTCAACCGTTTGAGCGGCAAACTAATAATCACTGCCCAATAGCTTGATTGGTCATCTAATGGTTTTTCGTTATTAATAATTTGGACAACACTGTGATTTGACCGTACTTTTGTAATCTTGGTTATAGCTAAAGGATCTGACAAGTGACGTAAGCGCTCTCCATCGTTGGTTGGAAAGATTGCCAGTAGAGCTTCTTCCCGCTCAGCAATCTTGGGAACACCGTGTAAAACACCTCCATTAATCACCCAGTTATTTTCTTGGTTGCGGGTCAAGACAAAATAAGAGCGACGTTCTTTAATTGCATCTTTACCTAGAAAACTTTGCTTAAGGTCGTCGGGGTTGATTACCTCTGCTTGAGGTGACTGATCCCGAACTTTACCTGTGACCAACGCATTAATATTCCAGTTTAAATCACGATAAGAAATGTTTCCCTTTGTCTGTTGTAGTGTTTGTAATAAGAAGTAAGAAAACACACCTCTGCGTGACCCATCCTCTGTCAAATATTCCTTAGCTTCCTGATGATCGCGGCAGGCGGCGAGGAGGACGTGCTTCCCTTGAGGGAACACCAGACGGTTGGGCTTTTGGGCAGCATCGTTAGAAGTGAGTAAATATTCTGCAAATGCTCGATCTTCTGCAAAGATGAAATCGTGCAGCGATCGTACTCGTGCATCTGGCGGTGCAGTACGCACATCCGTAACCAAAACTCCCTCTCGTGTACCAGAACTAGAGTGACAGCAATCTAAAATTACAAGAATGTGTGGTTTTCGTTCAGCAAGTTTAGCAATCAAATAAGATAATTCCTTATCAACTAAATCCCAACTACCTGCTGTGCGGCTGTCGTAGCAAACTAGGGTTTCGTTCAAGTGGTCAGGCTCGAGATGCCAGAACTCTTCTGGTGCCTTCTCCTGAGAACCGTGACCAGCATAGTAGAAAAGCACAACATCATTAGAACCTGCATTGCATAGATGGTGCTCAAAGCCATCTATAATTGCTTGACGGGTTGCATCTTGATTCAGTAGTATGCATTTTATATCTTGAGGTTTTACTAGTTCATACTCATCCTTATTAATTCGTTCATCTAAGTAATCTCGGATAGCTTCAATATCAGCAACACAGCCTTGTAGAGAGGGTACTGGAGGATAAGAAGCAGGATGATAATTGTTAATCCCAACAAGAAGTGCATAAATCTTACGCATAATTTTTTTGTTTACACATGCTTGCGCTTAAAGATGTAGAAAAAGTCAACTAACAATCACTGCATCCTTGAATATTCTTTAGTAGTTTCCGCTCCTTAATAAAATTAATGTTAATCCTAACATCTGCTCTTTGCTTTCTTTTAGTCAGACGTGGAGGCGATCGCTCTTTGCTGATTTTGCTTAACCCCCTTAAAGACAGCATTTCATTGACAAAAACGAATATATTCTTAAAACTGCAAGATATTGAGAAAAATAGGCAGTTTTGCCAATTTGGGCATCTAATCTGATAAATGATATTGCATTCTAGATGTTCCCTAACTTGCATTCCCACAGCATATGCAAGCAATGGGGGCACCGAATTTCCGATTTCTCTTTGGGCGTGGAGTATTGCCTCGCTGAAATTAAACCAATCAGGATAACTGTGTAAACGAGCAGCTTCTCTAACTGAGATAACCCGTGGCTGTTCTGGATGGAGGGGACGTAATGCGGTGCGGTTGCCACTCCCCGCTCTTAACGTCACGCAGAATCCATCCCATTCCAGTTTCTTTGATTTTGATTTAGCTTCCCTTGTACCTGGGGGAGTGTTGAGAAATTGCTGAATTACTTCTGGTGCATGTGTTGTCGCTGCGAATCCAGTTAGGGAGTTGCTTATTGCACCTTGGTTGGGAAATATTTTTTCTAGATGCTGGGCATATTCTCCCTTAGACCAGTTAAATGGTAAAACTTGAGTGTTTTGTTTAGGGAGTAGGGGTATTGGTAGTAGGTCAGCGATCGCATCTCTAACTGTATGTTGAGGTTGATGCTTTGGCGGTATAATTTCTCCAAACTTAGATGCAACAAAAAACACCCTTTTTCTAGCTTGTGGAACCCCGTAATCTGAAGCGTTCAGGTTCCATTTGCTAAGGAAATAATGTTCTTCTAGCACTGCTTGGAGGGAATCGGTGATGGTGCCAAACTTCTGATTCTCAATCCCCGGCACATTCTCCATGATTGCCGCAAGGGGATTGAGTTCCAACACCACAGCCGAACAAACTCCCCTACCAACGAGTTTCTCTCATCTTCAACATTTTGCAGTCCGGCAACACTAAATCCTTGGCATGGTGGCCCACCAAAAACGGCATGAATCTCCCCATCCCAATCTACATACTTTGCCTGTATACAGGCGCGTATTTCTTCCCCTGTCACCTCCCAAATGTCTTTGCACAAGACTGTGGTGTGCGGGAAATTATGTTGGTATGTTGCTAGGGCGATGGGATTATTATCAATGGCGATCACTATTTCAAATCCTGCTGCATTAAATCCCAAGTCAAATCCACCCACCCCGGAGAATAGGCTAACAGCTATTTTTTTGTTTGTTGCTGTTGAGTTCATCAAGATTCTAATTAATGTTAACTTCTTGTACTTGGTTTTAAACACACATCAATTACAATCGGAGTTCTGCTTGAGTTTTAAGTCTGCCAACCATCTGTCTAACCGACTATTACTAATTGTTTCTTCTATTAATGGGTAATCTGTAGTGAAGACTTTATATACCCCTCCTGACTCCATCTCATAAAAGTTGACAATCAACCCTTCACGCTTGGCATTACTAAGCTTTTTGATTGCCTCTGGAAGCATCTGCCATACAGATTTCCTTTCCGAATCCGAGAGGAGGTTCCAAGCTTCTTCTTTAGCTTGTTGATATTGCCATAGTCCCCGACGCACTGAGGAATAATCTGAAGCTTTCCGCAATATGTCTGCGAGGATTTCTGCGTCAGTTGCTCTTAATTCATTTGTACCGAACATCCCAGCCAATATACTTTCTACTGCTTCAATCTCATCTTCTTCAAAGTCAATGTTCGATTCTTCAGGCTCTTCTAGGTATTCTTCGCAGTCATATTCTTCTGTATCCCTTTGCCACAAGGTTTCAAGTTCTCGCTGCATTACCTCAAGGTTTGTTGGGTTGACGACACTTTTATCGTTGGCAGGAATCAATTCTTCTATGGTGTTAGTGGGTTGTTCACAAGGGATTAGTTCTTCAAAGGAGCCGATTTCATTCTTGGCTATCTCAGCTTGATGCTTTTCATATAAGTCAGCGATCGCCTTTCTAACAATTCGCTGTGGTGACAGTCCCAATTCCTCTATTAACTTCTCGGTAAACACTCCTGTTTGGTGGTCATCCTCCATAATTTTGCCGAAGGTATAGTATCTATTTCCATCTGGTGTTGCTCGCCAGTTGCCATCTTTTTTTTCTTGATTCATGGCTTTGAGAAATAATCTTCTTTTCTCAATCAGTTCTAACACTAATCCACAAGTCAATCCACCAATAGGAATATCTTTCAATTCATCGATTAGGATTTTGTAGTTCACAGAACATAACCGAAGTAGTACGGATATTGGTAAAACCGCCAAGTGTTCCGGGCAACTGATAAATGCTTGAAAATTCTCGGCAATTCGGAGCGATCGCCTTGACTCAGCACTGCCCTTGTCCCAGCCGTACTCTTCTAACAGTGCGCGATATTCTTTTTTGGTGTAAGTCTGCTTGTACTCATAGAGTAAGAAAGCCGTATGGAGGTACTCTAGGGTACTTTGCTCCATGTGGGTGGTAGGATTGGAGTCTACCTGATGCTGCTCGACGTATAATTTATTTGCAAAAGTTATTGTAGTCATGATATTGTATGCGCGGTCTTAATCTCTAAGACCAAGTTTCCTAATTCGACTAGTTAAATAAGTCAGGCCGCTTTTTCCCAATTTTTTGATGATGATTTAGAAATAGCAGCCAAGGCATAGCCCAACGTGTGTTTATGAATTTTGGGCATTTTGTGAAACGACATATCCTGACCCCAATCTTGGACTGACTTGGTGCCAATATGTAATACTTGCGTGAGATTTTTGACACAAGTTGCGCGAAAATTAGCGTGAGAGACAGTTTGTAGTACTTGTTGTTCGCTTAACCCTTCGAGGAGTATTTTTTCTAGAAACGTTTGAGCATCTACTTCCGGTACGTTGTATTCTCCTCTCAAGATGCTCTTTAGCTGCTTTGGCACAATTTCGGCAGCGTGAATGTAAGCAAGTGAAACTTTGGAGTAGTTGGGTATCCCGTCAAAGTTGAGGTCACTTCCCCACTTGCGAACTGTTGGTCTTTGTACACCTAAGACTGCACATAGTACAGTGATACATTTTTTGCGGTATTGTGAGTCGGTTTCTTCTTCCAGCAGTTCTCTGGGACTAAGTTCGGCGATATCAAAACAGTGGCGTAGAAATTGTCTGGGTTCTAGTCCTTGTTTTGGTAGTACTTCTAGTATTTTGTAGTTCTTTTGCATCTTTATTAGCTCTTGGACGATTTTTACCGAGTTAGCTCGATTTATCTCAAGCCCTTCTTTTGTGCTTTTTAGGTAAAGTTTACCGATTTGCCGACTTAGTGATGCATTAAATTAATATTACTTAATATTTAGTGATGCACTAATTTTAATTAGTGCATCACTAAAATCACAAAGTTTATTGATGGTGAGGTGTTTATTTGTTCTAGCAATATAGGTTTTGATATAAAACTTAAGGTTTGTAACTAAAACCCCTGTTGTTTCTATAAACTGAAGAGAAATCTCGATAAACCAAGTTCAAAAAACGTGTGTCAAATCAGCGCGAACGCTTTTCTGGAGGGGATACTGACCGAGTATCTTTTACCCTTGCGCCCGGTGTGCGGCAAAAGGTAGATGATTTACTGCCGATATTGGGTGGCACTTTGGCGAAAGCTTTAAGGCGTTTAGTTGATTTGGGTTTAGATTTAGTTGACCTAGCTCAAAAAAGTGGTAAGCCGGTTCCTCAACCGGGTAGTTTGGAGCAGATGTTTTCTGGTTATGCCTCTTTGGGCATAGAACTGATATTTGCGTGCGAATCCTTGGGTTTATCAGTACCAGAAGTTGGCCAGGTAGGGGTTTGGTTTGTAGATAATCTCTCCCTTGGCTTGGGTGATATTGAGGGTATCAAGAAAGACAATGATTTTCAGGCATCACGTATATTTCGCTTAAGTCGAGAAATTCAAAAGTTTTTTCAGCAGCAGCTTAATGTCTTATCGGAAGACGAGTATGCTGCATTTCTGAAAAATTTGCATAGGGAAGCTGTTATTGGACAAGAGTTTGTAGCTGCTTGTCAGACGCTGGGTTGGCAACTGCCAGAGACAGGAAAGCTACAGGAGTGGTTGCAGGATTTGGTGGTGCGTTCGCACAGCGTCTCCGCAGTAGAATCACAATTATCAAACGAGTTATTAGAAGAATGCGATCGACTGGGGATAGACCCGCCAAAAAGGAGTGAAGTTGCAGCGTGGCTACAAAATACCCGCCCTGCGGTATTTGAGCAGCCGATGCACGAACATAGATTACCTTTTACGGATGATGGTTTGCCTTTAGGGGGGTCGCAACCTTTTTTGGAGCATTTACTTACACTAAATGCACCGCCAACTGAAGATGAGGAGTATGACATTGCTCATAGGTTTGGTGTAGATCCAGCGCATCTTAAGGATTTGATATCCCGCATGAGGTTTGACAAAAACGGACAGACCAATAATTGTCATTAATAAGCTTGGGGCATAAATGCATGGATGCCATTGAAGATTCTTCTGCGTTATGGGCTTTACTATGCAAGCCTGGATGGGAAATTAAACCCAATCCAGTAAAGCATCTACTCAAAATTAAAGCTCCTGACTACCAGGAAGCATTAATGCTTTATACCAACTATCGGAAATTTCTAGCAATGTGGGCGGCATCCCTCGATTGTACCTGTGCTTTGATAGGAATTCAGGGGATGCGTGGGTCTGCATTTAAAATTATTGCAGCAACGCCAGCATCACAGCAGAAGTTATATGAAGACCTGATTTTTGCAAGCTTACGAAAGTCGGTTAGTTATGAATCCGACAGACTAGTTGATCGGGAATTTGAGAATGATATCAGCAAGTATTCAGGGTTTTACATTGCCGAAACTTGTTTGCACCCTGAGCTTAGACCAATTGTTGATGAAATATTCTCAAACCCAGACAAGAAACTTGCCTTAACGCGAATGTCTGACAATTTGCAATTGATCGTGTCCGCATCAGCAGCACGGGCGATGAGTTCTGACTCACAAGATGTGGTGCGTCGTCGAACGACTGATTTTTGGCACGCTAGAGACTATGAATGTTTTTTGCAGATGTTCAAGCAAGATGGGGGAGCGGGGTTTGAAATTACCTACCAAGCAACAACCAATCTCCCAAAAATTAATCCTTTGGCACCGTGGGCGCGGTTTACTACAAGCTATCAGTTTTTTGAAATTGATGTTGGCGATCGCACAGAAGTGTACCGTTTGGGCGAAGGTAAAGATATCACCCTAATCAGTCGTCCCAAGGTTATTTCATAATATAGCGAGGTTTTATGGCAGTAAGATTCTTAGAAAACAAGGGCAGTGGCAATATCTTAGAAATTAGTCGAGCTAGGCTTTTAGAACTTACCCCCAATGTTTATCCCCTCACCTGGGAAGCGATTCTTTCAGGTAATGGTGATAGTGCAGCTATCTTGGGTCCAGGTTTTGTCGAACGTGAAGTTTTTTTTGGTTTTGAGGGAGTTGACTTAACGCACTACCAACTTCCGACAATCGACTGTTACGACATTGCTACTAATCCGCCAGAAAAGTTTTTAGCTTTACGCAGCCAATACCCAAACCTACAGTTAAATTATTTTTGCGATCGCAATCTAGCAGAACTAGAACTGACAAAACTTTACGCTCCAAATAGCCTGCGGCTAGTTTCGGTTCATGGAGTATTAGATTACTTACAACCACATACGGTTACAAAAACATTACTTGATATCGCGAAGGTGCAGCCAGAGGCAATATCGATACGGTTATTTTTAATTGGCAATCCGTGGTCGCGTAATTTTGCGAGTATAGAGCAACTAGCGATGGAATTAAATTCAATAGAAATTACTACAAATGGCTTAGTCGAGTCGATTGATTTTGATATATTTTGTCGTACAGGTGTTGTGCAATTAAATATTTTAGACCAGGATAAAATTGAACATAATTTGTTACCAAGTTACGGCGCATCTCATGTCATGCCTGATAAATTAGTTGGTTATTTAACTAATCAAGGATATCAGCTTGTTGCAACTGATGTGTACTCACTTTCAAGTCAAGATTTGCAAGGGTATGAGTCGGAGAATCACAATAGTAATAAAGATGTATCTTTAGATAATCCACATGGAATGTTGTTATTTTTTAAACGATAAAATACTCATTTTAATCGAGCTAATCAACGAGAATGAATACGTCCACAAGGACGATTTATGAAATAATGTTGGTAATTAAGATTGGCGACTGAGGTTAAGTAATTGATTCTGCTGATCCGCGAACGCGCGACAAAAGAGCAACTTGACGAAATGCTCAAAACCTGGGGAGTGTTTATAAAATTGGCAGTCGATATAGACAGAGAAATTCTTGTTGGAGGCAGTCAACTTCATTATGAATGTGAAGAAGTTTTGCTGAAAGATGGTAGCAGACAAAAAGATATTTGGGGTGCTGATTGGTTTCCCTACACTCAAGAAGTAGGTTTTGAGTCGATTATCAACATCCGTCCCAGTCAAAACAATCGTACAATGGAAATTCAATCTCCTGAAATTCGAGAACAAGTAGCTCTAATTACCCGGCGATTGCTAGGAGGAATATAATGCCTGATTGGAGAGCAATTGAAGCGAGTTTTTTACGCCAACCTAAAGCAAACCGCTTAGGAGAGTTGGCAGCTAGTTTGGCGCGTATCAAATCCCGATGCCAAAATCCAGCTAACCAAGGCTTAGTTGCTGCTTTTATTGAGGAAAGTCTATTTTTTGTTGGGTTGATTATCCCAGATACAGATACCGAGAAGGCAGGAGAATTAAACCAACTACAAAGCCAGTTAAGGGAGTGGCAGCAAGACTGGTCAAATATTTGGGCAAGCCCAACAGAACGTGGAAATATCGCTACTGTAGCCAGTAATTGGTCAGAGCAAGTGTTGAGTATGTCAGGTTTGTTATCTGAATCAATGACTGCTTAAAAAGAGGGCGTTGCTACTGGGTGTTTTGCGCTGCTTGGCTGATCGCATCCAACAAAAACAAACCCAAATCTTTATGCAGTGCTTCATTATGCTGCGGACAACCCGTTGAATGTAGACACCTTGGACAACCTGCTTCACAATCACATTCAGCTGCTAGCGCGTATGCTTTAGCAGTGAAATTGGGCAAGTCGGAAAAGATAGCTTCTGCTGCTCCATTACCACCTTCACAAGTGTCAAAAAAGTAGCCAATTGTTCTACTCCCTTTTTGCGTGACTATTCCATCCACATCTAGGCTGGAGGACAAAACTACCAGTGGTACAGCTTTTACTATCTGGTGTTGGATGCTATGGAGTGCCGCAAAATCAGCACTACTAGTCCACAATGTTTGATATTGTTCAGGAACTTCACCTCCATTTGAGGTCATAATTTCTTGTTTGTATTTGTTGACTTGTATTTGTAGCACCTTTTGTAGGGGTTCATTTATTTCTACTAGTACGCAGGGTGCTTGGTATTTTGTAACGTATGGCTCCTCAAATGCCACTTCTTTTTGAAGTTTTGTGACTTCAGCCGAACTTAGAGAACGCTTACATAAGGAGCAACTTTTCCCTTCAAGCGGTTTTTTGTAGTTACCACAGCGCTGATTTTTACAAGTCATCCCGTAAGTGCGTTTCATCAACCGATAACCTGTAACAGAATTCGTAATTTCTCCCCAAACAAGGGTTAAACGTAACCTACCATCTTTAATTTTGGTGGGGATGATCTTGGATTCTGCCAGTGTAGAAAGTGGTTGAATATCTAGTTCTGATTCGGCTTCAGTAAATAAATCTGTATCTTTACCTAAAAACGCTAGTAGCGCTTCTCCTTTCTCTTCGTTTAGACTTTCGCTACGGTAGGCTATTAACTGGCCGCTTTCATCTTGCACCATATATATTGCTTGGGGAAACACCTCCCGATGGGCTAGCGGAAGGGACATAATTTCTAAGATTTCGCCAGTATGCTTCTCAATTAGGGAAATCGAAGTTTGAGTGCTGCTTCTAATATTAATGTCCTTGTGGGGATAACCCCTTCCCCAGAGTTTTCCGTTATTACTGAGAAAAATTTTGTTTTGTTGTAAAAGAGAATCTGCAACTGCGCCGGCTGCTTTTCCAAAACGAGTATTGAGTTCCTTTAAAGCAAGACTACTTTCAATGCAGGCGCATTCTAAATGTTTGCCTAGAATTGTTGGATAGTCTGGGTTAAATGCAGCACATTCAACTTCCCCTGACAGTAACTGTTCAGGATGCCGAGCGTAGAATACATCAATGGGGTTTTGTCCCAAGGGTAGATAAATCACAAGTCCATGCTGTTTGCGTCCGGCTCTCCCTACCCGTTGCCAAAATGACATGAGGCTACCTGGAAACCCCCGAATCAAACAGCAGTCTAGTTCAGGTAAATCGATTCCTGCTTCTAGCGAAGAAGTAGAAATAATCACCTTGATTTGTCCGGCTTGCAGTTTTTGAATAATCTCCCGACGGCGATCGCCTGTCAAGGAACTGTAGAACACCGCCACCTTGCTTGTTAAATAACCTAACCCAACGCGTTGTGTTTCTCTTTGGATTAACCCTAGTAAACCTTTGACAGCAGCACGGGAATTACAGAAGACAATCCCACTGAGGTTATGTTGCAACCAGAAAATAACAATCTTGGAAGCTTCGACATTAGCTGCACTATTTGGAGCAAGGCATAACAGGGTACGTCCTGCATTAGCTGCACCACTGCGTTCAATTAGGTGTAGTCTTTGAGGTTGCTGGGTTCTGTTGCTAAACCTGAGTGCCATCTCTTGGGGATTGCCAATTGTGGCACTGGAACAGATAAATTGCAGCCTTTGAGAATTACCGCCAACAGCATCAACTGCTAACCTTAGCCGCCGCATCAAATTGGCAAAGTGTGCGCCAAAAGCACCAATATAGGTGTGGCTTTCGTCAATTACACAATAACGCAACTGTCTTAAAAACTGCCGCCATCCTTCTCCTGACTCTCGCCGCCGCACATTATAAAGATAGTGGTGCAACAAGTCGGGACTGACTGCCAAGATGTTGGGAGGATTGGGAATAAACAAGCGCTGCCGCTCGGATGCAGGTGTATCCCCTGTCATCAAAGCGAGTTTGAGGCGGTTGTTGGGCATTGCCTTAACCAGCGATTGCAACTTTCGCATTTGGTCAAGGGCTAATGCCTTAAGTGGGAAAATATATAAAGCCGTTGTTTGCGGTTGCTTGATACACGATTCTAGAATAGCGAGATTGTAACAGAGCGTCTTCCCGCTTGCCGTAGGGGTGGTAACACTCAAGTCAAAACCAGCACGTAACTTTATCAGAGCTTCTAGTTGGTGAGAAAAAATGCTGACGATACCGTTCTTTTGCAACGCCAAACGTAAAGCGGGCGGTAAATCATTAGGTATGGGGTGAAGCATCCCTTGGTTGGCATTTTTGATATCTACTGCGGCGATCGTTGCAATCAGTTCTTGAGCGACAGACTGAAATGCCAGGTGTGGGATTTGTTGAATGCGTTCAGAAATTGTTGCAGTTACGGCGTTAGTTTCTTCGAGCAACGTTGTGGAAGAAACTAAGTTGGCGTTACTTGATTTAATTGATCCAAGAGCGATCGCTTCTTCCCAATCGTCAAATTGAGTTGGATTAACCTCTTCAACAAACTTGACAATCAACCGCCTGCCCAACAACGCCATGACTTCCCCTACTCCGTATTCAGGAGAGTATATACGGTTGCCCACAGTCAACCATTCAGGCGGTTCCGGAACAGTTTGGTTAGCGGCGCGGATAAGGGCAGCATAGTCGGTTGGTTTATTGTTGGTCACAAATCTACGTTTTTGCTACCAAAAAATATTTGTCATTTGTTAAGTATAAATCTAATTATTTAATTGCGGTAATATCGTCGTCACAGGATTTGCCGTAGTGTAGTTTTACTTTATAGCTCTGCAATGGGAATTTTAGGTAAGTACACCCTACTTACCGCAATATTGTGATGAATTGGAAGGATTGGTCTAACGTTACTTTTAGCGAACGTCATCACTTGCCTGAACGTTCGGGAATTTATGTCATTGCCGATATTAATGACTGCGTGTGGTATATCGGACAAGCTGCCAACCTAAAAAATCGGTGGGCTAGTAGAACTCACCACAGATACCCACAATTAATCCGCTCCAACCGCAAACTTATGCACCGTATTTATTGGCAGGAGGTTTCAATCAACTGCTTGGACGAACGAGAAAGGTATTATATTAACTTATTTCAACCCGAACTCAACGGGTGTAAAGTGAAGAAATATTTGCCGAAACAACCACAAATAGAGCGAGAAATTAAACGTTTATTGAAAGTATTAAATAAACCAACAATGCTTTTTCCCGTGATTCGCTCTGTGGTAGCTGGCGAGTATAAAGACGAAGAGGGAACAAAGTGCATTTTAGTTATTATTAATATTAATGATGAGCAAATAATAAGTAATTCAACACGAAAGCGGTATGCAAATGAGGTTAGAAAAGCTTGGGATTATTATAAAACTTATTGTGGTAAAGACGAGCAGCAATACAGCCAAGTATGGGTGAAAACATACAATTTAAACGTTTGTAAGTTTGAATTTGTTATTGCAGATTGGGAGTTTTTTCAATATTTTGAAGATAATGCTGATGCTCGCACACAGTATCTTGAAGAAGTAGAAATTTTTAGTGAAAAAGTGAAAGCCTTAAAAAATCTAAGTATTTTTGAAAAAATATCTTTACAAGAGGAATACAGTTACATCAACTATGAGGGAAAGAAAAGCCTAACAATCGCTGCTTATATCAGGTATCGTAGACCAATACTCAATTCCATTACAACAATTATCTCGTAATACCTATTCTTGTCGCTTTAAATTAACAGCAGAAATTCAAAAAGATTTTCTAAAAATTGATTTTCAAGGTTATTTTACCGAAAATTTCGCTCCTAAGAATCGCTCCTATTCCAATCCAATAAATGACTTTTGCCGCAACAAGAGCGTTGATTACCGCCTACTTTGGTATAAGATAGAACTAGCATTATCGGGCTGGTGGCGGACTGGAATTCTATCACTTGAGTATACTCACTTCGTGCAGAAGTGGTTGAGCAAAGAAGGGGAGGAAATTTCTAGTCCCTATTTAGATGGTGATAAGTTTGAGGCGATCGCTGCTTCTTTGTACCCGATTTTACAGCAGTATTTTCAAGTTTGAATTGGTGCTTGCGCTCTCCAACCCCAAATAAGCAAGCAGAGGTAATTTCTCTTCTCTAGCTATTTCAACTCTGTTGAGTATATGTTTCTGTTACAGTGCTTTTTACTCTATTAGTTATTTTTCAATATTTTTTAACTGATATATGCAAATGTGCTTGCATTGACCATAGGTAATATGTAACAAATGCAAGTGTGAAGTTTAGCAGGAGATTAACGGTACTTTAGTTGTACTCAAGTTGAACTGTACTTGTACTAAATCTAAATAGGTTGTGAATTATTTTTTAATTCACAAGTGATTTGGTAAGTTGCTAGTTTAATTTGCTTTCAATTGATGAAGTCTTTCAGTTGGAATAGAGTTTGATGATATGTGAGAACGTTATCTACACCCAGAAAACACTTGCCGAAAGATACGGGATTTCCATTGCCGCTTTACAACGGTGGTATCCCTATGCCGGTATAGTCAAACCACGAAAGCGGGGCGGCTATTTTGATGCAACAACAGTCGAGATTGCCGACATTTTCTACGTCGCTATCAAGATTCGGCGGTTGACTTGTGAAGAATATTTACAGCAGGTGATTCCTGCTGGTGGCTTAGATGCTTATTTGCAAAAAGTCAATGACGTAAGCCTTTATGACTTTTTGACTAAGCATATATCTGATGAAGAAAAAAATAACCCAATTGTGCAAGCAGTTATTAGGAGGATTGAGCGAAATGAAGCATATCAACAAAGTGGCAGAGACTTTGCAGGTGTCGCCTGATATAGTACGTACCTGCTGTCGGTTGTTGGATTTAGCTTTGCAGTCAAATGATACACTTGACGAAACTGTTGAGCAGCAGCTAGTTAAACTCAAAGAGATAGCCTCTGGTGAAGGTATGTCCCTTGAAGAAGCTGCCCAGCATTTGATTGCAATGCGCGATCGCAAATCAGAAGTAGGCGAACATAAGTTCGACAAGCGCGAGTACATCAAACAGCGATTTGGCGTAGACCCAGAACAAGCTTCACCCGACAGCTTTGTAGGAATACTTTACCGAGATGCAGATAGGGGTATTCAGTTAGGGGAATTACGCCATAAGGTGGTGCTTGAATCTTCCACACTTGCTCTAGAAGAATTTGTTTTTCATGGCAGCAGTTTACTTGGTGAAGGTGATACTTCCGTTCCGCCTGGTTACGATGAAGCGCAAGAGCGAATTAACTCGCGCATCAATAACGATTTTTTCGGCAAAGTGAACTGGGGGGAAGAGACTCATCCACTGTTGGTCGGTACATCGACACCGCAGCCGAGACAGTTGAAGTCCTCGCAGCCGAAAACCGGGCAATCTCCGAAGAAATAGTAGCTCAAATGCTACCCATCTGCTATCAAATACGGGATGAGAGTTTACTCAACTTGAGAAAGACATCTACCCAGGCAGTTGGTATAAATTTACTTTCGGTAGTAGCTGGTACTGTTATTGGGACGTGGGTAGCAGTTCCCCCAACTCAAGAGAGACAGGAAATTCCGAGTATTCAGCCAATTTTGATTGGTGTGGGTATAGGTGAATTATTTGGCTTGATTCTGGCACTAGTAATAATTTGGTTTACCAGGGACGAACAAAAAACCTAATCAACTTTTCTCTCATCAAGGGAATTACTCATTTTAGTCGCATTATTGCCAGGGAGCAGGTATGAGTGCAGCATTTGACTTTTTGGTGAACACGGCAGGTGGTTTGTTGATGAACCTGGGTGTTTCTGGAATGGTAGGACAATTATTGGGAGTGGGAGCGACCCTTGCCTTGCATCCTCTGTTGTTACTAACCGGGATAGTTGTCGGTGGTGCAGGAATTGCGATCGCGCGCGAGTTAAACAAGCGCCCTCAGTTGCAGTTGGTTGTTGATAATACGTGAGGGGTAGACGATGTTTACTCCTACACCTGTGCGAAATAAACAGCCAAGTCGCAGAAAGAAAAAGGTAAATGTTACCCTGTGGACGGTTTGTTCAACTGTTAGTGCGCTGTCTGTTATTGGGGCGGTTGCATTGATGGTTGGATGGAAGCAACAGGTTCCAGGTAATCAAATATCGGAGGTACAGCAGGTAAAGGCGCAAGTTTCCCAAATTCGGGAAGTGTACTTAGAAAAGCTTTCCCGTACTGACTACAATATAGACCATCTTTCCAGTTACTCCTCAGTCGAGGGAGCGCCTACTCTTACGGGCTGGCGACAGTTGGCGGCGGCATTGTGGGGACAGCAATTGCGGAGTGAAATATCCAGAATGCAGGCTAATGAGAAATCTGGGTTTTACCGCCTTCACTATATGCCGGCACTGGAGATAGTTAAATTCAACTCGCTGGATGTTTTACTAGAAGCGGCTTCTGGAAATAATACTTTTTATTGGGGGTACCGCAAAACCGATGGTACGAAAGTTGAGGAGAAGATATCAACCGGGGCGGCTGCTGTTTTGATTTTAGGCAAATTAGAGGCGATTGATTACGCTCAAAACTTGGAATCTCAACCATCGGTTGATCTGAATCAAATGCTAATTCAGATTAAGAATGCTCAAGAACCATATTCTCTTGCACAGGCACAGCTGTTACGAGCGCGGGGGTATTTAGATCCAGTAGAGCAGATGGCACAGGTGGCAGACATCCGCGAGAGAATACGCCAACGGGAGGAGGAAAGGCGGATGTATATCCAACAAATGAAGAAGCAATTACCTCAGCCAGTTCCTAATAAACAGCCTGTTAATAAATTGAGGGGGTGATATCATGTATCCCAAGTTTGCTGCTGCGATAATTTGCATAGCTTTGTGTTCGCTCAATGTTGTAGCGGCAGTCAAACGTACCCCTATTCGTACTACCCTTGAAGGTTCAACTCGCACGACAGTTGAGATGATGCCATCTCCCAATTCAGGAGTGCATTGGATGAGTGCAGTTATATTTCTGGCTGGATTTGCTTGTTTTTTGGGCTGGGGAATTTCTGACTATAACAATGCAGTTGAAGAAACAGATGAACTGTCTGATAACTTGGCTAATCCTGGCAATCAACAACTTCATGTTGGTGCTTCTGATACTGATATTCAGCCTTCTTTAATGCCCCCAGTATCACCTTCTTCTGGGATGAGATTAAATAGCGAATTCTCTGCCAAGAATGTAGTCCAATTTTCTCCTCGTTCTAGTGTTTCTGGATTAGGGCGAGTACATAGTAGCCAATTTGTTGAAGATGGAGTGCAAAATCAATCTGGAATGTTATCTCCAGAGGAGTTTTATGCCCAACTTCAGGATGAAGATTTCTGGGAAGATACTAACTCCCAGGTAAATGATAAACCTGCCAGCTAGTTACTTAATTTGAGGTCATATTATGAGCAGAAATCAGCGCCGCAACTTTGATGTTGATTATTCTGAAGGTGGAGCAATTGTGCCTGCAAACCGATTGCAAAATATGTTGCAACAGGTACAGCAAGGAGGAATAGTAAATCAGCAACCTAACGTTTCTCCCATGACGACTTATGAGACTCAGCCAGTAGAAGTTAGGTATATCAATGCACCTACTGCCTATAAGCCGAGGGTTCCTCAGATAGAGATTCCTTACATTGAGACTTGGAAAGCACATCGGCTGCACCCACAAAACCCCTGGAGATTCGGCTGGTATCCAGTATATTTTTTATCGGATGTAATTAAATCTCCTGTGGGTGTGGCTGGTGTGGGAGTGTGGTTGTTAATAATGCTGTTGAATTTTTTCCTAAATGGCAGTTATACCGGGCCGGGGTATGCGTCTGGGAAGAAGATTGAAGTTGTACCCAAGGAAGTTCCCTCTTTTGCCCTGCCTGTGGTTAAGCAATTGGAATAATGACGGTAAAGGCAATTTTTTGGTTCGTACTGCTGGTATGGATTGCAGATATTTTGCAACCGGGATATTTGCAGTTTTATAACTGGCGTAATGCTGTGGCATTGGTACAAAAGCTTCAGTTTTCATCGCCGGCTGTTGTACCCACTGCTGCACCTGGCGTGAATATATCTTCTACTTCTGTTCCTACACGTTACTCTCCTCAAGTAAGGGAACCTGCAACATCTGGGGATGGCCTAAATTCTCCTGATTGCCATGTGGCTAGGAATGATTTTGAGGAAGTATTGAGTACTGCAAGGATTGGTTGTTGGCAGGTTTCTCCTGCTAATGCGAAAAGGCGTTGAGGGAATGCGAATAATCTTTGAAACTGACGCTGACAAGGAGGTTAGTAATTCGACTGTAACTAGTTTGAATGAGACGGTCGATACTAGTTCGAGTGCAAATTGGAGATATGCGATCGCAACCTCAGTTTTGATTTTAGCTATGGTGCTTCCCCAGGTTTCTGGGTGGGTTGAATCTCAGCTATTAGTTAAATCTTTCCAGGGTTTGGTACTACCTAGAACTATTGGTAGTAATAAGGTTTTAAATACTGGTCGAATTGCCTTTCCAACTGCGGCTGGTACTCCTGTAACTAGTGAGTTTGGGTGGCGAACACACCCCATTACGGGTGATCGCAAGTTTCACGCGGGGATTGATTTTGGTGCAGCAAAGGGTACGCCAATTTATGCGATTGATGCTGGTCGAGTAGTTTTTGCAGGCGACAAGGGTGGTTATGGCAAAGCAGCTGTTATTCAGCATCAAAGAGGTTTATCTACTCTCTATGGTCATGCTAGTCAGATGTATGTACAGCAAGGACAACAAGTTGTGCGTGGGCAGATGATTGCAGCAGTCGGTAGTACTGGTTTTTCAACGGGGCCACATTTGCATTTTGAAGTTCGCTCTCATGGTGTAGCGCAGAATCCCCGTCCTTATTTACACGAGTATTTAGCTAACCGTTGAAGTTATTTAGCTATTGGCAAGAGAAATGCAAATTGTACCGATTTTTATATCAGGTTTGGTTGGTGCAACTTGCTCTGTTGCATTTTCTTATGGAGTGGCTTCACTGCCATGTGGATTGGTATCAAAGGGTGCAGATACAGTCTGTCAGGTGCGTAGTTTTGGTAAAGCACTCGATAGTTGGAAATTTGGGTTTATTGTTGGTGGTTTAGGTGGGTTGATTTTGAGTCCTCGCCATCAATTTTTATCCCGTTTTCAACCCATTCATTTGTCAACTGCTTCCTTAATTACTTTGGGAATTTATTTTTCAATTTCTCAAGGTACTAGTGTTTCTTCAACATCATTAAATAGTTTAAGAGGCAGAGTGAGTACAAGTTCTTACTCAACACATCCTTATTCACCAAGATTGAGTGCTTTTTTAGCAACAATTCGTTGGGCAGAAACAGGAACCAGTGAGCCAGAAAGTTATAACAAATTAGTATTTAACGGAACTTTTAATAATTTTTCTACACACCCGTTAAAGAAACAGTGCGCTCCTATTAATGGTAAAAATGTTTGTTCAACTGCGGCTGGTGCTTATCAAATGTTGGATAAAAGTTGGTCTGATATTCAACCAAAGTTAAACTTAAAAGATTTTAGTCCAGCTTCTCAGGACAAGATGGCAATTGAATATATTCGTCGTAATAATGCCTTAAGCGATGTTGAAGCAGGAAGGTTTGATACTGCGATATGTAAAGTAGGTAGGGTATGGGCCAGTCTTATTTGCAACTCGTACAATCAAAACCCAAAATCTTTAGCGCAGTTGAGAATTTACTATCAGCAGCAATTACAAAAATTTGAAATTTCTAGGAGGTAAAAATCAGTGATGTTATTACCATACAATAACACTAATGGTAATATTGAAGTTCAAAAACAACAGCTTTTGACTGCAATTGTGCAAGCAAAACAAGATGGTTTGGGTAATGAAGAGATTATAGAAAATATACGGGAAGCTTTACCTGACGTAATGGTTTATTATGCTGAAACTGTTTTAAAGCAGATTGATTTCAGAGCAAAATTATCACGTCAGGTTATAGAATTTAACTTAGAATTTTTATTTCAGGTAATATACGAATCAGTAATTGCAGGTACAAACGATGAAGAAATATTATCAATATGTGCAGAGCACTGTACTTTAAACCAGTACGAGTTTGCACGTTATGCACTTGAATATATTCATCTCAATCGAATGCCATCACAGTGGGAGCAAAATAACGTATATCAAAAAATGATTGAGATAGTTAATCTATCACCCATTGAATCTTTATTTGAATATATTGAAGCAATCAAAAATATTTATCTCAAGCAGATTGGTTATAAAGTAGTTCAGGAGAATCTTTATAATTTATTTTTGAGCAATAAAGAAACTAGTTATTTTACTGATTTAGCGAATAAATCGAGAGATAAATTCATTAAAAACTATTGCTGTCGAACGGCAGTACTTGTTGCGCGTACTACAGGTAAGCCATTAGATTTAAAACTGACAGGTGATGGTTTAATTCTTTTAAAAGAGCCTAAATATTTAGATAGAAATAGTGGTGCAAATGAGATTGCTACTTCCCAAATGGTACAGGCAGGGAAGTTATTAGTTGATACTCTCGAAGAATTTAGTATTAATGCCAAATATGTTGATGCTAAAACGGGTCCAACATTCAACCGCATTAAGGTAAAATTAGGACGAGGTGTAAGTTATAAAAAAGTAGAAGATATTGGCAATGACTTAGTGCAGCAGCTTGGTGAAGAGTTAAACTTGAAAGTTGCACCAATGGTAAGTGTTGTGCCTGGGGGAGTTGTATTTGACATACCCCGGTTAGATAGACAATTTGCTTATTTCCGCGATTATTTTACTTTTGACGGCGAACCTGATATTCATTCGGTATCGATCCCCGGTGGTGTTGATGTAGATGGCACCTATGTCGAAATTCCGCTTTATAGCGACAACGTAACCCATATCTTGGGTGGTGGGCGGACACGGGGTGGGAAGTCGCAATTTGAGAAAGCAGCAATCTTATATTTAGTGCGGCAGTATCCACCTTCTGTTGTTCGATTAGCGCTTTCGGATGTTAAGCGCGTGACCTTTGGTAAATTTGATGGGCTACCCCATCTTGTTGCCCCAGTTGCGCGTGACGCGGAGGCGACTGCTAACTTGCTTGATTACTTGGTTGAAGAGATGGAATTGCGGTACCAGGAATTTGAGCGCCACAACAGTATTGAAACGATCGCACAGTACAACATGCGGTTTGCACCTGATTTTGTCATGCCGCGAGTGATCTGTCTGATTGACGAGTGTTTTGATCTACTTTCCGATGATAACTACTGCGATCGCATTGAGACTGCGTTGATGAAGTTGCTTGCAAAAGCTGGTGGTGCAGGGATTCACGTACTTTTGTACACCCAGCGACCTGATAAAAACGTGATTGATCCGTTGATTCGCTCAAACTTTCCAGCCAAGACAGCCTTTGTTACGACTCGCCCTGAAGACAGTTGTATTATCCTTGGAGACGATAAAGACAAACGTGCAGTTTATTTACTGGGATACGGAGATTTCTTGTACAAAACGACTGAAGTGCTGCGACTCCAGGCGCTTTATGTAGCTGACGATGAAGACCCTGAATACTTCCAGCAATTACTCCTAGAAGCTAAAAATCAGAACGACCCCTACACAGCTTGGCAGTCTGGGTTAGACTTTGATGAATTTGTCGCTAGTTTGTACGGCGAGCGCAATAGTAAGGACATAGGTAAATCTAAAACTACTGCTGTTACTAAAACTAAACAGTCCAAAACTGATTTTGAGGGCAGTTTTAACTTTAAGGTACAGCTTGACGAGGAAGCAAGAAACTCAATTTTGAACTTGCATCAAAAGGGTTATCAACTTGATGAAATTGTCAAAGCGGTATTTAATTTATCCCGTCAAGATGGTAGATCGTACAAGAAATTTAGAAATGTTGTTGAGGATTTTTTAAAGAGCTTGAAAGGGGGTGAAGAAGATGATATTTGAATTAACGATGCCTTTACCTCCTAGTATGAACGAAATTATTAACCAGGCACGGTCAGGTTGGCAAGCCAGCGCTGGACTTAAGAAGTACTGGACAAACTTAATTGGTGAATTTGTTCGAGAATGTGGATTTTGTTTGGATAGTAAAGTTTGGATTGAGTTCCATTGGTATCTCAAAAATTTTGGACGAGATAGTGATAATGTAGCTGCTGCCGCCAAATTTATCATGGATGGTCTGGTTACAGGACAAGCAATCCGTAACGATAACTTGACAGTTATCCAATCACCTGTAGTTCATTATTATCATCGCAGTAGTGGTGATGATGGTGTGCTGTTGAGACTTTCACAATCACCTGACTTTCTGTTAGATAATTTTATTGTATCTAACCAGTTTTCTAGAAAAAGCTTAGAAAAGCATAATCAAAAAGTCACATACTTAGTATCAATTTAATTTATGGATATATTGGATTTAAAAGAAGGTAATAATGTTACGTTATAAAGACTACCGTCAGTTAATCGATCAGGTAAATGCAGGCAAGAATGTTAACCTATGGGGCAAGCCAAATATTGGTAAGACTCTTACTGTTAAAAACTGTTTACTCAAGGATATTTACTTAGAGTCTGTTTACCTCAATCTTGAATATCCTTTTAGTGTAGATCATCTCTTCAACGTTATTCCTATTAGCTTTAGCTTTTACTACCAACAGGATTGGCAAAATCTCATAGGCAAATTATCTGATGCTTATAATAGGCTGCTGGTGATAGATAATTTTGATAGATTACACTTTGTTAGCGATACTTTTAGCGACGATTTATTTCGATTACAACAGTTAGCTAAACTAGAAAATTTTTCTTTACTATTAATATCTCGTATGCCGCTAAGATATTTCCACTTCCCAGTTTTTGCTAACTATTTTGAAGAATTAGAATTGAACGAAACTAATACTTGGACTTTTGGAAAGTAGATATGTGATTTCTAGATATTGTTTTTTGGTGATATTCCACTCCGGGTAGATTGTTGTTTTCAGCAATAAAGCAAGTTCGACTCTTGCTATCACCATTGGGGATGAAACTACTGCCGATACTGAAAATTAACCAATACAAATCTATTAAATAGTTTTGGAATTGTTAATAGAGTAAGGGGTAGGTTAGTAGTGTATTTCTCAGCAAATACCAATTCTTGCCGGGGCGAGAGTAATTAAAAACCTTGTAACCTGCATTTTGGAGGGATGACTTATGTTGAAGAAGTTTGCGTTGAATTGCTTGAGGAACTTTAATGCTGCTTTTGGAATGGTGTCTTTAACTGCTATTGGTTTGGGCGCTATAGCAACTTTTTCTGGTTTGGGCTTATTGTACTTAGCTAGGGGCGGATTCCCAATCGTTGAGAAAGAACGCTCTGAACAAATTGCCTCTACCGGCATTGGTGCTATTGTATTAGGCTTTACCGGAATTATTTTTGCTTCCTTGGGCGGTGCTTTCTTAACTATTGTTGAAGAATCGGAGGAAACTAATTGTGATTTTACCCCTTGCATGACCAAACTGTGAACCATAGCGTGACCAAAAGTTGTAACTTAAGGGATAATGTGGCCGGAATTAAAGGATAAAGTGGCCGCTTTTAAATCCTGGAATGCTTATTTTTGCATTGCCCTACTTTCAGCATACTTTACAAGCGATCGCATTCAATTATTTCAAATACGCTTCTGTCATAGGTTCTGTTCTGCGGTCACTTTATCCTTTAAAAACGGCCACATTATCCTTTAAGTAACAAAAGTTAACGTAATTTCAAGATTTTTAGCCAATCAAAAACCTAACTTTATGAATCAAATTATGTCCGCGTGTTTTAAATGCGAACCATAATACAACCAAAAGTTTTATTTTTGACTTGGTAAAAAATGCAGAGCAAGACACACTAATTTAACCCTTAAATTTTAAACTTTCGGTCAAAGTTTGGTTCAAAATGCCCACAATATGGTTCAAAAATATGTTTGGCCAAAAATTGAGTGATAAAGCGATCGCCTGAAATCTGAATTTTTATTTCTCTCTCATCGCGGCACGGTACAAATGAACTATAAGACCATGTTCCTTGCTGTAATTAAGTTTTGAGTTTTTTGAACTCCATTTATAGCTTTGAACTATATGTTGTCCTAGTAGAGAGTGAAGTATTTCGTGACCGTTTGGCTAAATTATCGTTCAAATCACACTAATTCTAGGATAGAACCTGCAAAAATAGCTGACATAAAACCGCTTGTATTTACAAAACCTGAGAGCTTTGAAAAATCTAATGATGTGCCTTTTATTTACACCTATACGGTAATAAATTTTGAGGGAAATTCTGATTTTAAGGGCTTGGTTATTTGCAGATTTGAGGAAGAACCGTATCGAAAATTAGTACTTTACGAGAAATTACGTTCTCACCACATTGACGACTTGGCTGTAATCTATGATGAAATTGATCCAGACAGATTAATTGGACAAACTTTTTCCTCATATAAGCCTTTACCTTGTGAAGCTTTAGAGGAACATTTAAATATACACCGACGCTATGTTAATGCAGTTAATAGCGAAGAATTTACTTCTTGCTATTTGCAAGTGTGTGCTGGGTGTAAGTTACTGCATGGTGCCAATAATATTGTTTGTGGCATTCATCCATACGGATGGTTTGAAGATGGTTGCTGTCCAGATAAGCAATGGGATGAACGTAAGGCGTTGTTTCCATTTGAAGATGATGCTGTTGTCGAAAGCTTAAATAGAGAAATATCGTCCAATCAGGCGAATATTTGCAAGTTTTACGGCGACCTTATTTTGTGGGATGAATACGCTAATCGTAGGTTTTCTTTTTCTTATTCCGGTATCTTGCTTAAACATTCTGATAGACTGCTTGAGCTTGGTACCGAAGCGAGACTTCTTTCCTACATCCAGTATTTCCGCACTCGAAATGTAGTGGTCTTTGACTACGTAGCATCAGGGCGAGTTTCGGAGTTTACGAAGGAACTTAAGGGCATAGCCCAAATCGAGGTTGATGGTGATGAAATATCTATCTTTTTTGATATATATGCGCCTTGTCACCGCTTTCGCCGTGATGGTGTAGCGCTGCATCCTTACTCAACTTTTGTTCCCCAAGAACTCAGATATAACTACAACTTGGTTAGTTACGTCAACTATCTTAAGAGTAAAAAATCTGGAGTGCTGGGATGAATAAGGAAGTTTCTAAAAGCTGCGGGTGCAAGTCGGAAAAATCGCATTTTTGTAATTTCTGTATCTTGGATTGGTAATTTCTAAAATTCAACAACTGCAAATTTTGGAAAACTTGGTTCGTCTAATTGCTTAAAGGCAATTTACCCTCCTTCCTCCTACTGGTAGATGGGATACGTATAAAGGCTTTCACTCAGTACGGGGGTTTCCCCCGCTACTGGGTGGCAAGTCGCTATAACGCCGCTCATCAGTAATTTATGGAGGAATCACATTATGTCTGCTTTTGCAACATCACCTTTTGTGCAATCTGTTAACGATGTTTTGTTTCCAATCGAGTTGTTTTTGACTATCTTCCCAATCTTGTACGTGATTTTTGTCCCTGCTCAATCAGCATCACTTCAAGTTAGTAATAGCGCTGGGGTGATTTCTGAAGAGTCGCTAGTTTTGGAAACTCAGGGGTATTTGACTGTGGTTGGTGCTGTTTATGATGAAAAAGAATTTTTTGAACCAGAATCTTCGATTATTGAAACTGCGCCGCCATCTGTTGAAATTAGGATTGCAGATGAAGCCAGACAACTTGTGCTAATAGAGGTTACGGAAGAAAGGAAGAAGCTTTTGGATTTAGGTGCGCGGAAGCTGCGACAGTTCTGCAAAGAACGCCAGATTCAAGGCTATTCTAGCGTTTACAACCGTAAAAAACTCGATGGACTCGTTGACTTTCTGATCGCGCAACAAGTGACTTCTGCTCAAGTAGTCGAGTTTGTGGAAATGCTTGCTTAGAGTTTGATGAAAAGCCTCGGTAAAAACTGGGATTTCAAAACTACTTTCTTGATATAGGATGGTACTTGCTTGATAAGTCCTTCTATTAAGTTTGGGCTTCTAAGATGCGTCCTATACTTCTTGGCGATAATGTCGGTAATCCCCTCCGAGTGGCTTCCTCAGCTACCTGCGTATGGTAATGGTGCTTTGAACGACTGGGTTTTCGGTTCTTGCTCCATTCGCTGATTTCGACAATTTTGCTTGCCTCTGTACTTTTGCACTTCTTAGGTCTGCCTACGTTGACACCTAAAACCTCGTTAGCTTTTGCGATCGCCCCCTCCTGGGTTTCTGACAAGATGGTACTTGATGTCCATCTTTTTTTCCACTTTGCTATTGAGTTTTCGGTTACGCCAATCTCTTGGGCTAAGGCTACATATTTTTTGCCTTCGTTTAGTCCTAGCAGAATTTTCGCTCTTTTGCTAACTTCATCGCTGCTGGTCGCTGCTATGTGCTCTAGTGCTTGCTTTTCGATAGAATTTAGTATTTGAAGACGAGGCATCTAAAAATTTACCCCTCTTTACTGTACAATTTTGCCAAATGGAATGAAGGCTGATATACTTTTTTTGTAGAGTCCATTTTTCCTAAAAATTCACTCAAAGCCCTGTTTGCACCAGGGCTTTGAGAAAAAAAACAAACCCACCTGTTACTAAGACAGGACGGAATTTTGTTTTGTCAATTTAGTTATCTAGAGCCATCATATCATGAGTTTACACAGTTTTACAAATCTTTCTTCGGATAGATGCTTTTTGTGCCAATATCAGCGCCTTAAATATCTCTTCAGTTGTATTAGTTGTCAATGGGTTGAGAATAATAGTTACTGCGGGAGAAAATCTCTAAAAGAGAATCTTCTGGTAGGTAATTTTTGGTATTTACAAAAATTAATTATTTTTTAAAATAATCAATTTTCCCAAGGGATAGAAGCGCTGCAAATGTTGCTGTATAGGCTTTTCCTGCTTGATTTTTGGGATTTTCACTTCTTGAAATTATCTTTTGACTGACAATTTGTGAACCGGAGTATAAATATGTCTCTTGTGCAGAATCCGGCAATCGTATATATTTCGCCTGCGGAGTTGGTTGTTCATCCGAAGCTGATAGAAATATATGGTGAAAATGAGGAACGTCCGGCTTTAGAAAAAAGTATCTTGGAAAAAGGGATTCTTGAATCTTTAAAGGTATCTGCACGTACTGGTGTCAATGTAGTCTTGGCAGGGAAGTGTCGTTTGCAGATAGCTCGCCAGTTAGGGATTTCCACTGTGAAAGTGGAATTTGTCGAGTCTGGTTCGCCTGAAGAAGATTTGAAACTAGTGCTTGACTTTAATCTCCATCGGGAAGGTGGGAAGACTCATTACCAGAAATTTCACGAGGGGCAGTACTGGGAGAGCGTACTTCGTCCCCAAGCGAAAGAAAGACAAAGGGAGAGCGCTCGTCGTTTGAATGAATCGAAGTATTCAAATTTGAATCATTCGACAAATGAGAGCAAGTCTCAATTAAAGAAGGGTAAACCCGTGATTCAGGAGGTTTCAGAAAACCTAAATATAAGTGTTGGTAGTTATCACAAGGGCAAGAAAGTTTTTGAACTAATTTCTCAATTACGAGAAATGGAAAAATTTAAGGCAGTTGTTGCACTGGAGATGGAATTTAACCGAAGTATTGATGCAGCGTACAAGTTTGTTTGCAATCAAGATATTTGTTACCAGGTGATAGACCTTCTGGAGGCAGATGAGATAGGTAGTATAGGCGATGGTATTGCTTGGATGCTGAATGGCGAGCGCAATCCGTTTCGGTGTTTCCAGCTTGACCAAGTATATCAATTCAAAAAGAGACTGCGGCCCGAGTTGGAAATTGTGGGACGGGTTATTGGTATAACTAATGAGTTTGTTGTGTTTGGATTGAGGAATTTAGTGAATATGAACCTAGAAATTGTGAATCTACGTCCGCGACAAATTGATGCAGAATTGCAGGATGAACCATCTGCATCACAGAGGAAGAGAATATTTCACTTAATGCAAAAGTTTAGTGATGTTTTCCCAGTTCAAGTGTCTTTGGCGGAGTTGTTGAAACTTCCTAATCTAACTGATAAAGAGGAGGTTTTATTGCGGATGTATGAGTCTGACGTATTTGAAAAAACTTGGGAAGATTATAAGACCCAAATGAAAGCAATGGAAATATCTACAAATAGAAAAAAGGATAATATTCGTGCTGCATAGGTAGCTGTGGGCTGATAATTTGTCCCACAATTTAACATTACTTACTAGATTAGCATCTCAATACTAATTGCAATACGAGTTCACTATTGTGGGTGCTGAACTCGTATCAAGATATTTGACTGTTTTTTGTTTTTTAACTCGGTGGTGGAGTATGAGTAATTTCATCTTCACTACTTGTACTAGCAAAAGCTAATGTACGGTGACACTTTTAGGTGTTGCTAGCTTTGCATTGTTATCCGAAACTCTTTTGTCGATTTAGTAACAACTTTGCTCGAACTGCCTCATTTAAATAATTACCAAAAAAAAGTTGGGTAGTCGCATTGTTGTTGGTGAAGCGTGTTGGACTAAATCTTAGCCTAAGCCTACGTATGTCTAAGCCTAAACAAGTATAAACCTTTGTTTGCTTTCAACCACGAGACGATTACCAGTCGCCTCCAACAAGCGGATAACCAACCGCTTCAAAATAAAAAATTTCAAATTTAGGCTAACACATTTTGACCAACAGCGAGACTACCTGATGCACAAAAATCATCAGGACAGTCACTCATGTACCAAGAAGATTTCGGGGCTGATGTTGATAGCAAGCCCCAATTAAGCCTTTCACAGCCTTCAAAAAAGAAAATCAAACCCCACCTGCCCGCAGAATCCGTGGGTAAACGCTACGTAGAGCGCTTTTGGCATCCATTTGGGGCGATAGTTGCCCCTTCTTTAGTAGAAGGTACAAAACCAGCATGGCGTACCATCGACTATTACCTCCAACCCTCCCAACTGTGGAACCTGCACCAAGACAAGTCGAAACTAGTAGGTCTGCGCTTTAACGACACAACTAGTTACGCCACAATCGATTTAGACTTTTTTGGGGACTACCATAACATTGAATCTATAAATCGGATCAAAGCGGTGCTAGAGGACATCGGCATAGTTGATATCATCATCCTCCAGTCCAGCTTCAGTGGCGGCTATCACCTGATCCTAACCTTTGCTTCCTCCCTGCCCACCTTTCCCCTAGCCTGCGCCCTAGAGATTACCTTAAGAAACGCAGGCTTTATCCTCCGCCAAGGACACCTAGAAATCTTCCCCAATACCAAACCATATAGTGCCAAACAAATAACTAACTACAAAGCCATCCGTTGCCCCATGCAACCGGGTAGCGGGTCATTTTTACTTAATGATGACCTACAACCAATTAGCGACTCAGTTTCTATCTTCCTCGATTATTGCGATCACGCCGCAAGTCGGCAAGATTTAACTAAATTAAAACGGGTAGCGAACAAAGCCAAAAAACAAATTTCACGGGAGAGATATCGCAAGCAAGAATCTGCTGACGTTGTACAGTGGCGTGCCAACTGGGAAGAAATCATCAGCACAGGCTGGACAGGAAAAGGACAAACAAACACCCTCCTACAAATCTTCGTAGGGTACGGAATCGTCTTTTTAGATTTAGAAAGTGATAAATTAGTCGAATTTTGCCTTACTACCGCAATTAACGCCCCCGGCTACAGCCAATATTGCCGACACCAACACGAAATCGAAGCTAGAGTGCGGCATTGGGTAGAATCGACAAGTTGTAACAAATGGTATAGCCCTTACCAGAGTTATCCCGAACGGCTATTGGGTACATTCGCAAACACATTTGCAGAAGCCATAGCAGGCATTAGCAGCATTGATAAACCCAAAGACAACGTAATCCCATTTGACCGTCGTAAGCAACAGAACTGGGAACGCAGCCAACAAGCCCAAAAACGCATCCAGATAGTAGTAAGAGCAATAGAGTGGGATGGTGCGTTCCCAGCAGGTGCTACTGAACGAGCGAAAGTGATACGTACTGAGTATAAACGCCGCTTTCATAAAACTATCTCACAAGAGACATTACAAAAGCACGTACATTTGTGGCATCCCACACGTTACATTTTAGACCCTTGGGCAGGAAATAGCTCAAACCCTTATCAACCAAGCAATGACGGGCAATTTGATAGTTTTGAAAACTCATCTAAAAAACAAAGTGCTGAAAACCTTTACCAAAAGGAAAATGACGGTCATTTTTACTATATGAAGGTTTTTTGTAATTGTTTACCTTCTGCTGCCGATGCCCCTACAGGGCAGTTGGCAGCCGCAAGTTTTGAAGAAGTTGCTGAGTCTGAAGGAGAATTTTTTGTATTACAGGTACGAGATGAATCTGACGAAATTAATTTTAATTCTGAAGAATTGAATTTATTACAACCAGAAGATTTGTCGTTAACTTCATCTTTTAATAATTCTGATAATTCATCAGTTTCTTCAAATATTATACAACTTGCTCAAAATGTTAATCAAAGTAATTCAGATAAGGATTTTAAATACCTTTCTAACCCCAGCGCGGCTGAAAATTACAATAACAAAAACTTATTAATCAATTCTGCCAGTATTCCGCTTACTGCGCCTACACCTGCAATTGTGCCGTCTGAAACCTCACAAAAAGCTGAAGTTAGCGAGCAAAGTACATCTTCAAGCGATCCAGCAGCAACTCTCGCTTTGTCAGAACTGAAGAATCTGACTAAGTTGCGACTCCAAGCAGCATCTTACGCCAAGCGTGTAGCTAGAGAGTACTGCCTAATTGCGCGATGCCTAATTGGGGGCAAAGAACGCGAAAGACTGGAGCAGAGTGCCAAAATGCAATTTTATCTCGATTCGGGTAACAAAACCCTAATTGCAGAAGCCAACGAGTGGGCAGCTGCCAATCCTGGGTGCCTACCGTTTTCGTTGGAGTTAGCGTTTCAAAAAGGTGAGACGTGATGGCTGAATTTCACAGGATGTGATACTGGTTCGCCCTGGTGAGAAAATTCCTGTTGACGGGGAAGTTATTGAGGGAGCATCCACAATTGATGAAGGGATGGTGACAGGGGAAAGTGTGGCTGTCAAAAAGCAACCAGGGGATGAAGTGATTGGAGCTACCATCAACAAAACTGGGAGTTTCAAGTTTCGGGCGACACGAGTCGGAAGTGATACTGTGCTGGCACAGATTGTCCAATTAATACAGCAAGCACAGGGTTCCAAAGCCCCAATTCAGAGATTAGCAGACCAAGTAACTGGATGGTTTGTACCTGCGGTAATTGCGATCGCACTGCTCACTTTCATCATTTGGTTTAATTTTACAGGCAACATGACTTTAGCGCTGATCACCACTGTTGGAGTACTAATTATCGCCTATCCTTGTGCGCTGGGTTTAGCCACACCAACATCTGTGATGGTAGGAACGGGTAAAGGTGCAGAAAATGGCATTTTGATTAAAGGTGCTGAAAGCCTAGAACTGGCACACAAAATTCAAACAATCGTGCTAGATAAAACTGGAACTATCACTCAAGGTAAACCAACAGTTACCGATTTTGTCACCGTCAATGGTACTGCTAATAGCAATGAGATCAAGTTGGTGCAACTTACGGCATCTGTGGAACGCAATTCTGAACATCCATTGGCAGAAGCAGTTGTGAGATACGCTCAATCTCAAGAAGTGGTGTTAGCAGATGTCAGAGAGTTTGAAGCGATCGCAGGCAGTGGTGTACAAGGTATAGTTTCTGGTCATCTTGTGCAAATTGGAACGCAACGCTGGATGTCAGAATTAGGCATTGACACCCAAGCCTTGCAACAAGATAAAGAGCGTTTGGAGTATCTAGGTAAAACTGCGATTTGGATTGCAGTTGACGGACAAATTCAGGGATTGATGGGGATTGCTGATGCCATCAAACCTACCTCTATACAGGCAGTTCGAGCTTTGCAAAAACTGGGTTTAGAAGTGGTGATGCTTACCGGGGATAATCGCCGTACCGCCGAAACTATCGCCCGTGAAGTTGGTATCAAGCGTGTCTTGGCAGAAGTTCGGCCCGACCAAAAAGCCGCTACAGTGCAGAAACTACAATCAGAAGGAAAGATTGTAGCAATGGTTGGAGATGGTATCAATGATGCACCAGCACTAGCTCAAGCCGATGTCGGAATGGCAATTGGCACTGGTACAGATGTAGCGATCGCCGCTAGTGACATTACACTCATCTCAGGCGATTTACAAGGTATAGTCACAGCAATTCAACTCAGCCGTGCCAAACCATTAGCAAACAAAGTTGCAGTTACGCTTGGTGGATTGGGGCTGATTGGTTTAGAACTCTGGTGGTTTTTGCTCAGTAAGCCCAAATCCCAAAAGGCAGTTGCAGCAAGCCAGGGTATCCAAGAAGTAACCATCACCGTTGATGGTGGATACGAGCCAAGCCGGATTGTAGTGGAAGCGCTTAAACCCGTGCGGCTTTTATTCGACCGCAGAGATCCTAGCAGTTGCTTAGAGCAAGTTTTAATTCCAGACTTTCATATTGCCGTTGATTTACCACTAAATCAAGTTACTGCTGTAGAATTTACACCCAAACAAGTCGGAAATTATGTCTTTACTTGTGGCATGAACATGTTTCATGGGGAAATTCGAGCCGAAGCTTTAAACACTTAATCAACAGCCCCAAGGGAACATAAAACTATGACAGAACCTCAATCCAGATCCGTACACCAGTGGCAGCAATGGGAAATGGGTATTTATCTAGAACCGGCCACTAAAGCAATGTTCAATCTTCAGCCAGGTAGTCAAAGCCAAAGATGGTTAATTGAGGTATTATTTTTAAAGTCGCTCAACCCATATATACTCTTAATTTCAAGCAAAATGCCCATGCTTGATTTAGGCACAACAAAGAAATGAAATTTTTCTTCCCTTCTAGTCCCTAGTACTAACTCCCTATTTTAAAAAAGGAGACACAATCATGGATGCGAAATGGAATCTTGCAGGCACGTATTTTGAGGCTTGCAATTGTGATGTTGCCTGCCCATGCGTTTTCTTGAGTCCACCAACTGAGGGGGAATGTACTGTTTTGATCGGCTGGCATATTGATCGGGGGAACTTTGAGGATGTCTCCTTAGACGGGCTGAATGTTGCGTTCGCTATCCACTCACCTGGGCATATGATGCAAGTAGAGTGGAAAGCTGCCATTTATTTAGACGATCGCGCTAGTCAATCTCAAAAGGATGCCTTGACCAAAATTTTTTCCGGGCAAGCGGGTGGCCATCCTGCGATTCTAGCATCACATGTGGGCGAAGTTCTAGGCATCAAAAGCGTGACTATTGATTACCAAGCACAGGGAAAGCAGCGAAGTTTGCGAATTCCTAACATAGCCGAAGCCGAGATTGAAGCGATCGCTGGTCAGGCGGGTGGTGATATCACAATCGCCAATCATCCATTAGCTGTTGCTCCCGGACACCCTGTAGTGGTATCAAAATCCAAGCAGTTGAATTATAAAGACCACAAATTAGCTTGGAACATCTCACAGAAGAATGGCTTCTTTTCGCCCTTCTCTTACCAAGCTTCCTAATTAGCTTATGGTTAAATATCAACAGACACAGATAGAAACACTACTAAAGCGAGATCGCGCTTTAGTACTCTCCGGTTTAGTTGCTATCTCAGTGCTGGCATGGATATATGTGCTTAAAATGGCATTGGGCATGAGAAACACGAACATGGGAATGGAAATGGCCATGCCTCACATGCACACTTGGCAAGCTTTCGATCTCGTGATGGTGTTTGTGATGTGGACAGTGATGATGATAGCGATGATGCTTCCCTCAGCATCGCCTATGATTCTCACGTTTGCTAACATGTACCGTAAACGCCCCAATCACGATAACCTCTTAGTGCTAACTAGCGCCTTCCTTTTAGGATATCTGGTAGTTTGGACAGGATTCAGCGCTTTGGTAAGTTTAGCTCAATTGGGTCTCCACTCAGTTGCCTTGCTTTCGCCAATGATGGTAAGCACAAGTCCCATTTTAGGAGGCTCACTGCTTCTGTTTGCTGGAATTTTTCAGTTAACTCCTCTTAAGCAAGCTTGTCTGTCTTACTGTCGTTCTCCAATTGGGTTTTTGATGAGCGAGTGGCGAGAAGGAATACAAGGTGCTTTGATAATGGGTTTTCGGCATGGTATCTTTTGTGTAGGATGCTGCTGGATACTCATGCTCCTTTTATTTGTAACTGGAGTGATGAATCTCTTGTGGGTAGCAATTATTAGTGGGTTTGTCCTGATAGAGAAATTACTTCCTTTGGGAGTTTGGGTGGGTCGAGTTGCCGGATTGCTACTTATTGGATTAGGCATAAGAGTGATTTTACCAAGTTTGCTATCAGTGGCAAGCTAGGGTTGTGTTGCAACAAAGATATACAGCTGCAATTATTGACAAGTTAATTGTTCGTTTGATGTTAATAATATACTAGTAGCAGCATATTTAGATTTTGATTATTAGCAACTAAAACTTGATACTGTCTATCCTTGACTCTCCAGTTAGCTGGAGAGTTTAGTATAAGTATAGAAGTTGTGTATATTATAAAAGTAGGTAAATATGTTAGCTCAAGAACAACCAAAATTAATTGGTTCGGTTGCAAAAGAAAGTAGCGTACCAATTAAAACTATTCGCTACTATGAAGAACTTGGTCTACTCAAATCATCAGGTAGAACCGAGGGTAGATTTAGATTGTTTAATGCTGATATTTTAGCTCGCTTGCACTTTATTAAACGCGCTCAAAGTCTGGGTTTAAGTTTATCAGAAATTAAAGAATTCTTGGATGTTCATGATGGTGGTGAATTACCTTGTGAACATATAAAAACTAAGCTAGAAGATAAGGTAAAAGCTATTGATGAGCAAATTCAGCAATTGCTTATTTTGAAACAAGATTTACAAGGTTTACTTTCTGGTTGGGAAATAAAACCTGAAAATACTTATCAAACCATTTGTCCAATTATTGAATAGAAATTAAGAAGTTAACTTTGTTAAAAAACTTAACTAGCACAGTAACTTATGCTACGGGTTACTGTGCTTTTTTGTTTGATTTGGTTTTGAGAGTAAGAACTTTAATCATGAATTACTATTACAAAAAATTTAATATAAAAAATCATGCTAGACAAGCATTACTGAGATTGACCTCAGCAAGATCAACTCTAGTAAAATCTCGCTCTCCTGCTATATATCGCCTCAGCAGTTCAGCAGTTCAGTAACTTCCATTACTTGTGCCCCTAAACAATTGCCACAATGACTGCTTCAATCAAACTGCCTATAAATCAGTCTGTTACATTGAAATTCAAATTAAATGGAATGAATTCTAGGTTGAATTTAGCTTGCTATGATAAATATGAAAAGATAGTTCAATAAAACTTGATGGATTCTCTTGACACTCTCCCGAACGCTACTATTGTTGCTGGTTTTCACGCTCTTTCTGAACCACTACGGCTTCAGGTCTTGGAACTGTTGCGAGAGCAAGAACTGTGTGTGTGTGACTTGTGCGAGACTTTAGGAGTTACTCAGTCGAAACTGTCTTTTCATCTGAAAACTTTGAAAGAAGCTGGCTTAGTCCGCTCACGCCAAGAGGGACGCTGGATTTACTACAGCCTTAATTTGACTCAATTTGTTGTCCTAGAGCAATATTTATCCGATTATCGCCGCCTAGTTCAAATATTACCTGCCCGCTCTTGCCAAAATCCCCAATGACATATCAAGTTTTTTTGATGAATTTTTATATCTTGTAGTTGACAATACACTAACGTATCAAGAAAACTTGATATAAGAGAAAGACAAACTTAGCTACAAGACGGGGGTGAAGAGGTCGATGAAAGCAAAAGTTAATAAATTGGCTCTCGCGCTATTGACGCTTGCTCTGACAAGCAGTTGTGCAGCTAGCTCAACTTCTAGTACTCAAAGTCAACAGTCCCCAAATGCTATTGAAGCTATTAATACTGCAAAAGCTGGGACGACGATTAAGATTGATGGTTCTAGTACGGTATATCCGATTACCCAAGCGATCGCTAAAGAGTATCAAGCGAACTCCAACAACAAAGCGCAGTTTGCAGTTAATATTTCCGGTACTACTGGCGGGTTTGAAAAATTCTGTGCTGGAGAAACTGACATCAGCGACGCTTCCCGACCGATTTTGAAGGCAGAGATGGAAACTTGCAAGAAAAATGGTGTGGTGTATTTGGAGTTCCCTATTGCTTTTGATGCGCTAACGGTCGCCGTTAATCCGCAAAACGACTGGGCAAAAGACATCACAGTAGCAGAATTGAAAAAGATTTGGGAACCTGATGCCCAAGGGAAAATTACCCGATGGAATCAAGTACGTGCATCTTGGCCAGATCGCCCACTTAATTTGTATGGTGCTGGGAAAAAGTCTGGTACTTTTGACTACTTTACAGAAGCGACTGTAGGTAAAACTAGAGCCAGCCGTAATGATTACACAGCAAGTGAGGATGATGAGGTATTGGTAGATGGCATCAGCAAAGATCCAAATGCTTTAGGTTATTTTGGCTATGCCTATTACGAAAAACACCAAGATAAGTTAAAAGTGCTGGCAATTGACAACGGCAAAGTTGCAGTACTGCCGTCGCGTCAAACTGTAGAGAAAGTCCAGTATCAACCCCTGGCTCGACCTTTGTTTATCTACGTTAATTTTCGGGATCAGCAAGACAAAGGATTAGTAAACAAATTTGTAGAATTTTACATTGATAAAGCACCAACAACAGCTAGCGCCGTGGGCTATATACCTTTACCAGATGATAGCAAACGCCTCAATTACGTTCACTTGTATCAAGGCAAAGTGGGAACAGTATTTGGAGGAAAAGCAGAGATGAAACTGACAATTGGAGAGTTATTACGGAAAGAAGGACAATTCTAGACATGGATAACCCATCTAAAGCAACCAACTTGTTCATTATGAAACTTTAGAATGCAAACTGTGTGAAAAGAGTGATGAACAAAAAGACTTCAAAACGCCTTTCCTTTCTTGACCGATTTTTAACCTTGTGGATTTTTTTAGCAATGGCTCTTGGTGTTGGTCTTGGCTATTTCTTTCCTGGAGTAGAAGGATTTATCAACCAGTTCCAAGTGGGAGCAACCAATATACCAATTGCTATCGGGTTAATTCTGATGATGTATCCACCCTTAGCGAAAGTGCGATACGAAGAGTTAGGGGATGTATTTCGCAACGGGAAAATTCTCGGTCTGTCTCTAGTTCAAAATTGGATTATCGGGCCAATTCTGATGTTTGCTCTGGCAGCTACCTTCTTACGTAGTTATCCAGAATATATGACAGGATTGATTTTGATTGGATTAGCTCGCTGTATTGCAATGGTCGTCGTCTGGAGTGACTTAGCACGAGGCAACACGGAGTACACGGCTGGATTGGTTGCTTTTAACAGCATCTTTCAAGTCATCTTTTACAGTCCTTATGCGTGGTTCTTTATTAGTGTGCTACCGCCTCTGTTTGGGTTGCAAGGTAGTGTCGTTAACGTGAGTATTGCCGAGATTGCCGAGAGCGTGTTTATCTATCTTGGTATTCCCTTTTTAGCTGGATTTTTCACTCGTTACTTCTTAGTGAAGGCGAAGAGTAAGCAATGGTATCACGAAGAATTTGTGCCTAAAATCAGCCCGATTACGCTGATTGCTCTGCTATTTACAATAGTGGTCATGTTCAGCTTGAAAGGAAATTTAATCGTTCAAATTCCCTTAGATGTAGTTAAGATTGCAATTCCGATGATCATCTACTTCGTTGTGATGTTTTTGGTCAGCTTTTACATGGCATGGCGCATTAAGACAGACTATTCTAGAGCCGCCAGTGTAGCGTTTACAGCAGCAGGAAATAATTTTGAGTTAGCGATCGCAGTGGCAATTGCAGTGTTTGGCATCAATTCAGGTGTGGCTTTTGCAGCTGTCGTTGGCCCGCTAGTAGAAGTGCCTGTGCTAATTAGTCTGGTTAATGTTGCCTTCTGGCTCCAAAAGCGTTATTTCGCAACGCCTGAATCGAGCAGCTGATAAATTTAACGACATTATTAGGGGAATCAAACTATGAAACGAGTGATGTTTGTTTGTAAAAAGAATTCTGCCCGTTCTCAAATGGCAGAAGGCTTTGCTAAAACCCTTGGTAAGGGAAAAATTGAAGTAGTTAGCTCTGGGTTAGAAGCAAGTGTTGTCAGACCAGAGGCGATCGCTACCATGAAAGAAATCGGCATTAACATTACCGATCAACACTCCAAAGCTCTGAGTGATTTTAAAGCGGAGGATTTTGATATTGTAATTTCTCTGTGTGGTTGTGGCGTGAATTTGCCACCAGAGTGGGTCGTGCGCGAAGTATTTGAAGACTGGCAGTTGGATGACCCAGCCGAACAGCCTGAAATATTCCCCAGAGTACGCGATGAGATTAAAGAACGGGTGGCTCAATTAATTGAGTCACTGAAAGAAGAATCTACGCCTGCTGTTTAGAAATTGCAATGTTAGCTCAAATTGTAATGCTGGAATGAGACTGAGGTCAAACCAATGGAGCAGGAATCAAGTCAACCGATAAGAGAAAACCTGTGGTGGGTGATTCCAGGGAAGCTGGCAGGTATGCGTAAGCCGATGGCAGAAGAGTTGACTGAATTACAAGCGGTGGGTATTCGTGCGATCGTCTCTGTTATGGATGACCCCTCCAATCTAGATTTATATCAGCAGGCAGACATTACTTACCTCTGGGTGCCTATTAAAGGAGGCACCGCACCCAGCCAAGAACAGCTTCAGGAATTACAAAACTTTATTAACAGTCAAAACGCTCTTGGCAACGGTGTTGCAGTTCATTGCACTAGTGGCAGACGGCGGACAGGAACAATCTTAGCTTCCTACTTGATTAGTGCTGGTTCATCTTACGACGATGCTATCAAAACAATCCTGACCATGAACCCTGATGTTGAGCTGCGAGAAGCTCAAACTACGTTTCTGCGAGAGTTGGCAAAAGAGTAAGTCATTACCGTGCCTGGTCTGCTTGATTGTTGGGAGCAAGTATGCAGGTGAAGTGCAGCCTTATTTGCTCTCTCTTTGGTATTCTTAAGTTGCCCCTGGAACACTGTCTTCCTCAATCAATCTGCAAATCTTTCAATCTCGTTTTGATTTTGGAAGAGTTAGTACCTTCTGCAATATCTCGAACCGCTCTGGTACTAACCGATAGTAAATCCAAGTGCCGCGTCGTTCCTTTTGGAGCAAGCCTGCTTCATACAACACCTTCAGATGATGGCTGACAGTGGGTTGCGATAAACCAAGTGGTTCTACCAACTGGCAAACACAAGCTTCTTGTGCAGGTTGAACTGCAATAAAACTGAGCAACTGTAACCGAGCTGATTCACCCAGCACTCGAAATAATGCAGCAATCTGAGCCGCTTCATCTGGCTGCAACACCTCTTGCAGCAGGAAAAGACAACACGTTGAAGTAGAGGTTAAAGAATTCATATTTATATATTGACACTCATCAATATAGTTTGGCAATATATAGATACACATCAATATTGATGTGTATCGATTTAAGGAGAACTGTTATGTCTCGTGTTCAACTTGCTTTGAATGTTAGTGATATAGATGCTGCGGTTGATTTCTATAGCAAGCTTTTTGGTACTGAGCCTGCAAAACGCCGCCCTGGTTACGTCAACTTTGCGATCGCCCAGCCTCCTCTAAAACTAGTACTGATTGAAAATACAGAGAGGGCTGGCACTTTAAATCATTTGGGTGTGGAGGTTGAGACAGCGGATGAAGTTGTAACCGCAAGCGATCGCCTGCAACAACTTGGGCTAGAGACTCGACCAGAGGAGCAAGTGACTTGTTGCTATGCCCTTCAGGATAAAGTGTGGGTGCATGACCCAGATGGCTCACCCTGGGAGATTTATAAAGTTTTGGGTGACTCACAGGTACGGGATATTAAACCTGTTGAAGCTAGTAGTCAAGTGTGCAATCAAGGAGCCTGTTGTTAGTCTGTAGCTCTACGTTTTGTGCCAATTATTAATTTGTATCCTGACATTTCTATGACGACATTTGACCATCCCCCCAGAATTTTGTTTTTGTATGGCTCGTTGCGTGAGCGTTCCTATAGCCGACTTTTGGCAGAGGAGGCCGCACGCATCATTCAGGAATTTGGGGCAGAGGTGAAGTTTTTCGACTCACGTGAACTACCAATCTACGGCAGCGTACCTGACACTCATCCCAAAGTGCAAGAGTTGCGCCAATTGAGCCAATGGTCAGAAGGACAGGTCTGGTCTAGCCCAGAAATGCACGGTCAGATCACTGGCATCATGAAAAACCAGATCGATTGGATTCCTCTCAGTATTGGAGCAGTTAGACCGACACAGGGTAGAACTTTGGCCGTCATGCAAGTTAGTGGTGGTTCTCAGTCTTTTAACGCTGTCAATACATTGCGGCTTTTAGGACGATGGATGCGGATGTTTACAATTCCGAATCAATCCTCTGTTGCTAAAGCTTACCTTGAGTTCAATTCTGACGGCACAATGAAAGACTCGCCCTACCGCGATCGCGTTGTGGATGTCATGGAAGAACTTTATAAGTTCACCTTGTTGCTACGAGACAAGGTGGATTACCTCACTGATCGCTACAGCGAACGCAAGGAAAAAGCTGCTAAGGATATAGCTGCAATCGCAAATTCATCTCTTGAAGGGAATTTAACTAAAAAAGCATAGTTACCTAAAAATTTATTATGGGTCTTTTATGCAACCCTTTACAATCAGACACAGAAATTCCTCACTCTGGGCTTTGGCGCTAGCAATCACGTTTATCTTGTCAGGGCTTTTTCTAATCGCTTTCTTTGGGCGAGTGACAACGCTAACTTGTAACCGAGTCGATCCAAACCAGGAACGTTGTGAATTAGTAGAAACCAGTTTATTGGTATCAAATGTCATAAAGTTTCCACAGGGCGAACTGCAAGGAGCTAAAGTTGGCAAGATTAGTATGGATAATGGCTCTAGTGACCAAATCCTTCTTTTGACTACAAAAGGCGAAGTATCTTTCTCACCCTTCTACACCCCTTTCTATGTATCAACTCAGACAATAGTTTCCCAAATCAATGCTTTCGTTAATTATCCAAATCGAACCGTATTGAGAGTTTGGGAAGATGATCGTTGGTTTTACTATTCTTTAGGGTGTATTGGCATCATTTTAGGCTTCTTTGTACTCTTACAGGATTTAACGTAACCCAAAAGTCCTTCCCCTCAGCTACCGTAGGTCTGGGTAGTTCATACAAACATGAAAACTCCCTCTCATTTTCTCATGACAGCGGCTCTAGATAAGGCATTACCACGAGTACCGATTGTTAAAAGTGCTTTTCTGCTTGGCTCTGTGGCTCCTGATATACCCCTTTGGGTTTTGTCTATCAGCGGAATTATTTACTATCATTTGATTTTGGGTTGGAGTCTAGCTAATACTTTTCATTTAATGTTTGACCAGCTGTACTTTTACAACCCAGCTTGGATAGCATTCCATAATTTACTACATAGCCCCGTGTTGCTTGTGCTTGGCTTAGGATTAGTCTGGCGACGTAGAAGAAACATTGGGTCACACGAACGCTGGTTATTCTGGTTCCTGCTAGCATGTTTATTCCATGCTGTTGTGGACATCTTCACCCATACCAACGATGGGCCGTTATTGTTTTTTCCTTTAGAATGGAGTATCCGTTTCCATAGTCCTATTAGCTATTGGGATTGGCGCTATCATGGACGAGAATTTGCACGATTTGAACTGGCTCTAGATAGTGTACTGCTAATCTATCTTCTGGCTTCGCGTTTCTTCTTCAAACGCTCCAAAATGCCATAAATCTCTCCAATCACAATTTAGAAAGCGTTAAGCATTCACCTTTGTATATTTTTAGTGTGTTTGATCTTATAAGATTAATTTAATAATTAAAACTCATTTTTCTTTAGGTAATTGAACTGTAAAAGTGCTACCTTTACCTAATTCACTTTCTACATTTGTTTTACCTTTATGTGCTTGAACAATGGCTAATCCTAAACTAGAACCACCAGTACTACGAGAGCGATCAGCCTTGTTAATGCCTATGTGTAGTATCTGCGAGTATGCTAAAGAAACGCGATCGCACTCCTAAGTTGAACAATATCGCAAGGTCGTTACTGCCACAGATGTAGCTTAACTCATCTGAGGCATAAAAGCTGAATATATGCTAGCTAATTTGCTTTTAAAGTAGGGAAGGACAGATATAAACTTTAAATTCCAGGTGTAATTGACTAGTCATGGCTAACTGATTGATTGGATTGCCAGGATTTACGCAGTGTTACAAATGCAAGCATACTCACAACTGTGAGGTAAATACGTTGTAACCAGATACTACTCAAGCTGAGAGTAATATGTCCGCCAATTATTCCACCCATAAACATTGTCAGACCAAGAATCACACCTAGTTTGTAATCCACAATGCCCTGCATCATGAATATTAAAGTGGCAACTAATGAAGAAAATATATTAACCAGCTTAGTTGTAGCTATTGCTTGAACAAATGTCATGCGAAATAACATCACGTAGGCTGCTGTCAGTAAGGTAACATAACCGCCACTGAAAAAGCCGCCGTAAATACCAAGTAGGAAAGTGACTATATAGCCTGCGATTTCTGCTATCCGCGAAGGTATTACTTCTGCTGGAACTACTCCAGCATTCCTGTTGGCAATTGATAACACGGTAACTACAATCATCGAGATAGAGATAATAAGTGGCATCGATTTTGACGGCACAACCAGAACAAGCAATGCTCCCAATATTGATCCTGCCAGGGTTAGAACTATTAATCGTGGTAAGCGACGGCGGTCAATTACTCCTTTACCAATAAAAGGTAATGTGCCACCGATACTCATTAATGTTAGTGCCAGCATATTAGTAGCAAGGGCAGTGCGCGGTTCAACCCCAAACTGAAGCATTATAGGTACGGTAATTAGAGACGTGCTACCAGTGATAACGCTAATGACGCTTGCTATCAAGAAAACTGTAATAAGGACGAGTAATTGGATGGTTGTCAAGGTAGATATCGCTTTATTCAAAATTGCGGTTTATCGGTCGGATTACCGGAGTTATCAATAAGAGTAAATTAGCAGAAAATGGGTGACAAACGCTCTAAATCCAACTCATCAAAACGTAATTGTTCCTCGGCTGCTCTAATGCGAGCCGACCTGGAGCCAGAGGTGTAAATGTTATAACTCAGTTGTGCCGCTCCAGAAGAGGTTGTACTTGGAGCTTGTTCTGTAGAAGGTATCCCACTTCGAGAACGCAGTTCAGCAGAAAGCTGACTACTAGCAGATTGTTGAGGAGAAATATCAGTATTTAAACTAACATTGGGATACAAAGCAGCTTGTGCTTCACGTAGAGTTGCACGACTTCGTTCTGAAGTCAGTATTGATACTTGTAGCTCCCGATTATTCCGCTGTGCCAGTTCCAAAGCTTGTTGCAGAGTAATCGGCTGAGTAGCCTGAATTTTGACATCTTCTGGTTTGGTAGGAAACTGTAGAGAATTGGGATTAGGGTTGAGGTTATCGAGTAAAGTCGGAGTGGGAGATGCAGACTGAGCAGTTAGTAATGAGTCTGCTTGAGAAGGAACTTTTTCTGTTTGACTACTCTGAGGCTGAGTCAAAGCACGTACAGGTTGAACTGAATTAGCAGCAAAATCACTTAAGGTAAATACACAACCAATACCCGCAATTACTAGATAACGATAGTTTGACATATATTATTTAAACTCCTGTAATTCACACCACACAGCAAAAAATGACTACACTCTAAAAGCAGGGGTAGTAACAAAAGATAGAAAACCTATAGGTTAAATACGAAATTTTCTATTTAGATTGGCGTAAGCGGCGAAACAGTCATTTAAATGGCGAAAAAGAGCGAACCCTGTTTAGGTGGATAACATTAAACGGTAGTTCGATGGTAAAAGTACTACCTTTACCTAATTCGCTTTGCACATTCAAACTACCGTGGTGTGCCTGAACAATTGCAGAGGCGATCGCCAATCCTAATCCAGAACCGCCAGTGCTACGAGAGCGATCGCTATTCACGCGATAAAAGCGATCGTAAATTCGAGTCAGTTCCTTCTCTGGGATACCAATACCCGTATCATGAACCCGAATCACAGCATGATTGTCACTACAACCCAGGCAAACCGTAACCTCCCCTCCTTTGGGTGTATACTGAATTGCATTAACAATTAAATTAGAAACTAAACGATAAAGCTGGTCACTATCACCGACAATATTTACTGGCTTATTTACCTTGATCCTAGATTGCAGCATTACACCTGCCGCAATTGCCATCGCTTCAAATTCCTCGACTAAATCGCTGACAATATCATTTAGACAACATTGTTCTAGTTGTACTGGCAAGTGTTGCCTATCTAAACGAGCCAATAATAATAAATCTACAACCAAAGTAATAAGTCGCTGATTCTGACGGTGGATAGTTCGCAGAATGTCCCGCGTTTCTTCTTCATCCAGCTGCGACATTAAAAGCGCTGATTCCACCGTTGCGCCTGTTGCAGCTAAAGGCGTTCGCAATTCGTGTGCTGCATCTGCTGTAAATTGTTGAATTTGTCGATAAGATTGGTAAATTGGCTGCATAGCTAATCCTGATAGCCACCAACTAGCAACTGCAACCATACCCATTGCGATCGGCAATCCTAAACCTAAATTGAATTTGACACTATCCAGATAACGATTAAATTCTTCAAGACTTCGCCCCACTTGCATATAGCCCCAATCCCGATGATCTTGGGTGTGTAGCATTAAAGAATTTTGGTGGTAATCATTGCCTTTGCTGTCTTTGAGAAATAACCATTTTTCATTGCTGAAAACAGTAGACAGCCCTTCTGGATAATTGCCGGTAGTAGCAATTAAGCGTCCTGAAATATCAAAAAAACGCACATAGTAGTGATCTTTATTAACTACACCAAGAAAATGGCGTTTAGTATCTGACTGCTGTTGAGTACAGCTGGCTCCAATTCTACATAAATTTATATTTGGGAATAGCTGCTGTACAACAGGTTCCAAACTCCCAGGCTGCCTGAGCTTAAATTCAATACTGTCATGTAGTGTTCCTGCTACAGACTCAATTTCACTGTCTAAAGCTACCACATGAGCACGGAAAACAGCTCTGTAGACACCGAAAGCACAAACGCTTAAAATTGAACCCATGACGAGGGCATACCACAGAGCTAAACGAACACGAGTTCCTCGAAACAGTTTATTTTGATTCATTAATCACATTAAGACGATATCCCATACCGTGCAAAGTTTCAATCGGGTTGGTGCAGTCGAAGCAGGCTAGCTTGCGACGCAACAAACGTACTTGCGCTGCTACCACATTGCTAGCAGGTTCTGCACTTACTTCCCAAAGCTGATTGCGAATCTGTTCGGTGGTAACAATTTGATTGGGGTGCTTCATAAAATATTCCACCAGTTGGAATTCTTTATTAGTTAAAGAAATTTCCTGTTTTTCGCCCGTCGTATTTTGACCGACAACTGTACTATTGCTGTAATCTAAAGTAAAGTTACCAACGGTTAGTTGTTGAGGTTGTAAGTGGGGATAACGCCGCTGCAATGCCCTCAACCTTGCCAGTAATTCTGCCATTCCAAAAGGCTTCACCAAGTAATCATCAGCACCCGCATCTAAACCAGCAACTTTATCTTCCATGCTATCTCTAGCTGTGAGCATCAAGACAGGCAAAGAATTTCCTTTTAAACGCAGCCTTTTACACAATTCCAAACCAGTAAATCCTGGGAGCATCCAATCTAAAATCGCCACTGTATATTGTGCCGAACTATTTTCTAAATATGCCCATGCTTCATTACCATCCATTACCCAGTCAACTAAATACTTTTGCTGCTTCAGCGTTCGCTTAATAGCAGCGCCCAAATCTGACTCATCTTCGACTAGCAACACACGCATATCAAATTGAAAAGTTAGAGGTTCGTGGCAGTTTTGTGAAATCAGCATAGTTAATAACAGGGTTATCCCTTAGAAATAGATTGACAGAAGTTTATGAAATTAAGATGAAATTCTGAGTTATTCAATCATGTATACAAGCAAGCTATCTAAGATCATAAACAGATGCTACGCTTTATACCAATTTAATATGAAGCTGCATAGAAAAGAGCTTCTAAAATAAAGTTATAAGATGAGATAGATATTACCTCA